>JBEEPE010000030.1:0-16500 GCA_041191265.1 Verrucomicrobiota bacterium | reverse complement strand
CCCACCGGATCCGGTAAATCCACCACCCTCGCCGCACTCATCGATTTCATTAACACCAACTACTCGCGGCACATCGTCACCATCGAGGAACCCATCGAGTTCGTTCACCCCAACAAACGCTCCACCATCACCCAACGCGAAGTCCCCGAACACGCGAAAAGCTTCCCCGTCGGCCTCAAAGCCGCCCTCCGCGAAGACGCCGACATCGTCCTCGTCGGCGAAATGCGCGACCTCGAAACCATCCAACTCGCGCTGACCGCCGCAGAAACCGGCCTCCTCGTCTTCGGCACCCTCCACACCAACAACGCCCGCAAAACCGTCGACCGTCTCATCGACGTCTTCCCCGCCGATCAACAATCCCAAGTGCGCACCATGCTCGCCAACTCCCTCCGCGGAGTCGTAGCACAGCTCCTCATGAAAAAGGCCAACGGCAGCGGACGCGTCGCCGTGAACGAAATCCTCGTCGTCAACCCCGCCACCAGCGCAGTCATCCGCGAGGGCGCCACCCAAAAACTCCAAGACGTCATTATCTCCGGCAAAAACGAAGGAATGCAGTTCATGGACGACGCCATCTGGCACGCACTCCAACAAGGCATGGTCACCCCGCACGAAGCCTACATGAAGGCCATCGACAAAAATCGCTTCCGCCCCTTCCTCCCTCCCGAAGAACAACACCTGTGAGCCGAGACGGGTGACCACTTCCCCTCCTGACCGTGCGCACACCCGACTTCGAAACCCTCGAACTTCTCCCCACCCCCGTCTGGCTTGGCAAACCCGACGGCACCTGCCTTTTCGCAAACTCCGCTCTCCTTCGCCTCGTCGGACTCGATATCCGCGATGTCGTCGACCACTCCTGGGAATCCCTCGTCGCCCCCGAGGCGCGCGCCGAAATCCGGTCGTACCTCGACGCCACACTTCAATCCGCGCCCACCTTCTCCTTCCGCGCTTGGCTCAACAACCCGCGCCTCCGGAGACTAGCCCGCATCGACGGAAAAATCCTCCGCGAACCCGACGGTACACCCGCCCTCCTCTCCGTCACTCTCACCGACCTCACCTACACCTACCGCACCTCCAAGCGCCGCCGACTCCGCGCCGAACAAACCCGAGTCTGCTTTGAGTACTCTCCCATCGGCATCATGTTCGTCGATGCCAACCTCCTCATCCTTCGCGCCAACAACACCTGCGCCTCCATCCTCAACACTCCCCTCGAACATCTCGAAGGACGCCCCCTCGCCCACCTTCTCACCCACCCCTCCACCGCCGAACTCTCCCAACAAGTCCTCACCCTCTCCCCAAAAACCCTCGCCACCGGCACCCCGCACAACCTCCAAGGATGGGCCATCGGCGACCTCCAAACCGCAGAGGGAACGCAGTTCATCGACTGGGAAATCCGGCGCGTCGATACCGCCGAGGGGGAAGCCGCCGGACTCCTCATGGTGATCTCCGACGTCACCCAAAAAAAACTCGCCGAACACGCGCTCCAACAAAGCGACGAACTCCGCCGCCTCGCCGCCGCCGCCGCCCAAGTCGGCACCTTCATCTACGAACCAGCCTCCCAACGCCACCGCTGGTCCCCAGAACTGCGCGACCTCTACGGTATCCCCAGCGACGAAAAAAATCCCGTCGGCCCCTGGCCCTACCAACTCCACCCCGACGATGCCGCCGAAGTCCTCCCAAAGGTCGTCGAAGCCCTAACCCCCGGCGGATCAGGACTCCTCGATATCGAAACACGAATCCTTCGCTTCGACGGATCCACCCGCTGGGTCATCCTCAAATCCACCACCCAGTTCGACGACTCCTCCCCAGACCACGCACCCCTCCGAACCATCGGCGTCATGGTCGACATCACCGCACGCCGAAACGCCGAGGAAGAAGTCCGCCGCCTCGCTGCGGTCATGGAAAACTCCTCCGACTTCGTCATCGTCACATCCCCCTCCGGTCAAATCATCTACCTCAACAGCGCCGCACACTCGCTCCTTGGCCTCGAGGACGACGCCAACCCAACCCATCTCCACATCCGCGACATCATCCCGCCGGACGACTACCAAACCTTCATCCAAAAAGCCGTCCCCTGCTGCGTCAAAAACACCAACTGGGAAGGCGAAGGATCCATCAAACGCCACGACGGAAATCTCCTTCAAGTCTCCCAACTCGTTTCCGCACAAACTGATGCAAGTGGCAGAATCGAGTTCCTCTCCCTCACCCTGCGCGACGTTTCCGAACGCAAACGCATCGAACAAAATCAGCGTGAATGGGCCGCCCGCTACGAAGCCGCCGTCATGGCCACCGGCCAGGTCCTCTTCGACTGGGACACCATCACCGATGACGTCACCTTCGGCGGCCATCCCGAAAAAGTCTTCGGCCACACCATCGAAGACCTCGGAAACCGCGGCGACCGTTTCCGCTCCATGATCCACCTCGGAGACATCGATCGCGTCAACCAAACCCTTCAGTCCACCGTCGCCGTCGGTCTCCCCCTCGATCTCAAGTTCCGATTCACCCACAAAGACGGATCTTTCGTTCACGTCCACTCCGTCGGGTTCTTCCTCCCAGACGCCTCCGGAGAAAAACGCCGCATGATCGGCTTCCTCCACGACATCACCTCCGAACAGGAAAGCCGCGAAGCCATCATCCGCGCCCAAGAAACCCTCGAACAACGCGTCAACGAACGAACCGCCGAACTCAGCGAAGCCACCGGCCAACTCCAAACCAAAGCCGTCCGCCAAGAAGCCATCGCCCGCATCGGTGCACTCGCCCTCGACGGCACACCACTCAACCTCCTCTTCCACCAAGCCGTCGAACTCATCCGCGACGTCCTCACCGTCGATTTCGTCTCCGTTCGCGAACTCTCCGAAGACCAACGCCACCTCCTCCTGCTCGCCTCAACCGGCTGGCCCGAACACCTTCACGACCAACAAATTCCCGCAGGCCTCCTCTCCCAACCAGGCTACGCCGTCACCTCCAACCAAACCATCATCGTCAACGAAATCGCCTCCGAAACGCGCTTCTCTCCCAGCCGACCCGTCGCCGCCACCGGCGTCAAAAGCGGAATCAGCGTCGTCCTCTCCAACGATAAATCACCCTTCGGCGTTCTCACCGCTTTCTCCCTCTCCCCCAGACAGTTCTCCCGCGACGACTCCCTCTTCCTTCAATCCCTCGCAAACGTCCTCTCCGGTGCCATCTTCCGAAAAAAATCCGAAGAACAACTCCGCGAGGCGCGCTCGCGCGCAGAACAAGCCTCCCGCGCCAAAAGCGACTTCCTGTCCCGAATGAGCCACGAACTCCGAACCCCGCTCAACGCCGTTCTCGGATTCGCACAACTCCTCCGCTTCGGCGCCAATCACCCCAAACAAATCGAAAGCATCGATCACATCTCCAAAGCCGGAGAACACCTCCTCTCCCTCATCAACGAAGTCCTCGATATCGCCCGCATCGAAGCCGGAGGCATGTCCGTCCAACCCATCCCCATCCCTCTCCCTCCCTTCCTCCTCGAAACCGCCGAACTCCTCCGCCCCCTCGCCGACCGACACTACGTTCGCATCCGTATCCACTCCCACGAAACCCCCACGCCCACCGCCTTCGCCGACCGCCAACGCCTTAAGCAAGTCCTCATCAACCTCCTCTCCAACGCCATCAAATACAATCGCCCCGAAGGCGATGTCTCCGTCTCAACCCAACGCAACCCAGACTCAAAAACCGTCCTCATCACCATTCGTGATTCCGGCTTCGGAATCCCCGAATCCAAAATGCACCGCATCTTCTCCGCCTTCGATCGTCTCGACGCCGAAACCCAGGGCATCGAAGGATCCGGTATCGGCCTCGCCCTCACCAAAGGCCTCATCGAAGCCATGAACGGATCCATCACCGTCCAAAGCGAAGAAAACATCGGCTCCACCTTCACCGTCACCCTCCCCGAAGCCGACCCCGTCGCACTCCCACACCCCGACTCCGCCCCGCCTCAGGAAAACACTGAGGCACCCCCCATCGAACCTACCCCCGCCACACCCTCGCTCCTTCTGCTCGTACTCGACCCCGACGCCGCCCGCATCCGCTCCCTCGAACGCATCCTCACCCGACGCCCCTCCTACGATATCGCCTCCACCCACCAACCCCACCTCGCCCTTCGCATCGCAGAGCAACGCCCGCCAAACCTCCTCCTCCTCAACCCCGCCACCCCAGCACTCCATCTCAACGACTTCCTCAACCAGATTCGCGCCCTCCCCCAACTAGCGAACCTCCCCGTCCTCCTCCTGCCCCCCTCCGAACACCCCATTCCAGAATCTCCACCCCCAGAAAATACCGCGCTCATCGCTTTCCCCTCCGACTCCCGCTCGCTCCTCGAAAAAATCGACGCCCTCCTCAACCCTGAACGACGCTTTTTCAGCTAGAAAAAACCATCGGCAGGGTAATTGCTCAAACACCCCAACCAAAAACCTATCCTCTATGAAACCACTCCCCCTCGTCGCCGCACTCCTCGTGAGCGGACTCACCCTCGCCACCGCCGCAGAAAAAGCCGACCTCGGCCCCGCACCCTCCGCCCAAGAAAAAGCGCGCCTCGAAGCGCTCTCCAAACGCGGCGTGCTCGTCCAACCCCTCTTCTCCGGCGCCAACTGGAGCTACGTCAACTTCCGCGGCGCCGATAAGCCCGACGCCGCCCTCTTCGCAAACCTCAAAGATGACGCCTCCATCGTCGAACTCGACCTCTCCAAACAACCCATCTCCGATGCCGACCTCGCAGCCGTCGCCTCATTGAAAAATCTTAACAAACTCAACCTTTCCAAAACCAAAATCACCGACGCAGGAGCCCCCCAACTCAAGGGACTCGAAAAACTCGAAAGCCTCAACGTCTATGGCACCGAACTCGGCGACGCCGCCCTCACCGCCATCGGTGAACTCAAAGGCCTGAAACGCGTCTACCTGTTCGAAACCAAAGTCACGGATGAAGGTGTCCGCAAACTCGCCGCAGCAAAACCCGCCCTCAAAATCGAACGCGGAGCAACCCTAGTAAAACCCCCAGAGCCGCCAAAGCCCGAAGCCAAGCCAGAAGCAAAACCCGCCGCTCCCGCGAAGCCCGAAGCCAAGCCAGAAGCAAAACCCGCCGCTCCCGCGAAGCCCGAAGCCAAGCCAGAAGCAAAACCCGCCGCTCCCGCAAAGCCCGAAGCCAAGCCAGAAGCAAAACCCGCTGCGCCCGCAAAACCCGAAGCCAAGCCAGAAGCAAAACCGCCGCTCCCGCAAAACCCGAAGCCAAGCCAGAAGCAAAACCCGCTGCGCCAGCCGAACCGTCCAAACCCGCCGCGCCCGCGAAACCCGCGGAGCCGAAAGCGAACTAATCGCTCCCTCATGCCAAGGGAACGGCCACCGCGGAACTCCGTGAAACAGCCCTTCCCTTGGCGCCTCATCCTCCTCGCGCTCTTCGGCCTATCCGGCCTCGCTCTCGGGCAGTCTACCTCACCGACTCCCCAACACGCCCTCCCCGCTCCGTCACGCGTCATCCGAAAAATCGAATCGGGTGAACTCGGACGAATCGCCTTCCTCACCAGCACGGCTTTCTCCGCAACAGAAATACGCGACCGCCTCCACGAAGAGCTCTCCGCGCGTTATCCGAAAAAAAACTTCTCACTCAGCGCCATCCTCCCACCCTCCCACACCTCCCGCCAAAAACTGGCCTTCGAAGATACCTTCAGCCGCCTCCTCAACGAGCGACCCGACCTTCTGCTCGTCGAACTCAGCCTCGAGAACGCCCTCCCCGCCTCAGAAGTCAGCATCGCCCTGCACCGCAAGATGCTCACCCGCATCGCAGAGTTCATGGCCGACAACCTGCCCGAATGCGAACTCTGGTTCGCAACCTCCAATCCCGTCAACCTTCCACATTCCCACCAACACCATCGCCCCCTCCTCGATCGCTACTACGCCGCAACCCGCGAGCGCGCCCAATCGCTTCGCCTCAAACTCGTCGACCTCGAACACGATTGGTACCCCGTCTTCCATCGCGGTACCCCCACCCTAAAACGTTTCCTCCCAACCAGCGATCGACCCAACCCCGACGGTATCACCCACTTCGTCATCCCTCGCCTCCTCGCCGCCCTCGGCACACGCAACGACCTCGTCATCTACGGATCCACCCCCAGCGGCATCATCGCCGCCCAACAAGCCGCCCGCATGAAGGCATCCGCAATCGTCTGCGGAACCAATCAATCCATCGGTGGCATGATGAGCAACGGCCTCTCCGTCCCAGACACCGGCAAAATGCCCGAATCCGTCGCAGGCCTCACCCGCGATTTCTTCCACTCCATCGACAACCACTACCGCGCCAACTCCGCATGGCGCTGGCAGTCAAAGGACGACTTCTGGAAAGGCCCCACCCAACCCGACACCCGCGCGCCCACCGCAGACTCCGTCTGGTCCGCCGAACCCCACGTCGCCGAACTACTCTTCGAACGCGTCGTCTCCGAAAATAACCTCTCCGTCCTCCGCTCATCTCCCCTCGATGAAATCCTCCCCATCCTCCAACAAAACAATCGCATTCTCGCACTCCGCACCGCTACCGGAGAAATCCTCCGAGGCGACGTCTTCATCGACGCATCCTACGAAGGAGATCTCCTCGCCGCCGCAAACGTCGAACACACCGCCATACGAGAATCCAATGCCCAATACGACGAATCCTTCAACGGCGTTCGCGTCTCCTACAATACCTCGCAGTTTCCGGTAAACCCCGGCATCAAGGGCCTGCTCAACCCCGCCGACCACACCAGTCAACTCCTCCCCGGCATCCTACCCCCACGCAATCCCGACGGCTCAGAAGACCCTTACCTCCAAGCTTCCTGCTTCCGTCCCTCTCTCTCCAAAAACCCCGCCAACCGCATCCCCTTCGAACGCCCAGCCGATTACAACCCCGACGACTTCGAACTCGTTGCCCGCTTCTGCTCCGCTACCAGCGACCCCCAAAAACTCCAACGCCTCTTCGCCCCAACTTCGATTCCAAACTCCAAGGGCGACGTATCCCAGCAAGCCGCCGTCGGCTCCAACCTCCCAAACGGCAACCGCGACTACGCATCCATGACCCGTGCCCAACGCAAAGCCGTCGACGCACGACACGAACGCTACCTACGCGGACTCCTCTTCTTCCTCGCAAACGATCCTCGCGTCCCCACCAGCATCCGCGAAACCACCTCAAAGTGGGGACTCGCCGCAGACGAGTTCCAAGGAAATCGAAACTGGCCAGAACTCCTCTACGTTCGCGAAGCCCGGCGCATGATCGGCGCTTACGTCCTCACCGAAAAAGACATCCTCCACGAACGCCGCGCAGACAACGTCGTCCTCATCAACAACTACGGAAACATCACCAACCACCACGCCACCCTTCGCATCACTCGCGAAGGCGAAGTCGAGGCCGAAGGCGCCACCTACACCAGTATCCTCAAAGGACTCCGAATCCCCTACCAAGCCATCACCCCCAAATCACACCAAGTAGCCAACCTCCTCGTCCCCGTCTGCCACAGCGCATCCCACGTCGCCTTCGGCGCTACCCGATTCGAACCCGTCTACATGGCCCTCGGACAAGTCGCCGCCACCGCCGCCATCCTCTCCCAACAACTCAGCATCCCCGTCCAAGAACTCCCTTACGAAATCCTTCGGGAAAAAATAGCCGACCTCATCCGAGAACCACTCAGCTCCCCTTAACCCCTCGCCTCGCCAAGTTTCGCAGCTGCATCGACATCCGCTGGTTTCCCGCCAAGCGCTCTCGGTTGCGCTCCAAAAACTCCCAGTAAGCCTTCGTAAACGGACACGCCCGTTCACCCTGCTCAACCTCCGGATCATACCGGCATCCCGAACACGCATTGCTCATTCGCTTCAAATACTTGCCCGTCGCCGCATACGGCTTCGACGCCATCACCCCGCCATCCGCGTACTGCGACATCCCAATCACATTCGGAATCTCCACCCACTCCACCGCATCCACATAAACCGCCAAATACCACTCGTGTACCTCCCGCGGATTCACCCCATGCAACAGCGCGTACAACCCCGTCACCATCAACCGCTGAATATGGTGCGCATAACCCGTCCGCAACGTCTGACCAATCGCGTCCCGCAAACAGGCCATGTCCGTTTCCCCCGTCCAAAAAAACTCCGGCAACGGCGCATTCGCCTCTAACGCATTGCCATCCAAATACTCCGGCATGTGTCGCCAATACACGCCGCGCACGTACTCCCGCCACCCCAATACCTGACGAATAAACCCCTCCGTCGCCGCCAACGGCGCACGCCCCTCCCGATACGCACGTTCCACCCGCGCCACCACCTCCCTCGGCGCCAACAACTTCACATTCATCGCGGCACTCAACCGCGCATGGTACAGCACCTCCTCCCCCACCCACATCGCATCCTGCCAACGCCCAAAATCAGCCAACCGCTGCTCCACAAAATCCTCCAACGCCACCAACGCCTCCTCGCGCGTCACCGGAAAATCAAACTCCGCCGCACTCCCAGGCAACTGCGGCAAATACCGCTCCACATCACACACCACCGCCCGCGTCACCGCATCCGCCGGAAACCGGACCACCCGCGGCAGAAACCCAGGTCCCTCGCGTCCAAACGATGCCCGATTCTCCGCGTCATAATTCCATTCCCCTCCCTCAGGCCCCTTCCCATCCATCAAAACCCCATGCTCCCGACGCATCTCCCGATAAAAGAACTCCATCCGTAACTGTCGCCGCCCCGCACAATGCCGCTCAAACCGCTCTCGCGAACAGAAAAAGTGTCGGTCCTCATCAAACCCCTCAAACGCCGTCCCTTCCAACGCCTCCGCCAACGCACGCTTCAAATGCCAGCACCCCGGCTCCACCACCCGCACCTCTTCACCCCCCAGCCGCTTCGCCCTCTGACCCAACACCTCCGCCAACGAACCCGCCCCGCTCGCCCCCAAATCCGTGTACTCCACTCGAACCCCCTCCTCCCTCAGCGCCATCGCAAAATGACGCATCGCCGTGAGAAAAAACACCGTTCGAGCCTTCGATGAAAGCGGTTGCGTCGACGCCGCCGCAGCCTCCGCCATCACCACCACATCCCGCGCCACATCAAACCCTTCAAACACCGACGACGCCCGATCCAACTGATCCCCCAAAACAATCACCACCCGCCGAACCGCCCCACTCACTTGCGCACCTCCACTTTCTTCACCGCCCCCACAATCTCCTCAGCCACCCGCTCGGTAAACGCACCATCCCGCCACATCACAACCCCACCAGCCCGATCGAGAACCACGATCCGTAACACGCCCGAACTCACCCCCAACGGCAGGGCAATCGTACCATCCAAATCCATCAACACCGGCCACTTCGGCACCCCAGACCGCAAACCCATCCGCACCATCCCCTCCAAAAAATGGGGCATCCCCCGAAGATCCGCCACCCCCACAATCTCCGCCCTCTCCCCCACACGGGGCGCAATAAAACGCATCCAAGGCTCGATTTGTCCCGAACTCTTGCGATCCCCAACCACCAAAACCACCGGCCCACGCCCCGGAAACACCCCGTGATGCTCCTTGGCAAACTGATCCCGCAACCGCCACTCCTTCAACGGCTGCCCACCACTTTTGAGCTCCGACCCCATGCCGGCAGCCCACGAACAGAGCACCGTCGCCGCTGCCGTCGCAACCGCCACCGGCCCGCGCCCTCGCCACGTCACCGCCCGCCCCATCCTGCGCCGAGCCAGCCCGTACCACTGCGTTCCCAAAAGCAGTAACACGCCCACCGGGTGAAATATCGCACCCAGATAACTCCCTCCATGCAACCGCACCTGCCGCAACCGAACCCATACCCCCAACGCCGCTGCCAAACCCCACAACACCCCCTCCTCACAACTCCACCGCCAAACCACCCCCAGCCACGGTAACACCCCGCCACCAAGCAACAAACCACCCATCACCCATCGCACCACCGGCGCGCCCAACCCCTCATGCGCGTTCTTCGCAAACCCACGCACCACACCCAAAAACCCCTCATACATCCGGCATCGCACAACCCCGCGCAAATCCACCAAATCCGTCGAAAACCCCGCCGCCCGCATCGACCGCGCCAAAACAATCCCCTCATGAAAACTGCCGCGCGCCGCACCGTGCCCGCCCGCCGCCAAATACGCCGATCGCCGGAACATCAAGAACTGTCCACACCCCGCAGCAAATCGAGAATCCGTCCCAGCACGCATCCGCGAAAACGGCAAATACCCCTTCAGCACAAATAGAATCAGCGGCACCACCAACCGCTCCGCCCACGTTCCCAACTCCTGCTCAGGCACCCCACTCAACATCCCCAACCGTCCGCGCTCCAACACGTCCGCACACTCCGAAATCCCAGACCCCGACACCAATCGCACGTCCGCATCCGTAAAAACAAAAATCTCCCCCGTGGCCTCCCCCGCACCCACCGAACACGCCCACATCTTGCCCGCCCACCCCTCCGGCAAGGCCCCCGCCAAAACCACCCGAACCCGCTCGTCCGCCACCGCCATCGCCGCCGCTCCCGTCCCATCCGTCGATCCGTCATCAACCACAACCACCTCACTCACCGCCGCATCCTCGAGAAACGACCGCACACACTCCGCAATCCCAGCAACCTCGTTCCGCGCCGGAATAATCACCGAAACACGTCCGCGCTCCGTCGCCACCCCACGCACCGCAAACGCATTCACCCGATCCATCACCCAAGGAACCACCGCCAACAGCAAAACCAAACCGGCCCCCCACCACCAAAACACCTCGGTCATCACGCCCTGCGCCCTCCCCGCGAAACCTCTTCCCACCGAACTTCCCCGACCGCCTTCCCACCCACCAAACGCCGCCACCAACCGTAAACCGAACGCAACCCGCGATCACCACCCCGCACCGCCTCCCATCGCAACGGATCCCCCGCACACACCCCATTCGCCAACGCATCCTGCTCAGCCTCAAGTCGCTGCCGCAACCGCTCCACCACTTCCGCACGCCCCATTCCACGCATCTCCTCCGCTTCTAGCGCCTCCCCAACACTGACGTAAACCTCCGGCAACCGCGCCCTGCCACTCACATACTCCACGGCCACGGGAAGATAGACGCATCCCAGTTGCAACTCTTCCGTCATCGCAACACCCGACATCAACGGCACACCGCGCTCCCGAACATCCACAAAACGCCCCTGCGGGGTCGTCCACAGCACCGCCCGCTCGCACTCCGCAATCGCACGCATCGCCTCCTTCCAATCCCGCGCTCCCGCCGCCCCCTTCCGCACCGGAAACAATCCAAGCCTTTTGAAGAACGGGTACCTTTCCAACTCCTCCGCCGCCATCCCCCCAAACGCCGGCACTTCCCCAAACCATTCCCGCTTCAAAACCATCGCCACCAGCGGATCCCACCACGACGGATGATTCATCACCACCACCACCCGCCGACATCCCGCGCGCCCCGGCACAACGCTCGGACGCGTCCCGCGCCGGAGATAAACGCCACCAAAGTGACGCCCCAAATACATGGCCGCGTACTTTGTGAAAAATCGGGAACGCCATCCCGACCACCGCCGCACAACCGCGCCCGCCTCCGAGCCTCGTCCCGCCTCAGGCAACATCCACCGCCCCCTCCACGGCATCGTTGTGAAGCACATCCGCCGCAATCCACCCGCTCATCAACGCCATCGGCATCCCCGGCCCCGGATGCGCCGAACCGCCCGCCAAATAAAGCCCGCGAACATCCGGCGAACGATTCCCCGGCTTAATCGCGCCACTCAACAATCCATGACTCGCAAGTCCATAAATCGCACCGTTCAACACCCGATACCGGTCATGGATGTCCTGCGGCGTCAACACGCGCTCCGTCACAATCCGCTCCTCAATGTCCTCCATCCCCCCCGTCCGCTTCAGCTTATCCAAAATCCGCTGCCGATACGCGGGCAACATCCGCTTCCAATCATGCCCCGGACGCAAATACGGCGCGTGCACCAACACATACAGCGCCTCGCCACCGTCCGGCGCTACCGCCGGATCCGTCCCAGCCGGCGCGGCAAGGTAAGCCGTCGGATCCGGCGCAGGTTCGCCCCGACGATAAATCGCCTCAAACTCCTCGTGCGGATCGCGACTGAACACAAAGTTGTGATGCGCCAGATGTTCGTATCGCTTGCGCAAACCAAGATACAAAACCACCCCCGAACACGCTGGCTCATAGTCCCTCCGTCCCTCAAACCGACGCGCAATCGCCCCGCCAATCAACTGACGATGCGTCCGCACCGTGTCCATGTTCGACACCACCACTCCATGCTTTCGCATCTCGCCCCCCTCCAGCACGACCCCACGCACCGCTCCCGCCTCCACCTCAATCCGTACCACCTCACGCCCCGCTTCAAACCGCACCCCAAGCTTCTCAGCATGCGCACGCAATGCCGCTGGAACCCGCGAAATACCCCCCATCGGGTACCATACACCCTCCCCAGCCTGCATGTGCGCAATGCTGCATAACACCGCCGGAGACTGCTCCGGACTCGATCCCACGTACTGCGTGAAATGATCCAACATCTGAGATACCCGCGCGTCCGGAACAAAGGAACGGAGCGTCTTCGCAACACTGAAACCCGGACGGATATTCATCACATCCCGCAACGCCGACGCCTTGAACATGTCCTGAGGACGAAACATCTCCATCAACCGCCCAATCGGTTTCCAAAAAAACCAACGGTCCGAAATCTCCGCCTGCTCCCGCGAGAGCGCCTGAAACCGTTTGTAACCGTTCCCACTCACCCCATCCCCCGCAAACCCATCAATCACCTTCGCCATCTCATCCACGTCCTGAAACAAATCCAGCACCGAGCCGTCCTCAAAAAAACTCCGCCACTGCGGATCCAACCGCACCAGTTCCAAGACGTCCTCTAAACGCGTCCCAGACTCCCCAAAAATCCGACGCAACACCGAGGGCATCGTCAGAATCGTCGGCCCCATGTCGAACCGAAAACCCGCATCCTCATGGACCGCCGCCTTCCCTCCCGTCCATCCATTCGCCTCGTAAACCACCACCTGATGTCCACGCGCCGCCAACGTGCAGGCCGATGCCAGTCCACCCAAGCCCGAACCAATTACCCCCACCGATTGCGTTGTTTGTTTTTTCATAATCTATTTTCACCGAACGCTTTGCTTTCGACTCACGAACATCTTCCAAACGCCCGCCAACATCCCCATCAGCCCATACACCCGACGCTCCCCGTGCCGGAAGGCCGCGCACGCCCGAAAAAACAATGCAGACGGACGCATTGCTCCAAGGTGCGCATGTTCCTTCGATGGACACACATGCACGAACCGCGTCCGTGTCATGGACAGAAACCCGTCCCGTCCGCGCGTCACCCCCCAGCCACTGCGTCCCCATCCCCCAAACCCCACACGCGCATCCGCCGTCGGCACCACCACGTCGTTGATGGTCACTGTTCCCGCCCGCACGCGCTTCGCAAATGAACGCGCACGACCCGCGTCCTTTGAAAAGACCGACGCTCCCAACCCGTACGGCGTCCCGTGCGCCACACGCAACGCTTCCTCCTGCGAGGACACCCGCAAGATGCCCGCAACCGGCGCATGCACGTCCTCTCGAACAATCCGCATCTCCGGATCGCACCGCGAGTACACGCACACCCCTGCACCAAACTCCGCGCCGCCAAGCAACACCGCTCCCCCCGCTCTCGCCTCCTCAACCCATCCACGGATTCGATCCGAAGCACCCTCCTGCCAAACCAAACCCCGAAGCGCCGCCACCTCGTCAGCCACCACCCGCTCAAACGCCTCCGCCACGGCCTCCACAACAATCACCCTCCGCGGCGCAATGCACGTTCGCCCGGCATTCAACCGAAGCCCGAACACCAAAGCCTTCGCAGCCAAGGCCAGGTCAGCGTCCTCGAGCACAAACATCGCGTCGCAACCCGACGCCTCAATGATCGTCGGTACTCCCAGCGCCCCGCAACGCTGAGCCACCTTCAAGCCCGCCTCACTCGATCCCGTAAAAACAACCAAATCAGGTGCTCCCTCGACCAGCTCGACCCCAGCCTCCACGCCCTCATCCAACACCCTCAATGTCCCAGGCGTACCACCGCTCTGATCCCAAAGCGCGCGAAGAAAAGACGCCGCCCCGCCCCCTCCAATCCCAGGCTTCCAAACCACCCCATTCCCAGCCACCAACGCCTGCACCACTTGCACGGCCCCGATAAAGAATCGGTAGTTTGACGGCGCAATAATCCCCACCACCCCAAAGGCTTCCCGCTCCTCCCAAACCGCCTCCGAAGAACCAAACCACCCCCCCGCACTCCCGCCAACCTTGCGGTCAGACAAAAGATCCGCCGCATGACGCTCCAGAAAACGGCACGCTTCAAGAAACGGCAGAACCTCAGCAGAAAGCGCATCAACCTCGTCCAGAGTCGGACTCGCCACCAACCCACCCAGACGACTGATGTCGCGGGCAACGTGAATCCGAAAACGACGAAGCACACCCAATCGCTCCTCCACCGAACGATCACGCCAAAGCTGCGCCGCGCGCCTCACAGCGCTCACCCACTCAGCTCCCGGACTCGTCGCAACCTGCGTCATTCGAGATAATCTCTGGGTGCCTACGCCGTCGCAACCTTCGCTGCCCTCGGCATTTCAGAATAGTCGGACCCAAACTCCGAAACCGCACTCCCCTCGCCTGCTCCCCACGGGATGCGCACACCAAAGTCTTCACACAACAGATTGGACGTAATCCGCGCCCCTTCGTAGATCACTGGCAACCCACTTCCGGGATGTGTCCCGCCCCCAACGAGGTACATCCCATCGATGTCCTCAAACCGGTTGCGTGGACGAAGATGCAGCATTTGGGTCAGCGTGTGCGCGAGATTAAAGGTCGCCCCACGGTGAATCGCATACCCGTGCTCCCAATCGTCCGGAGTCACCACCCGCTCATAGCGAATCCTCGACTCCAAATCCCCGTAGCCCGCGTCCTTCATCTTGCGCAACAAGCGTTGACGGAACCCCGCACCGTCACGTTTCCAATCAATCAACGATGAACGGTGCGGTACCGGCGCCAAAACGTACAGGGCACTGTGGCCTTTAGGCGCCAATGAAGAATCCGTTACGCACGCATTCTGAACATAATAGGACGGATCCTCAGGAAGCGTCTTTTCCACTTCAATCTGCTCCAGATTCCTCTCATACCCCGAGGAAATGTGAATCGTGTGATGCGCCTGATCCGGAATCTCCCCCTCAATCCCGAGATACATCATGTACGTCGAACACGAGAACTTCTTCTTCTCCAGCTTGGCATCCGTCCAACGACTCCTCAACGCATCCGGAACAAGCTTCGTCATCGCATGCGCAAAATCCGCATTCACCACCGTCGCATCCGCCGCATACCGATCCTCGTCCGTGCGCAAGGCAACCACCTTCCTCCCCTCAAACTCCAAGCTTCGCACCTCTTCCCCCAAATGTATCTCCACCCCCAACCGCTTCGCCACTCGCGCCATCGCTTCACTGACCTCCCCACAACCTCCCATCGGATGCCACACCCCGTAATCATATTCCAAGTAGCTGAGAATGCTGAACAAGCTCGGACACCGGAACGGCGACATTCCGAGATACTTGGACTGAAAACTGAACGTCAGCCGCACGCGCTCATCTTGGAAGAACCGTTTGAGATACGAATCCACGGACTCCCACGGACGAATATGTGGAAGCGCCTCAGCCACATCACCCGACAACAAACTGCTCCACCCCAAAAAAGGACGCGCGAGACAGGCCCGAATCTTCCCAAACTTTTCGCGGTTATCGGCGAGAAACCTCCGGAATCCATCCGCGTCGTCCGGAGAAATGGCAGCAATCTGCCGCTCCATCTCCGCAGGATTGGGTGTGGCGTCAATGCTTCCCCCTTTGCCAAACACCACCCGGTACTGCGGATCCAACCGCACCATCTCCACCTCGCGCTCCAACGTTGTCCCCGCAGCCCGCATCACTTCATCGAGGATTCGCGGATAGAGGAAAAACGTCGGACCCAAATCGAACCGATAGCCCTCCGCTCGAAGCGAGGAGGTGCGGCCGCCAACCTCCCGCATCCGATCGAACAGCCGGACTCTAAACCCTGCCGCTCCAAGAAGTAACGCGGATGCAAGCCCGCCCGGACCCGCCCCAATGATGTTCACAGTTTTGCTCATAAGCATTTGGTAAGGATTGGTTTCTGCCTCTGGAACCGGATGATTTCGGTTAAATCCGTGTCTTGATCCCGCACGCCCTCGCCACGCACCATCCCCTGCAAGCCTCAAACCCTGTAAACAACGCCGATCCAGCAAGAACCACCGAGGCAACCCGATGACTCTCAGCGTACTGCCACGCCGCGCATCCCGCACAGATCAGACTCACCGCGCCGCGGGCCACTCGGCCGCGCCAATCAATGTTGGGTTTGAAAAAAGACATAAAATAAAACGACCGATGGATTTCAATCCTCTACAACCTGCCCGCAGCCCCGCCAACTTAGAC
>JBEEPE010000029.1:0-3918 GCA_041191265.1 Verrucomicrobiota bacterium | reverse complement strand
TCGGGTGATTGCGGTGGGGACGACGACGGTGCGGGTGTTGGAGAGCGTTGCGGACGGGGAGGGACGTGTTCTGGCGGGGGCGGGTGAGACGAACATTTTTATTCGTCCGCCGCACGCGTTTCGGGTGGTGGACGCGTTGCTGACGAACTTCCATTTTCCGGAGTCGACCCTGTTGATGTTGGTCTCTGCGTTTGCCGATCGTGAGTTGATGCTATCGGCGTATGAGGATGCGGTGCGTGAGCGGTACCGATTTTTCAGCTACGGGGATTGCATGCTGATTCTGTGAGTTTGTTGGGGCGAGATTGACTGCTGCTTAGCAGAGGCTAGTGCTTGGGGATGAAAGTGTTGTTTGGGAGTTTGATTGCTTTGGTGATTGTGGTGCTGATTGCGGCGTGTGGCGGTGGGCGGGGTGGGTACGCGACTCCGGATTACAAGGTGGTTGAGCGTGCAGATGGATTGGAGGTGCGCGATTATCCTCCGCTTGTGTTGGTTGGGGTATCTGCCTCGGGGAAGAAGGGGGATGACGGGGCGTTCATGCGATTGTTTCGTTACATTTCTGGCCGCAATGAAAGCGGCACAAAGATTCCGATGACGACTCCGGTGTTGATGCGGGCGGACGGCGTTGGGAGTGAGCGTTCGATGGCCTTTGTGATGCCGGCAAAGATGGGCGCGCAAGAGGTGCCGAAGCCTTCGGATGAGGCCTTACGGTCGGCGGTGCGCCAGGCGGGTCGGTACGTCGTTTTACGCGACTCAGGGTGGTGGAAGAGGAGGGACGAGGAACGGGCTGCGGAGCGGGTGAAAGCGTGGGCCGAGAGGCGAGGAATGAAGGTTCAGGGCGAACCTGAGGTTGCTTACTATGATCCTCCGTGGACGCTGGGGCCGCTGCGCCGGAACGAGTTACTGTGGCGGGTGGGGCGAGTCGGAAGCTTTGAGACGTGTGACTCGGGGCGGTGAGTGAGGATGGATTGGTGGCCGCAAAAGCTGGATGCCTCGGTGAAAGTGACGGCGGGATTTGTGTTCATGCACAAATCTGGCTGCTTTGAGGGCGATCTCGCTTTTGACTCGAGCGGCGGGTCAGGCTCGGGAGGGGAGCAGTTCTTCAACAGGTTCTCCGAACGGCAAGATCGGCATTGGTCGGCCTTGGTGATCGAGGAAAGATTCGGTGTAGTCGATTCCCAAGTGGGTGTAGACGGTAGCCCACAAATCGTTGGGGGTGAGGGGTCTTTCGACAGGGTACTCGCCGAGGCGATTGGTGGCTCCGATGATTTGTCCGGTGCGCATCCCGCCCCCAGCCATGATGAGAGACATGCTTTGAGGCCAGTGATCTCGACCGGGTTGGGTGATTTTGGTTTGTGTTCCTACGGCCGTGTTGACCTTCGGGGTGCGACCGAACTCGCCGGTCACGATGAGGAGAGTTCGTTTGTCGAGACCGCGTTGATGTAGGTCTTCGATGAGTGCGGACACGGCTTGGTCGTAGGGGGGAATGCGCCAGCGTGCGTCGTTGAAGATGTGACAGTTTACGGCGTGGCTATCCCAGTTGTAGGAGCAGTCTTTTGGTATCCCTTTTGAGGGATAGGGCTGTTCCCAAACCATGGTGACAAAGCGACATCCTGACTCTACGAGTCTACGCGCCATGAGGCCGCGTTGTCCGAACGCGTGCATGCCGTAGCGCTCGCGCACGGATGCAGGTTCTTTAGAGAGGTCGAAAGCCTCGCGGACTTGCTCGCTGGTGAGCATTGCCATGGCGCGCTGCGAGAACTCGTCCATTGCGCCCATGAGCCCACCTCGGTCGAGGTCGCGTCGGATGGAATCCATCCCTTTGAGAAGGGTCATTCGGTCGTCGAGTCGGGCGGCCATGTCGCGGCTTACGCCGAGGTTATTGACCTTGAACTCAGGTGAGCTGGGGTCACCGCCTACGATGAAGGGGGATGCACCGGATCCGAGGTAGGCAGAGCCGACCGCGAACACGTCGATTCCCGCACGGCCGCTATCGGCGCCGAGCACGCTTACGGGCATACCGTTTTTGGATTCGCCTCGCAGCAATCGATTGACGATGGAGGGAACGGAGGGAGCGTCATTGACCGTGCCGGTGGGGGTTGCGGGAACGCGGCCGGTCATGAAGCGTTTATGTCCGCCTCCGTGGTCTGCGAAGTCGTGATGAACGGAGCGGATGATGTTGAACTTGTCGGCTATTTTGGCCTGCAGAGGCATGAGTTCGCTGATTTCGATGCCGCTTACGTTGGTGGGGATGGGTTTGAAGACGCCGCGATACTCCGTTGGAGCGTCGGGTTTCATGTCGTACATTTCCATGTGGGGTGGTCCGCCGGGAAGCCACACGAAAATGACGGAGGTATCGGACTTGAGCAGAGGTTTTGTTGAGGTGGAGTCAGCAGCTTGCGCTCGGAAAACGTCTGCGAGAGAGAGCCCTAGCATCGAGAGGGATCCAAACTCCAGAAAGGATCGGCGGGAAATTGGTCCGGGGCAAAAGTTTGAGCGATGGTGACCCATACCGCACGGTTTTGCAGGAAGTATGCCGCAGTGAGAGATCATGCCCTCGTGAGGGGGTAAATAACGCGCACTGGGAGGGGCGCTGCCGCTTCGGTGCTACGACGTCCAGGAGAGCGGATGGAGTTTCGTGTTGGGTGTGCGTCGATTTGGTCATTGAGCCGTTTCGGCAGACGAGTTGGGGTGAGTTGCGTTCGTTGAGATGAGGCGGTTAGCGTGCGCGGTTCGGGTAGGGCGGCTTTTGGACGGGGGCGATGGGGTTTGCTTTGAGTTGGCGTTGGATTTCGAGGATGGCGCGCTCGAGTTGGGGGTCGATGCCCTTGGCGAGCGAGGAGGGGTCGTCGAGCACTTCGATATCGGGGGTGACGCCTTCCCCTTCAATGATCCAGCCTTTTCCTGGTTCATAGATTCCGAACGTGGGGACGGTGATGGTGCCGCCGTCGATGAGGGGGGGGCAACCGGTCATGCCGATGAGGCCTCCCCATGTGCGGGTGCCGATGACGGGGCCCAGTTGGTGTTTTTGAAACAGCCAAGGGAAACAATCGCCGCCCGAACCGCTCCACCGATTGGCGAGCATCACCTTCGGGCCTTGGGCGGCGACGAACGGGTTGCTCCAGTCGGTACCGTCGCGGACGCCCCAGTAATGGGTGACGGGACGGTTGAGTAGTTCGATGAAGCGGTCGGGGATTTGGCCGCCTGCATTCCAGCGTTCATCGATGATGAATCCTTCCTTGTGGGTTTGGCCGCGCCACTGACGGTAGAGCTCGTTTTGTCCCTCCTCGGCGGTGTTTGCGACGTAGATGTACGCTATTTTTCCGTTGGACTCCTTTTCGACGTGGCGCCGGTTGCGTTCGACCCATGCGAGGTGGCGGAGTTTGGCTTCGGTTGCAAGAGGTTTGAGAAGGACGAGGCGTGCGCCGTCGAGGGAGGGGCGGTCGTTGACGGCGACTTGAACGGTGCGTTCGGCGAGGCCCTGGAAGGCGGCATGGATTTCTTTTTTCGGGTCGATGGGAACGCCGTTGACCGAAAGGATCCAGTCACCGGCGCGGACATTCATTCCGGGCTCGAGGAGAGGTGAACGGACGCTATCCCACGGGGCGGTGACGGGGATGCTACTGATGCGGTAGGCGTTTTGTTCGAGGCGGTAATCACAGCCGAGGTACCCCACGGTTTTGCGTGTTGCTTCCTCGAGATCACCGCCGCTTCGGTAGGTGTGGGAGGAGTTGAGTTCGCCCAGAAGTTCGCCTAGGACGATGTTAACGTCGTTGCGGGTGGTGCACGCATCGATGAGCCGTCCATAGCGCTCTTTCATGGCGGGCCAATCAACGCCGTGAAGGGCGGGGTCGTAGAAAAAGTCGCGTTCGATGCGCCAGGCGTCGGTGAAGATTTGTTGCCATTCGGTTTTTGGATGGA
>JBEEPE010000028.1:0-3315 GCA_041191265.1 Verrucomicrobiota bacterium | reverse complement strand
CGGATGGCGTTTGGGATGGAGCGGAGATTGAATCGTTCCTCGGGACGAACGTCGATCCAGAGGGGTTCTGGAGCGAGGGCGCGGGCGCGCGACACGGGGATGGACGGCGGGGTGCGCCAGGTTTCGGGTTGGAGGGAAATGCCGGAGAGGTGGACGAGTGTTCCGGTGAGGGCGCCGGCCGCGAGGAGTTCCACGGTTCGTCGGAGCGTGGTTTTCATGGAAGGGAGGCCGGCGCGGCGGCAGGGGTTTCGAGAAGTGGGGCCGGCGGGATTCGAACCCGCAACCAAGCGATTATGAGTCGCCTGCTCTGACCATTGAGCTACAGCCCCGGAAGCGTGGGCAATGAAGTGTGAGGAGTGGGGCGCGTGGATGCAATCCCCACTGTCCAATCACTTCACGGCTGCCCAGACGCGGTGAACGTCGTCGTGATCGTCGAGTTCTTGAAGGAACGCGCCGACCTCGGCCATTTGTTCGTCGGAGAGCGTGGGGAAGTTTTTTGGAAGGTAACCGAGTTCGGAGGTGATGACGGTCCAGCCATTGGAGGTCAGCCAGCGGGAGACCGCGTGGAGGTCGGCACGTTCGGTGATGAACCGGGCGCCGAGACGGTCCGCAGGAATGTCATCGTTGCGGTCATGATCAAGGGGTTCGACGTTTTGCGCGCCGGCTTCGATTGCCGCCGTTTCGATGTCTCCGTTGAGATCGGCGTGGTGGGCTTCCACGATGCCGGCGTAGTCGAACAAGAACTTGTTGGATTCTGGGGCACCGAGCTGACCTTTTTTGAAGAGAACGCGGATTTCGGGGGCGGTACGGTTGTTGTTGTCGGTGAGGCATTCGACGATGACGGGCACCTTGTGCGGGGCGTATCCGTCGAAGCGAATGGAATCCATCACGAGTTTGTCGTCACCGACGCCGGCGCCTTTCTTGATGGCGCGTTCGATGACATCGCGGGAGACGGATTCTTTGCGGGCTTTTTCGATGGCAGCAAAGAGGCGTGCGTTGCCATCGGGATCGGCTCCTCCGAGTTTTGCGGCAACCGAGATTTCTTTAACGAGCTTGCCGGTTTGCGCGGATTTCCGTTTCGCGTTGATTTCGCGTTTTGCGAGGAGCCATTGACGTCCCATGAGTGGAGGGTGGGTTAAGGGTGTTGGTTGAAGGAAGGTTATCGGAAAAAAACGTCCCCGTTCGCAGCGCGTTCGGGGACGGTGATGATACCCGAGGAAGCGGCGGAGTCCACCGGCAGTCCGTCGGGGCTCTTCCAGTTATTTCGAAGGGGCTTCGTTTGCGGCGGCTTTTTCGATCATTTGTTTGACGCGCGGGATGATGGAGTCTGCGCGTTTGCCGATTTCCGTATTGGGATCGATGGCCTTGACGTCTTCGAGGAGTTTGAGGGCGTTCTGGTTGTCTTTTGGCGGACGGAGGAAGCCCAGTACTTCGAACAGGATCTGTTGTTTCTGATCTTTGGTGAGGGAGGGATCGGCGGCGGCGGAGTCCGCTTCGGTGCGGAGGGCTTCGTAGCCTTTGATGCGGTTTTGTCCGAGCTTTTCGCGGATTTGGTTGAGGCGCGGTTTGAAGCCGAACTTTTTGTTGGTGCCGGTGGCGTCGGAAGGATCGAGTTCGCGGATTTGGCCGAGTTCAGCGGTGTAGTGTTTCGCGACAATTTCTTCGTCGATGTCAGCGATTGCCGCCGAGAGAGCTTTTGCTTTTTCGACGCCCGAAGCGGCTTTTGCCTTTGCCATGTTTTCGTCGCGGGAGAGACGGATTTGGCGCAGGTCATCGAGGTGTTTGACGTATCCGGCGGGGCCGCCGGCCTGGTAGCCGGTCTTGGCGTAGGGACGTCCTTCAGCGTCGGCGAGGAGGATGGTGGGGTAGCCTTGGACCTCGAACTGTTCGCTGAGGCGGGTGTTTTGTTCGATGGTTTCGGGCTTCATCTTGCCCTTGATTTCGGGGGATTGCGGGAAGTCGAGTTCGAGGAGCACAAACTTCTGGGGTGCAGCGGATTTGAACTCGGCTTTGGTGAAAACTTCGTCCCGCAGCTTGATGCACCACCCGCACCAGTCGGAGCCGGTGAAATCCATGAGAATGTCTTTGGACTCGGTTTTCGCGGTGAGCTTGGCCTTTTCGAAATCCACGAGCCATCCTTCGCCGGCGAACGCGTGGCTGAGGAGGAGGGATGCGACGGCGACGATGCGCGGGAACGAACGTGTTTGCATGGGCTTCTCAATGGAGCACGGGGCAGGCCATCAGCGCGGGTTTTGGGTTCGGTGCTGTCGGAGGGGATGGGAATGTTGCGGGTGGGCTTGTGACGGGGCGGGGTGTTGCGTGTAAGGTGGGGGCCTATGGATTCTGGTTTCGGCATCACTGTTCACGGGAAAGCGAACGGGCGCGGCGAGGGCTCGCTGGGGGACGCGTTTCTCGACGGAGTGATGGAAAAGGTGGCGGCGGGCGTGCGGGTGACGGAGGCGGAGGCGGAGCGGTTGTACGGGGTCGATGACATTAACGCGTTGGGACGGATTGCGAACGTGGTGCGGGAGAGGAAGAACGGGAATGTGGCGACATGGATTCCCAACGTGTACGTGAACTACTCGAACGTTTGTGTGCTTTCATGTCAGTTTTGTGCGTTTGGGGCGAAGAAGCGGGATGCGCACGCGTTTGAGCATTCGATTTCGGAGATGGTGGCGAAGGTGGAGGAGGCGGTGGCGGACGGGGCGAGAGAGGTTCATATGGTGGGCGGGCTCCATCCGACGTTGCCGGAGTCTTGGTATTTGGAGTTGTTGGGGGCGTTGCGCGCGATTTCGCCGGAGCTTTTCATCAAGGCGTTTACGGCGATTGAGATTCGGCATTTGGCGAAACGGGTGTTCAAGCGATCGATTCGGGAGACGCTGGAGTGTTTGCGTGAGGCGGGGTTGGGAGCGTTGACGGGGGGCGGGGCGGAGATTTTTGATGGGGAGGTGCGGGACCGGTTGTGTCGCGGGAAGGAGACGGCGGAGGAGTGGTTGGAGGTGCATCGCGAGTGGCACGGGATGGGGATGCGGAGCACGGCGACGATGTTGTACGGGCACATTGAGACGCGGGCGCAGCGGGTGGATCATTTGCGGCAGCTGCGTGCGTTACAGGATGAGACGGGCGGGTTTACGGCGTTTATTCCGTTTGCCTTTGTGCCGGAGACGACGGACATGGCGCACATTCGTCCGGTTGGTGCGGTGGAGGAGTTGAGGAACTTGGCGGTGAGCCGGATCTATTTGGACAACTTCGACCATTTGACGGCGTACTGGATTAGCTTGGGGCTGCCGTTGGCGGCGATGGCGTTGTCGTATG
>JBEEPE010000027.1:0-8890 GCA_041191265.1 Verrucomicrobiota bacterium | reverse complement strand
GGCCGCGCGAACATTCCACAAAAGTTCCTTGAGCAGGTGTTGTTGGCACTGAGAAAGGCAGAGGTTTTGGTCAGCAAACGTGGGGTGAACGGGGGATACTTGCTTCAGCGTTCACCCGCATCCATCGATGTATTGTCCATCCTCGAGGCGGTGGATGGTCCGTTTCGGTTTGCAAGTTGCGGGGGCGTGACGGGAGAGGTGTCCTGCACGTGCCCTGACACTTCGTCATGCCCCGTTCGAGGTCTGAGTGGGCGACTCAATGAAGAGATTCGCACGACGTTATCGTCCAAGACCTTAGAGGATTTGGCTCGATCGGGCTCTCGGAGTCACTTGGCTTTTGACATCTAGTCAAATCGCGCAGTGCGAGTCGGGGTTTGAAGCACCAGCTGAGCGTTGGTTTTCGTTGCTTGGATTGGACTGGAGAGCTTGCTCCAATGCTCGCCAAGCCAACATGGCGCATTTAACTCGTTGGGGAAACTTACGAACGCCCGCGAACAGCTGAAGATCTCCTAGGGTGGGGGACGGTTCATTGACTCCCGCTGTGACAACGTCGGTGAACGCATGGAGAAGGGCGTCCGATTCACTGCGGGACTTGCCCTTCAGTTTGAGGGTCATCAGAGAAGCGGAAGCCTGACTGATTGCACAACCTTGCCCGGTGAACTTGAGGTCTTTGATATGCCCATCCGCCTCAAGTTCGAGCTCGAGATGGATTTCATCTCCGCAGGAGGGGTTGTCCCCGTCGACTGCAACGGTCGGTTGGTTGAGTTTTCCGTAGTTCCTTGGGCGTTTGGAATGGTCGAGGATTACTTGCTGATACAGTTCTTCGAACTCGGCATTCATAAAAGCGGGGAAATCTGAGCAGACGTTAGGCGAAAAACCGCACGGCCTTCTCGAGCGTATCGATGAGGATATCGACTTCCTCTGGCGTGTTGTAGAGCTGAAAACTAGCCCGTGTCGTCGCCGGAAGTCCTAGCTTTCGCATCAGGGGCTGATTGCAGTGATGGCCTCCACGCAACGCCACTCCTCTCTGGTCCGCAAAGCTGGTTAAATCGTGCGGATGAATCTCGGGGTGAGTGAAGCTTACCAAGGCTCCTCTCTCTCCCGACGGACCGAGTGTCGAGAATCCAGAGACTTGCTCGATGCGTCGTTTAGCCTCGGTCGCGAGGAAGCATGTGTGTTGGTGGATGCGCTCAAGCCCGATGGTTTCAAGGTAATCGATGGCCCTGTGGAGAGCGAAAGCTCCCTCAATATTTGGGGTTCCGGCCTCGAAGCGCGTCGGTGAATCCTTGTATGTGGCAGAGTCGTACTTTACGGACAAAATCATCTCTCCGCCGCCGTGCCACGGGGGTAACTGAGCCAGAAGATGTGGCTTGCCGATGAGGGCTCCAATTCCAGTTGGAGCGCACATTTTGTGTCCAGAAAACACAAGGAAATCCACGTCCAACGCCATGAAGTCGACCGGCATGTGGCCGACGCTCTGAGCGGCATCAAGGATGGCGAGGGATCCGTGGCGATGCGCTAATTCAGCTAGCTCTTTTGCAGGGTTAATCGTTCCGAGCGCGTTCGAAACGTGACTAAAACTCATAATTCTGATGCGCCCATCCTCCTCATTAAAGATGGATTCAGCGGCGGAGATGTCTAGCCGACCATCTGAAGTCAGGGGGATGAATCTCAGTCTCGCGCCCTTCCTTTGGGCTGCGAGTTGCCACGGAATGAGGTTCGCGTGGTGTTCCATCTCCGTAAGAAGAATCACATCACCCGGTTTGAGGACCAAGTCGCTCAGCGAGTACGCCAACAGGTTAATCGCTTCGGTCGTGCCTCTGGTAAACACGGAGCCTTCAGGCGCCGCATTCAAGAAATCTGCTACTCGCGTCCGAGCAGCTTCATATCCCTCCGTGGCTCGCGCACTTAAGGTGTGGACCGCCCGATGAACATTCGCATTCGACCGCCGATAATAGTCGAGAATGGTTTCGAGGACACATTCAGGTTTTTGCGAAGTCGCGGCACTATCGAGATAGACGAGCGGAAGCCCATTCACCGACTCTTTCAAGGCGGCAAAATCTGAGCGGATTCTGGAAAGTTCGGACGCAGGGAAGGCTGTCATCCCAGTCTATGTTGCGTCGGGATTTGATTCTTCCGTGGGCGTGCCAGCGGGAGCGGCTTCCGCTGTTGATTCCGTCACAGCGAACGTCATTTTCGAGTCCACACAACTCACCAGCACTTTATCGCCACCTTTTATCGTGCCCTTGAGGAGTTCTTCGGCCATTGGATCCTCTAAATGACGTTCCACCGCTCGACGCATCGGGCGCGCACCATAGGCGGGGTCGTAGCCTTTTTCGATGAGAAGGTCTTTTGCTTTTTCATCCAACTCGATTGCGATATTTCTGGAGTGGAGGCGTTTAACGACTTTTGAAATCTCAAGGTCAACAATCCGAACCAAGTCAGGTTTGGCCAAGGTATGGAAGACAATCAAATCATCCAACCGGTTGACGAACTCTGGTTTAAGAACGCGTTTGGCTTCCTCGAGAATTTTTTCCCTCATCACGTCGTACTTCGTTTCGTCGCGTTGGGTTGCGCCGAATCCCATCACACTTTGTTTCTTGATAAGTTCCGCGCCGATGTTGGAGGTGAGGATAATAATGGTGTTCCGAAAATCGATTTTCCGTCCCAAGGAGTCTGTCACTTTGCCTTCTTCAAGAATCTGCAAGAGAAGATGAAGAACATCTGGATGTGCTTTCTCGATTTCGTCGAATAAGACCACCGAGTAAGGTCTGCGGCGAACCGCCTCTGAGAGTTGACCGCCCTCCTCGTGTCCAACGTATCCCGGAGGCGAACCGATCAGACGGGAGGACGCGAACTTTTCCATGTACTCAGACATGTCGATTTGAATGAGCGCTTCGCGGTCTCCGAACATGAACTCTGCCAGACATTGGGCGAGAAAGGTTTTACCGACCCCAGTGGGCCCGAGGAAAATGAATGAGCCAATAGGGCGACGTGGATCTTTTAGGTCGGCCCGTGAGCGACGCAACGCTTTGGAGATGGCGACGACGGCTTCATCCTGACCGATGACCTTCCCCTTGAGCTCGTTTTCCATCTGGAGAAGTTTCTGAGTTTCGGCCTGCTCCATGCGATTGAGCGGCACGCCAGTCCATTTCGAGACAACGTGCATGATGTCATCGTCGGTAACCGGCACAACCTTCTCTTCCCGATGGGATTTCCATTCCTCCAGAATGCCATCAAGCTTCTCTTTCGCCTGTTTTTCCGAATCACGGAGAGCCGCAGCACGCTCAAAATCTTGGTCTTTGATTGCGGACTCTTTGTCGGTCCGAATCCGTTCAATCTCCTTCTCTAGATCTTTGACGTTCGGTGGACGAGTCATGGCAGCGATCCGCGCACGGGATCCCGCCTCGTCCATCACGTCGATTGCTTTATCCGGCAGGAATCGTCCGGTCAGGTACCGATCAGAAAGCTTCGCGGCGGATTCCAACGCGGAATCGCTGTAAGCTGCTTTATGGTGGGCTTCGTACTTTGGTCTGAGTCCGTGCAAGATTTGAATGGTCTGCTCAACCGAAGGAGCCTCGACTTTTACTTGCTGGAACCGACGCTCGAGCGCGGCGTCCTTCTCAATGTGTTTACGATACTCGTTGAGCGTGGTGGCGCCAACGCACTGCATCTCCCCACGGCTCAGAGCCGGTTTAATGATGTTGGACGCGTCCATGGCGCCCTCGGCGGATCCTGCACCAACGATGGTGTGAAGCTCATCGATGAACAGAATGACATTTTTCGCGCGTCGGATTTCGTCCATCACGGCCTTAATCCGTTCTTCAAACTGTCCGCGGTATTTGGTGCCTGCAACCATGAGGGCTAAGTCAAGGGTGATGACTTTCTTGTCTCGGAGAATTTCCGGGACATTTCCTGCCGAAATCTCCTGCGCGAGGCCCTCTACGACCGCGGTTTTTCCAACACCTGCCTCCCCGATGAGGACTGGATTGTTTTTGGATCGTCGGCAGAGCACTTGGATCACGCGCTCGATTTCATTCTCTCGGCCGATGACGGGGTCCATCTCACCTTTTCGAGCGAGTTCGGTCAGGTCTCGTCCGAACGCTTTCAGCGCTGGGGTTTTTGCGTCCCGCCGGCTCGAGCCTGCCGATGCGGCTTCTTGAGAGGGAGAGGATTCCTCGGACTCAGATTCGTTTTCTTGAGGGGTGAAGTTGGGGTCGAGCTCTTTCAGGATTTCATTTCGCGTTCGTTCGATGTCGACCTCGAGATTTTTGAGAACACGAGCGGCAACGCCTTCACCTTCTCGCAGGAGTCCGAGGAGAATGTGCTCTGTTCCGACGTAGGAGTGGGTCAGGGATTTCGCTTCTTTTCCCGCCAGAGCTAGAACCTTTTTTACTCTGGGCGTGTAGGGAATGTTTCCGACCATCTTGGTCTCGGGTCCCGAGCCGACCTGTTTTTCCACTTCAGTGCGAACCGTTTCAAGGTCGAGTCCCATTTTCTGGAGGACATTGACCGCTACACCTTGCCCCAGCTTGATAAGCCCTAGGAGCAGATGCTCGGTACCGACATAGTTGTGGTTGAATCGGTCGGCTTCCTTGCGGGCGAGAGCCAGGACTTGTTGGGCGCGCGGCGTGAAGTTGTTCATCATGGTGTCGGTTGGGAGTGGATGCGGACCGGTTCTACGGTGAGCCCGATTTCCGAGGGTGGCATCTTTTGCGGGCACTCCTTGGCGGTGGTGCCGACATCAGTTGCCGTTTTGCGCTGAATTTGTCTGTTGTTGCGGTGCGGCGCAAGGCCGCGAGGCATTTTTTCGAGTCAAACCCAACGATTCTCTGAGGAATGAGGTTCATTGAAACAAATGCCATTATTTGGGTTGGTCCGCTGTTATTCGTCAGGGCCTCGGGTCAGCGGAGCGGATTGCCCACCGGAGTCGTGCTGGGCCTGAGCGCAAGTTGGCGTTCCGCTCCGAAGCAGACGGGCGCAAGGGTGTCGGACTCAGCGCGCGGTAGGTTCCCGCCGCAAGGCCTGCCTCAAATGCAGACTTCACGCGGCGATCTTCGCCCGAATGGAAGCTCAAGATGGCAATCCTCGCATCTGGCGCTGTGCATAGCGGAATCTGGCGGAGAAGGTTGTCGAGCGCTCCAAACTCATCGTTGATTGCGATTCGAACTGCTTGGAAAACTCTACGCAGAGTGAGGTCGATTTCGTTCTTGGCAGCGCTTTGGAAGGACGATCGCAACTCAGATGCGAGATGCTGTGTGGATCTGAATGATTTGCCAGCGATTCGCACTGCAATCTCCTCAGCACGAGGTTCGTCTGCGTTATCTCTGAGCAGTCTCGCAAGCTCAGTTGACGACAGACGCTCGATGAGTCTTGCGGCTGGCTCTCCTTTGCTCGGATTCATCCGCATGTCGAGAGGACCGTCGCTTTTCGTTGAGAAACCGCGCTGGGGGTCATCCAGTTGCATGGAAGACACCCCTAAATCCGCGAGCAGCAAGTTTGCCGCTGGGAGGCCACTTTCTGAATGCGTTTTGTGGAGGGAGGCAAAGTTGGTTCGCACCAGCACGGTTGATTCGGACGGGAATCCTAGTTTCGCAATGCGGTCTCCCGTTTTCATAAACTCGATGGGATCCGCGTCGAGACCGAGCAGTTTTCCGCCCGGTTGGATGCGTGTGAGAAACTCAATCGCATGGCCCCCATGGCCTAACGTGCAATCAATCGCGATATCACTCGGGGACGGATTCAAAACCTCCAAAATTTCCCCCACCATGATGGGGCGATGGGTTCCCGCTGGGGTCTTTCCGCTCGCGAGAACTTTTGCGAGCGTTTGCGCATCCTGCCCGTGCTCTTTGTATTTTTGATCGAAACGACGGGGATTTCTTCCGCTGTAGCGCGGTCGGCGTTTATGGGGCAGCGGGGTGGGTTGCTCGGAAGATGTCACAACTCGTTGTACTTGAGGTTTGATCCGCGCGCTTTCTCAACGGGGTAGCGAAGGTTGTTGCGCGACAGTTTCGCGAGCACCAGCTCGCCGAGGTTCAGTCTCATTCGATCACTCAACTCAAGGAGAAGAATAGCCACGTCAGCGATTTCATCCCCGATGGCGTCCCGTCGGTCATTCGCACGCCCGGGGACCTGCTCGGGGGTCTGCCAGACGAAATGTTGGAGGAGTTCCCCAGCCTCAACCGATAGCGCCAGAGCGAGTTCCTTGGGTGAATGAAACTGTTCCCAGTCACGCGCTTGGCAAAACGCGCGAATCTGAGCGGTCAGATGTGATATCGAATCGTTCATTCTCCGAGAATGATGGAGCAAGAAGATCAATCAAGTGAACGGCCCTGAGCCATGGGCCCGTCCGTGGGTGATCACTCGTGGCAGCACGCCTCATTCGTAAAGCATCTGCGCAGTCGCGTTGACAGAGGTGTCGCTCGTGAAACGCACCCAGTACGCGTTAAATCCCTCTGGGAAGGCGTGGCGCAAAGGCGTACTGGTGACCGTAAACTTTCGATAGGGAATCCACACTCCCGTCCCATCTACATCCACCTCAACCGTTATTGTGGCCTCGCCATTTCCTGAATGAACAAGGGTCAGCGTTTTGCGGTCGTAGCCAGTCATGAGATACGGATCAGAAGGGACCCCGGCGCGTGTAGCGGTCTCTTGCCAAGGTCCGCCAACGCCTCTTGGCTTGCCGAGTTTCCATAAATCGTCAATCACTCCTGCCCAGAGGGTTGCGGAATGATCGGGCAACACAAATAGGCGACCATTGGTGAGTGGAGTTCTCAGATCCGATGAGGAAGGCGATGCACTCGCGATGAAGGTGAGGCCGAACTGTGACGCGAAATCATCAATCTCGAGCAAGTGCGTTGCAATCGGACGCATCTTGGCGATTCCCTGAGCATTGCGTGCGGGTAGTTCGTAGAAAGTGCCCCCGACGTTGAGGAGGTCGCGCTCGGTTGCGACCTCGCGACAGACGCGTCCTCCGGATTGTGCTGGGAATCCAGCGGCACCCCTTGGGATACGAAATCGTTTTTCATCCTCCTCAAGAATGATGGATGAGGAATCTTCTCGAATTGAGGTTGGCGCAAAGGAGGCGGCTTTTTTGAGCGAAGCTCGAATCGTTTCGTCGGGCTTGGACTCGAACGCGAGTTGAGTGTCGAGCGAGTAAACCGCTCCTGTCGGCGATAAAATCCCGAGTTGGTCGGGACTTAGGCTTCGAATGACCGTGCGTTTTTCAGGGACCGTGCCGATTTGTGCCGGCGGGATTCCTGCGAAATCGGCGTGATTTGAGGACGGGCGCCGATCGCTCCGCGCGAGGTGAAACTGCGCCACCACATTCAGGGCCGCAGCATTGGTGTGCAAGCGGACCCAAGAGGGCAACTTTGTGCCGGGTAGTGCGGTTGAGAGTGAGCCGTGAGGCTCCAACGTGAATGCGCTGAGTGGCTTCCACTCCCCATTGCCAGCGGCATCCGCTTCAACCGTGAAGGTGATGGGCGCATCAGTATCGTGCGCAAGATGAAGGGTTGCCGTATCGAATCCGTTCGTGAGGAAGGGGTCCGACGGAGAACCGGCGGGGACGGGTTCACGCAACCAAACGGATCCACGACCGATGGCGGGCCCAAACGAGCTGAGTGCATCGGGTTTCACAAACCAAAGATTCGAATTAGATTGGGGCGGAGTGGCGTGCTCGTTTTTGAACGAGCGCTTGTTGAGGAACTCGTTTTTTGCGGAATCGTCACACCCCATGACGATTCGCCCCTGCCACTCAGCAAAGTCACCAATGACGCGGAGATAGTTTGAAAGCGGCATAATCCCGTCCGTCTTTTTTGCCGAGAATGTTGCGGGAAAACTCCAAAACGTGCCATGCATGGTCATCAGCAGACTGGACTGACCGATATCGCGAATGCGCGGCCATTCAGTGTTCCATCCGTGGGCTCCGTCGTAGGAATGACTGCCCTTCGGGAGTCTGAAGGAGTGCCATGTTCCTTCATCTAAAACCATCAGAATCAGTGATTTTGGATCCCATCCGATAGACCAAACGGATTCGGAATCAGGATGGGCCGCGCCGAGAATCCCGCTTGGGCCCGTCACTTCAGTGAACTGGTTCCGTCGAACGGGTTTCCAGTCGCCAACTCCTGACCACGTGCCGAGAGCTCCGGAGGGCACTGTGGGGTCTTTGACAACTCGCGTGTCTCGATCTCCGTTATTCGCGTAGATGACTCTTCCTTGAGCGGTATACAGCCCCTTCCCGTGGTATCCTGGGAGTTGGCTGTTAAGACCTTCGAAATGATGCGCTTCAACCTTCGCTCGGTCAGACTCTTTGAGGTTTCCATCGCGAATGAGGCACCTGACGGAAAGTGAAGAAGGGTCAACTTCGTAAAGTCCTTCCTCCATAGTGGCGTAGTAAACTTTACTCGGATCAGAAAGATGCCGAGCGGTACCGGTGAGGCGGCCAAACATTTTCGATGGTGGGATGACCCTCACGTTGCGATTTGCGTCGATGACGTAGGGGCCAATCAGCAGTTGATTGGATTCTCGGTGAATCATTCGGTTTGCGGGCGTGCCGCCAACACTCTCCGGACGAATGATTTGTTTTAGGTCTGGCGTGATTTCGTAGAGCTTGTCGGAAGACCCGAAAGGAAGGTGGGGACCGTAGGTGATGACCCACAGGCGATCTGCCCAAGGCACGACGGCTCCTGTTCCGCATTCACCTTCTTTGTTTGAGGTTCGGAGGTGTGGGTAGACGCCCGAGATTTCCCGAGGAGCGGAGTGAACGGCGGAAAGCGTCAAGAGCGCGAGGGCGGGGACAAGGGGAGATTTTGAGAGGAGTTTCATTTGTTGGTAGGGTTTCATTCAAAGGTGCGCATGCAACCTTGGGGCGGAACATTTTGGAACGGGC
>JBEEPE010000026.1:0-20552 GCA_041191265.1 Verrucomicrobiota bacterium | reverse complement strand
GAGGCGGATGCACCGGCGTTTGTGAAGGAGCAGGTGGAGTGGGGGGCTGGGCCGCGGGCGAGTCAGTGCTTGGTGCTGGCGGGCAAGGTGCGTGCGTTGCTCAAGGGACGGGCGCATGTCCGGATTGAGGACATTGAGGCGTTGGCGGCTCCGGTGTTGAGGCATCGGTTGGCTCCGACGTTTCATGCGGAATCGCAGGGGGTTGGGTCCGATGACATTGTGGCGCGGGTGTTGAAGGAAGTGCCACGTCCGGGTGGCGGTTCGTTGTTGTAGGCGTTGGGTTGTTGATTCCGTTGCGATGGACGAGACGTTCGGCGTGAGGCTGAAGGAGGAGTTGGCCGGGTTTACGGCGAATTCGGCGTGGCTACAGTTCATGGCGAAGCAGGTGCTCGAGGGTTTTTGCAACGGGCTGCATCGGTCGCCGCACAAGGGAAGTAGCGTGGCGTTTAAGCAGCATCGTCCGTATGTGGCGGGCGACGAGATCCGGCGACTGGATTGGAAGGTGTTTGCGCGGTCGGACCGATTTTACATTCGGGAGTACGAGGAGGAGACCAACTTGCGGGCGAGCTTGTTGGTGGATGGGAGCGGTTCGATGGAGTATCGCGGTGCGCGGTCGACGATGAGCAAAGGGGAGTATGCGCGTGTGTTGGCGGCGATTTTCACGCAACTATTGATTCAGCAGCAGGATGGAGTGGGTTTGGTGACGTTTGACACGCGGGTTCGCGAGTTCATTCCGGTGCGATCGCGGCCTGGGCATTTGAACGTGATTACGGAGGCGTTGGCGTTGGCGTCTCCGGGTGGTGAAACGTCGTTGGTGGAGGTGATTGAGGAGGTGACGCGACGGATTGCGCCTCGCGGTTTGGTGGTTTTGTTTTCGGACTGTTTTGGGGAGGTGGCGGAGTTGGTTCGTGTGTTGGGGGCGCTACGGCACGCGCACCATGAGGTTGTTGTTTTTCAGGTGATGGATCCCGATGAGGTGGATTTTCCTTTTGAGGTATGGAGTCGTTTTGAGTCGCTTGAGGATGCGAATGACCAAGTGAATGCGGAGCCCGCTGCGGTTCGGCGGATGTACTTGGAAAATGTGCGCCGGTTTCAGGAGGAGCTGAACGCGGGGTTGAGCCGTAATCGAGTGGATCTGGTTCCTGTTACGACGGATACTGCGCCTTCGAAGGTTTTTGGGGAGTTTTTGACCCGGAGGATGAGGGCATAGCGGGCATGACATTTCTGAATGCCATTTTGCTGGGTGGTTTGGCGACGGGTGCGGTTCCGTTGGCGATTCATCTGTTGCACCGGAGCAAGGCGAGGCCGGTTCGGTGGGGTGCGATGCAGTTTTTGCGGGTGTCTGCAAAGGAGAACCGGCGCCGTCCGCGGGTGGAGGAGTTGTTACTGCTCCTGTTGCGAATTTTGGTGCCGATGGTGTTGGCGCTGTGCATGGCGCGTCCGGTTCTGGAGAAGTTGAAGTCGGGGTTAGGTGGGGGGAGTCGAGTTTCGTTGGTGTTGGTGGTGGACGATACGGCGTCGATGGCAGTGGCGCGTGGTGGTCAGCGGATGATTGAGGAGGCGCGTGCGCGAGCGATTCGGGTGGTGCGGAGTTTGCCGCGTGGGTCGGATGTGGCGGTGGTGGTTCCGAGCGATCCGGAGAATCCGTGGGTGGCGCCCACGCTGGATTTGCAAGGGGCGGTGCGGCGGTTGGAGGCGTTGACATTTTCTGCGTCGGACGCGCCGTTGGCGGGGGCGGTGGACACTGCGGTGACGATGGGAACGCGGATGATGCACGGGTTGCGGTTAGTGACTGTGATTTCTGATTTTCAGCGGGCGAGTTGGGCGGCGGAGGATGCAGCGGAGCGCGTTCGGGTGGCGGAGCGTGCGCGGGGTTTGCCTGTGGCTCCGACGATTTTGTCGATGCCGATTGGTGGCGGGGAGGTTGAAAACCTTGCAGTGGATGCGCTGGATTTTACCGCGTTACCGGTCCCTGCGGGACGAAAGGTTCAGTTTCGTGCGGGGTTAAAGGCGTTTGGAAAGAAGGGGTTTGGGTCCGCGAAAGTGATTTGGAAGGTGGATGGCGTCGAACGATTTACGGATACTGTTCAGGTGGAGGCTGGTCAGCGGTCGCAGTCGGCGTTTGCGGTGGAGTTTGACCGCGCCGGATCGCATCGGGTGGAGGTGTCGACGGATGGCGACAGTATGGTGGCGGACAACCAGCGGTTTGCGGTGGTAAGGGTGGTCGATCCGATTCCGGTGTTGTTGGTGAACGGTGAACCGTCGAATGAGCCGTTGCAGGGGGAGACGGATTTTCTTGAGATTGCGTTGGCGGCGCAGACGGGTGCGGTGAAGGGGCCACGTTTGTTTGATGTGACGGTGGCGCGTCTTGATTCGGTGAATGCGAAGCAGGTGACGGCGGCGACGGTGGTGGTGCTGGCGAATGTGAAGCACGCGGACAGTATTCGAAGGGAGTTAGAGGAGCGGGTGAACTCCGGTTCGGGTCTTCTGGTGTTTCCTGGGGACAAGATTGATTTGAACTGGTACCGGGACCACGCCTATCGCGGGGGGAAGGGGTGGTTGCCGATGGCGTATCGCGAGGTTCGGGGGGGAGCGACGGGAAGTGGGGCGACCGTGACGATTGCGGAGCAGCGGATGACGCATCCGGCTTTTGCGATGTTTGAAGGAGGCGACGTGTTTCGCGGGGGCACGTTGCGGATGTGGCATCGTTTAGCGGGATTGGAGGATGCTTTACCTGAGGGGGTTACGGTGCCGTTGCGGATGGAGGATGGAAGTCCGCTTTTGTTGGAGCGCGCTTTTGGTGACGGGGTTGTGATGCAGGCGGCTTTTCCCGTGGATTCTGACTGGGGCAACTTTCCCATGCGCCCGTTTTACGTGCCGATGATGCAACAACTGGTGGCGTATTTAGCCTCGGGGGTGATGCCCTCGTTGAACGTCAAGGTGGGGCAACCGGTGACGATTGCGACGATGGGGGATCCGTTGAAGCGTGCGGACAAGAAGTATGTGCCGTTGATGTCCGTTGCGGATCCGAGCGGCGCGCGCGAGGAGATTGTGCCGGTGCGGCGAGGGTTGCGTTGGGTGGGAGGGAGTCGGGCGCGATTGGCTCCGGGGTTTCACGCGGCGACGGTGGGTGGGGACGAGCCGGTTTTTTATGCGGTGAATGGAGGTGTGCGGGAGTCGGATCCTACGCGGTTGGATGACGCGCAGATTCGCCAAGTGGCGTTGGAAATTGGGGGTGAGGTGGTTGAGGATGCGGCGGGGGTTGATGCGGTGGTGCGGCGCGCGTCGACGGGTTTTGAGGTTTGGAAGCCGGTGCTTGCGGTGTTGTTGGTTCTGCTCTTTGCGGAGTTGTATTTGTTGGGACGATTTGAGGCTCGGAAGGAGGTGGCGCGATGACGCGGCTCGATTTTGCAGGGGAGTGGGGATTGGTGGCCTCGGTTGTGACGGCGTGCGCTTTGGCGTTGGCGGGTTTTGTTTTGTACCGGCGCATTCTTGGGGGCCGGTGTACGGGATGGGCGCGACTGTTACCTTTCCTTAGAGCGTTGAGTATTGCGTTGGTGGTGATGATGTTGGGTGGGCCTGTTTTGAAACATCGTCAGGTGCGAGGCACTCTCACGCGGTTGAACGTGATTGTGGATGGTTCGCAGAGCATGCAGCTAACGGACCCTGATATGGCGCCTGCGCGGAGGGCTCGCATTGCGGCTCGGTTGGGTTGGATTCCTGAGGGGGCGGTGCCGCCGCATCTTGTTCGCGCGGAGGAGGGGGTTTTGCGGTTGCAGGAGGCGGTGCGGCAGGTGGTGGATCGTTCGAGATCGGGTGTCTTCGAGGAGGGGGCACTGAAGCGGGCGGCTGAGTTGGAGGATGGGTTGCGGAAAGAGATTGAGACGATGGGGATGGGCCGAGATTTGGTGGGGCGATACGATCGCGAGATTCATGAGCCTCTGAAGAAGTGGGGAGCGGCTTCGAATGAGGCTGCGCGGAAATCGTTGGCTCCTGTGATTGATCGCGTCGCTGGCGTTGGCAAAGGGATTTTAGCTGAGGTGGAGGAAGTGGTTCGCAATGCGGTGAGCAAGGCATTGGAGGGAAATCCAGCGGCACGCGAAGCGGTCGAGCGGGTGGGCAGTACGCCGAGATGGCAGCGGTTGCAGATGATGTTGGCGACCGGTGCTGACAAGGGGATGTTGGGACGTCTTCGCGCGGGCTTTGATTTGAGGGTCAGAAAGCTCGACGGGATGGGAGAGGTTTTGGTGCCGGATGAAACGGTGGCGGCTGATGCGGAGCTGAGTTTTCTTGGTGAGGCGTCTGGGTTAAGGACGGATTTGGGCGCTCCGTTGGGCAGGGATTTGGATGCGGTACGGGCTTCGGGATTGGAGGAAGGAGAGCGGTCGGTGACGGTTTTGATTTCTGATGGTCAGCATCATGTGGGGGAGTCGCCTGTGGTCTTGGCGCGCCGTTTGGGTGATCGAAAGAGTCCTGTGTTTGCGGTGGGTGTGGGTGGTGTTGAGAGGAGTCCGGATTTAGCGGTGCAGGGGTTGGACGCGCCGATGCGCGTGTCGGCGAAGGATCGGATTCGGGGATCTGTGCAGGTGCGGGAGGATGTGAAAGCGGGCTTGGAGTATCGTGTTCGGATTCGGCATGGGGCTGATGTGGTTTGGGAAGAGGTTGTGAATGCGGGGGATGCCGGTTCACGCAAGGTGCCTTTTGAAATTCCGGTCGAGCCGCTTTTGGGGCGGGAAGGTGGGCGGTCTGTGTCGCAGGGGTTGTTGTTGTTTGAGACGGAGGTGGTTCCGTTTACGGGAGAGCGCGAGGTTCGGAACAATCGGACCAAGTTCACGGTGCAAGCGATTGAGCGGAAGCGGACGATTTTGATTTTGGATTCGGGTCCACGTTGGGACATGCGGTATTTGCGCAATCTGTTTGAGCGTGATTCGCAGTGGGAGGTGAATGCGTTGTTAAAGAGTGCGGAAGGGGATGGGTCGAAATCGCCTTGGGAGCGTGGCGATCGGGCTGGGACGTATCCGCAGAATGGCGAAGCAATTGCGAAGTACGACTTGGTGGTGTTGGGAGATGTTCCTGCGAGTTGGTTGAGTGCGGAAGAGGCTGGGCAGTTGGCCGAGCACGTTTCGAAGGGTGGGGCAGGTTTGGTCTTGGTGGAGGGCGTGCTTGGACACTTGAAGGGATGGCTTGCGGGTCCCTTGGGCGCGGCGTTTCCGGTGGAGTACGCGGGCGAACGTGCGTTTCAGGGAGCGGAGTCTTGGGTGATTCGCAAGGCGGGACGCGAGACTCCGGTGCTGACGCTTGGGGGTGATTCAGGGGGCGGATTGGACGTATGGAACAAGCTTCAGGTGGCGCGCCGAATTACGTTGGTTCGGGAGGCGGGTGGCGCCGAGGTGTTGATGGCGGCGAAGGGACCGACAGGAGAGGCGCCGTTTTTGGTGACACGCCGATTTGGGGCGGGGCGAGTGGTGCATTTGGCGGCGGACGAGACGTGGCGTTGGCGTTATGAAGTGGGTGGGGTGCACCATGATCGGTTTTGGAATCAGTTGGTGGGTTGGGTCGCGGAGCCGCCGTTCGTTGCGAACGGGAAACACGTTTCGTTGGACTCGGATCGTCCGGTGTATCGACCGGGTGAGACGGCGTATTTTCGGGTGAAGCTGACGGATGATGCGGGGCGTCCGGTGTTGGAGACGCGGGCGAAGGCGTCGGTTTTTCGCGATGGGATTCGGTTGTCGCAGTTGCCGCTTCTTGCGGAATCGGGGCGTCCGGGAGTGTATCGCGCGGGGATGGTGATGGATTCGGAAGGAAGTTTTGAGGTGGGGGTTGAGGGCGTGGGAGGGGATTCTGCGATGGTTCGGGCTCGGTTCGAGGTGGAAGGATTCGGGGCGGGCGAGTTGGGGTCACTCCGGATGAACGAGGCGCTGATGCGTGAGATTTCGGGGGCATCTGGAGGGACGTTCCTTTTTGAGGAGGAGTTGGGACGGATTGAGGAGTTGGTTCGTCCGTTCACGGAGGGGGAGGTGTTGGAGACGGAGACGGTGCTTTGGACGAGTTACTGGTGGCTCTCGGCGATTGTGGGATTGTTGGGAGCTGAGTGGATTTTACGGAAGCGGTTGGGAATGATTTAGAAAGGATGATGAGATGAGAGTGCAGCATGACATCGTCGGTTTGCTTCGAGGGGTTCAAGCGCGTCGGAGGCGACTTCAGTTGTGGAGTGGCGTAGCCGCAGCGCTAGCGGTGTTTGGAGTGGTGTTGCTGATTGCCACGGGATTGGAGTGGCGGTTCTTTTTGTTGGACGAGGTGCGTTGGGGTTTGGGCTCAGTGATTTGGGGAGTTTCGGTGTATGCGGGATGGCGTGCGGGATGGGGGAGTTTGATGCGCCCTCTGGATGAGCGTGGGCTTGCGGCGATGATTGATCGGGTCGCGCCGGAGCTGCAGGGCGACTTATTGGCGGCGTGGGAGTTAGAATATGGGGAGGCCTCTGCGGATTCGGGAAGCTCTGTGGCGGCTTCGCTGAGAATGCGGGTTCGAGATGCGGTTTCGGAGGCGGCTGGGACGGTGGACATTCGGCGTTTGTTGCCGATGGCGTTGGTGCGGCGGAATCTGGTTTGGGGTTCGGTTGCGGTTGCTGTGCTCTCTGGGCTGGCCGTTGGATTACAGGATGCGTTTGTGATTCGTGCGTTGCGGGTGGGATTGCCATTTCTGAATCTCGAGCGGTTGTCGTCGGTGCGCATCCGGGTGGTGGAGCCAGGGGATTCTGTTCGCGCGGTCGCCAAGCGTTCGCAGTTTGATTTGATCGTCGCGGTGGATGGGGTGATTGATGAGGCGCCGGTCGTGCAGTTGGATGGGGCATCTTCGGTGGTGATGCAGAGTTTGGGTGGGGGGCGATTCCGTGCGCACCTTTTGACGGGGGATGCCGATGTGGCGTTTCGCGTGCGCGCGGGCGACGGGATGACCAAGAAGACGGTGTTATCGGTTCGAGACCGTCCGGTGATTCAGAAGTTCGTTAAAAACTACCAGTTGCCGGCTTATTTGGATTCGGCTGTGGTGCGGAGTGAATCTGATCAGGGGACGTTGGAGGCTGTGCAGGGAACGGTTGCCCGAGTGGAGGGAACGTTCTCTGAGGCGGTTTCTGCGGCGACTGTTGTGTTCATTGCGGAGGATGGTCCAAAAGCAGGGGTGGAGCAGGTTGTTGTTTCCGAGAATGTTGCGGCAACTGGTAAACTGAGCTTTCCGTTGGAGATGGCGTTTTCTGGGCGATACATGGTGCGCTCGATTTCTGCGGAGTGGGGGATTCCTTCGGATCCGTCGGGGTCTTACGAGGTACGGGTGGTAGCGGACAATCCACCGGCGGTGAGTTTGGAGATTCCGGAGACTGATTTAACGTTGCCGGCGGGAGCGGAGATTCGAGTAACAGGTTCGGCGGAGGAGGATTATCGACTGAAGCGATTTGTTCAACAGACGAAGCAGGACGCGGGGCGCTGGGTGGAGACGGATTTAGGGAGTGGGGACGGAAAGCGGGTGCAGACGGATCGGCGTTGGAACCTACCGGCACAGGTGCCACCGGGTGGGGCGACTTTGCTTGTGCGGTTGATGGCTGAGGATGCGAAGGGGTTGAAGGGGGAATCCCGAACCGTGAAAGTGCACCTTTTGCCGGTTGGGGTTGTTCCATCGGAGAGCGCGACTCTCTCCGCGCAGCGGAAGGTTCAGAAGGCGGTTGAGGCGTTTGATCGTGCAGTGAAGCAGGTTTCGGAAACCTCTGCGGGGTTGCGTCACATGATGGAGCAGCGGGCTCCCGATCCGGCAAAACGGGATCAGTCGCTGGAGTCGCTTGCGAAACGGGTTGAGCAGGCGAAAAATGCGGCTGCTGAAGTTGCGGAGGCGGTGGAGGCGGGGCTCAAGCAGCCGGTGACGAAGTCGGGTTCGGAGGATATCGCGATGGTGGCTGAGGCGGTAAATCGAGCGATAGCGGAAGGCACGAAGCCGCTGGAGGAAACGCTTGCGAGGATGGCTTCTGCCATCAAGGAAGAGAATCGCGACGCGGCGCTTGAGGCGTCGCGGTTGGCAGCGAGCCAAGGCAATCGGTCTTCTTCAAAAAGTCAGGCAGCGCGTGAAGCCATCCTTGATTTTGTGGCTGCGCGGGAGTCTGCGCAGTTGGTGCCGATGGCGACTGCATTGGCGGCGTTGAAGCCGGCGAGCGGGGATCAGGAGACGGGGAGAGGAGAAGAGTCGGCGAAGAACCCCCAGATGGCGCAGGCAAAAGAAGCGGGAACCGCGGCCAATCCGACATCCAGCGAGCCGACGGTGAATGCGGCGAATGCGTCTCCGCAGGGAGGTGGGGCGGAGGAGGGGGAGCAGACTCCGATTGCGGCAGCTCAGCGGAAGTTGGGTTTGGCGGATGCGGCTTCGAAGGCGTTACAGGATGGATTAGCGACGCTTGCGGACGATGCGCGGGGCGGCCCCAAGGAGCAGGTGAAACAGCTGAAGAACGAGATTGAAAAGCAGAGAGGCGCGTTGGCGAAGGAAATGGCGACTGGGGAAGCGTTTTCAGGGAAGGGTAAGGCGGCCCCGGCTCTCGATCGTGCGCTAGAAAATGCGGCCAAGGGATTGAGCTCAATCCAACCTCAACTCGAGCGCCAAGCGGAGCAGGCGCGCGATCAGCTTGCGAAGGCGAACGGAACGGCGGCGTCAGGCCTTGAGGCTGCGGTGGCGGACGTCAACGAGGTGGGGGCGATGAAGGCGAATAAGGCGGAGCAGAAATCGGATTTGGTCGCGGCACGTTTGGAAACTCAGGCGCAGGCGCTCGACGCGAGTGCTGCGTTGGAATCGAGGCGTCAGGACGGCGACCTGAATGCGGCGGCTCAGCGGTTGGAGGCTTCGCGGGCGTTGCGTGGGATTGCGGACAAGAATCTGGAAGCGCCCAAGGCGGCAGCCGCGGTGCAGTCGTTGGCAAAAGATCTGGCAAAGACGGAGGCAGCGAATCGTTTGAACGCGGTGAAGAAGGCGTTCGAAGATGTTGCTCGGGATTTGGCGTTTGCGCCAAAGGGAACGCCGGTTGATTCCTCTACTGCGGAAAAGGCGCGCAAGCTCGAGAGCAAGCTTGGGGCAGCGGCAGAGCAGTTGCGGAATGCGGGGCTTCATGACGCGGCGAATGCCGTTCAGGGTTCAATGGCGAAGGCTGCGGCGCAGGAGGCAAAGAGGGCGGGCGAGCCGGGGGCAAGCGCGATGAAAGAAGCGCTCGCCGCGAAGTTGGATGAGGCGGCGAGTGAGCTGGCAAAGGCCGCAGAAAAAGCGGCGGCTCCCGCAGCGGAGGCGTCAGGTAGGATTGCAGAAATGGCTCCCGATTTGCCGAAGGCGCTGGCTCAGGCGGCGGAAGCGTCGGGTCGGGCAGCGGAGTCGAATCGTGCGCGATCCAAGGATGCGGATGGGGCCCGGGTGATGGACGCGGCCAAGGAGCAAGCGAAGCTGGGGGCGCGCGCTGAGGGGTTACGTCAAGCATTGCAGGCTGAAGCAGAGCGGCAGGGCGTGAAGGGGGCTGAACAGCGTGCGGCGGCCCGTGATGCGGAGGATGTTTCAGCTATGATTGGCGATGCGAATCGTCCGGCGCGCGGACTGGAGCAGGCGAAGGGGGCGCCGGATGCGGCGGGCCGAGCGGAGGGGTTGGAGTCGGCTGCTGGCGAGCAAGAGGCGTTGGGCAAGCGATTGAAGAAGGCTTCTGAACTGTTGGCTGCGACGCGGTCTGAGGATGCGGCGACGGTTGCCAAGGCGAGGGAGGAGTTGCGTGCCATGGAGAATCAGGCAGGGATTGCGGCGGGTCAGACGGCGATGGAGGCGCAACGGGCCGAGATTGCGCGTGCTGCGGAGGCACTGGCAGCGGCGGGTCAGGCGGCGGATGCAACGGGTGCGGTTGCGCAGCAGGCAGCGGCTTCGAAGGCGGATGCGGGAAAGACGGCGGCTGCGAATGGATCGACGGAGTCGGGAGATGCGGCTGGAAAAGGCGCGCAGGGAGCAGCGGGCAAGCAAGGGAAGGAGGGGGAGGCCATGGCGGAAACTGCGGCAGGGGCGGAGGGTGATGCTGGGGCGATGAGCGCGGCGGAATGGCTTGCGAAGGCGATGGAGGCGTTGGCGGGTAAGGCGATGGGAAAGAGCGATTCGGGTCAGGGGCAAGCGGGAGGTCAGGGGCAACCTGCGAGCGGGCAGGCTGATTCAGGGAGTGCGGAGAATGCCGCGACGAAGGCGGGGTCGATTTCGCCAGGGCGCAAAGCGGAGTTGGCGTTGGGTGCTGCAGTGGATGCACAACGCCAGGAGGCGCGTGCGTCGGCTCAACCGGGGTCACCACAGGCGCCGACAGGAGCTTTGCCCGGCCAGACTCAGCCGGGAAACTCGGTGGGTCAGGTTTCTTCGGATTCTGGGCAACTGGCTGATGCTTCTGGCGGTGATGCAGCGGGATTAGCGGCGCTGAAGGCAGGGGAGCGGCGAGAGTGGGGCCGGCTTCCCGCACAGATGGCGAAGGATTTGAGTGAAGGGCGTCGGGAGAGTGCCCCAACGGAGTATCAGGCGCAGGTGGAGGCGTATTTCAAGGCGATTGCTGATCGGTCTGCCCGCCGGAAGTGAGACGTCCCATTTGGATGAGTCCCTCATGAAAACGATTTCACGGAACGTGGCGGGTGCGGTGCAATCGTGTCGGGCGCTCTTTTGGCTTTTGGTGATCGTGGGCAATTTAGGTGGCCCTCTTTGGGCGGCTGATGCGGTGGATGAGGCGATGCGTAAGGCGTCAGAGTATCTTGTTGGCAAACAGGATGCGCGGGGCGCGATTCGGGAGAATGATTCGCATGAAACAGCGATGACGGCCTTGTCATTACTGGGCATGGCGGCGGTGGGGCATCAGGCTTCTGAGGAGGGGAAGCATGGGGAGGCGTTTCGGAAGGCGTTGGGCTTCGTGTTGAAAGAGGATCGTCAGGACAAAGATGGGTACTTTGGTTCAAAGGATCATTCGCGGATGTATGGTCATGGGATTGTCACGCTTGCGCTATCAGAACTTGCAGGGATGGGGGTGGACGGACCGATGAATGAAGTGTTGCGCAAGCGATGTCAGGCGGGGGTGGATTTGATTTTGAAGTCGCAGAATGCGAAGAAGCGGTCGGGTCAGGAGGGGGGATGGCGTTACGTTCCAACGGCGGACGACTCGGACCTTTCGGTGACGGTGTGGCAGTTGATGGCGTTGCGGTCGGCGAAGAACAGCGGGTTTGAGGTGCCGGGGACTGCGATTGAGCGTGCGGTGGATTACATTAAGCGCTCGCATCGGGTGGGTAAGGGCAAAGCGGAGTTTCGCGAACCGACGGGCTTTGGTTATCAGGTGGGTGGGCGTTCGGTGTGGTCGACGGCGACGGAGGGGTTGTTGGCGTTACAGGTGTGTGGGGAGTACCAGAGTCAGGAGGTGGTGAGCACTGCGGATTGGTTGTTGGACCATCCTCCGAAGGTGCAGGGAACGGAGTGGTTTTTTTATGGGACGTACTACTACGCGCAGGGGATGTATCAGCGTGGGGGGAATCATGCGGACGAGGCAGCGCGGCGAGTGGCGGAGGTTTTGTTGCCGATGCAAGAGGCCGATGGTTCGTGGAAGGCGGCGGGTGGGCAAGAGGGGTCGATGCGGGTGTATCGCACTGCGATGGCGATGCTGAGTTTGGGGGTGAAGTACCACTTCCTGCCGATTTATCAGCGGTGAGTGCGGGTGATGTTTTGCGGCGATGCGTTTGTGCGGGGGGTGGCAATGACGGGTTCTGATTTCAGGGTGTCTTGTTGGTGTTTGCGACAGCGGAGTGGGGTCATGCCCGAGAAGCGTTTGAAGCGTTTGACGAAGGAGCTGTGGTCGTAAAAGCCGCAGCTGTCAGCGATGTTCGCAATGGGCTGACTGGTGTGTCGGATCGCATCGAGGGCGTGGAAAAGTCGGACTTTTTCAAGGTGTTGCTGGGCGGTATGTCCGAGTCGCGCACGGAACAGGCGAGAGAAGTGCCGTGGTGAGTAGCTGCATGCTTGTGCGAGCGTTTTGAGCGAGAAGGGTTTGGCGTAGTGCTTTGTCAGATGTTCGATGGCGGGCAGGAGTCGGTTCAAGTCGTCGTCAGAGCCGGCGTGGCGGTCATACGGTTCGTTGATGGTGATGAGTCCGATGATGTGGCCTTTTCGGTCGCGCAACGGGAACTTGCTGGAGAGCGACCACGTTGGGGCGTGTTGCGCGAACAGGGTGGCGTGGATTTCGTTGAGGAGCGTCCGTCCATCACGGAGGACGAGAAGATCATTATCGCGGAACGTCTGGGCGATGATGCGTGGGAAGAGATCGAAATCGGTTTTGCCAACTACGTCTTGATCGTTCCTGCGGTGGATGGCTTCGCGGAGGGCGCGGCTCATGTAGACATAGCGTGAATCGAGGTCTTTGATCATGAAAAGCGCCTGAGGGATGCGATCGAGTGCATCGAGCATCTCGCGGAGGTTTCCTATTCGATTGAGGAAGTCAGAACGGTCGGGCTCCATGGCCAAATCATACCATTTTTCGGCGGGTGAGCCCCTTGATTTTCGTGACGAAAAACAGGTGAAATCGCTCAGATGAATGCGGTCCAAAAATCGCCTTACGCGTTGCCGTTCAGATTTCAGTTTTTCTCATCCACCGGTAATCCGATGCGGGCGACGGGTGGGATTTTGGGTGCGATTTTTAGCGTGTTGATGGGGATTTATCCGTCCTCAGCCGAGGTTGTGTCCGGACTCGAAAAGGGAGCTGTTCTGGTGGCGTCTTGCGAGGGCCTGAGTGTCTGGGATCGCGAGGGAGTGACGTCCTTTCAAAAATATTTTCATTCGGGCACTGCGGAGAAGGCGGCGGTGGTTCCGTGGTCGGACATGATTTACGATGCGTGCCGTTTGGCTTCGGGGAACTACTTGTGTGCGGCGCATGAGTGGGTACGGGAAGTGAACCCGAGTGGTTCGGTGGTTTGGGAGTATCGGGTTCAGAAACCTGTGGAGTTGAAAACGTGCGTTCCGCTCCCGAATGGGGACGTGATGACGGTTGATGGGGAGCGAATGGAACTGATTCAGCTCACCGATCAGGGGCGAAGGGTGGCGAGGCGAATCCCAGTGCCAGCTGATGCGAAGGCGGCGGTGCATGTGCGCTACAACTTGCTTCGTCGCACGTCAGCGGGAACTTGGTTGGTGGCGCTCCGTTCGGAGAAGGCGTTTGTGGAAATCGACGAGTCTGGAAAGGAGTTGTGGAGGCACGCTGTGCCGGATTTGCCGGTGGTGGCGGAACGTCTCCAGAATGGGAACACACTCATGTCTTGGCGAGGTGGTTTGCAGGAGGTTGCACCGGATCATCGGATGGTTTGGGAGCTCAAAGCCGCTGATGTGAAGGAGTTCTCCGTTGTGTTGTTCGGGGGTTTTCACCGGCTTGCGAATGGCAATACTGTGATTGTGAACTCTGACTGGCATCGAAAAGAGGCGGGAGACAATCGCGTGCAAGTTTGGGAGGTAGACCGCGAGAAGCGGGTTGTTTGGAAGTTGGGCGTGGATGCGTTTGAGGGGAAGAAACCGGGATGTCATGAACCGCGAACTGGGTTGGTGGAACATCGATTGATTGGTCTTCAATGGCTGGGGGGTGAGTCGCCATGAAATGGCTCGCTCGGAATGTGTGGGCATTTTTGTGGCTGCTCATTGCGCGCGCGCTGGCAGTTGATGGTCCGGCGTTTGAGAGAGTTGAGAGGGTGTTTCGAGCGCGTTGTTACGAGTGTCATTCCCATGAGGGGAAGATAAAGGGGGGATTGGTTTTGGATTCCAAGACTGGGTGGGAGAAGGGGGGGGAGAGCGGTCCTGCCGTGGTGCGAGGGAAGCCGGAGGCTAGCCTCCTGATTCGTGCGGTTAGCCACGTCGAGAAGGATTTGCAGATGCCGCCCAAGGAGAAGATTTCGGCGGAAGAAATCGCCATTTTGTCCGAATGGATCCGAGCGGGCGCAGTGGATCCGCGTGAGGCAAAGAGTGACGTTGCGACGCTAAAAGCCGATTCTGGGTGGGAGCAAGAGTACGAGAAACGTTTGGATTGGTGGAGTTTGCGTCCAATGATGAACAGTGCACCGCCTGCGGTTGCAGACGCGGTCTGGAGTCGTGAACCGGTGGACCGATTCATTCGTGCTGCCTTGGATACGAATGGAGTCGTTCCGTCGGGTGTGGCTGACGAGGTCACGATTCGGCGTCGCCTTTCGTTTGTGCTGACCGGATTACCTCCCGTTGTGCATGGCGAGCGTGTTGGGGAGTCCGTGGAAGCGTTTGTTGATCGGTTGCTGCGGAGTCCGCATTTCGGGGAGCGATTCGCGCGGCATTGGATGGACGTGGTGCGGTACACGGACACGTACGGTTACGAGTGGGATAATCCGGCGAAGGGGGCGCACGAGTACCGGGATTATTTGATTCGCGCGTTCAACGACGACGTGGGTTTCGATCGATTGGTGCGGGAGCAAGTTGCGGGAGACTTGTTGGGAGAGGAGCGGGTTCACTTGGAGTCAGGGACGACGGAGAACTTGATTGCGCCGATGTTCTATCACCTTGGGGAGCATCGGCACGGTAGTAGTTTGATGTTCAATGGGATTCATCAGGACATGGTGAACAACAAGATCGACGCTTTTTCGAAGGCGTTTCTGGCGACAACGGTGGCGTGCGCGCGTTGTCATGATCACAAGTTGGAGGCGGTATCGCAGCGGGATTACTATGGGTTGGCGGCCTTGTTTACGGTGCCGCGTTGGACGACTCGGGCGATTGATGCGCGGAGCGTTAATGCGGCTTCGATTGAGCGGTTGAAGGGGTTGCGTTCGGCGGTGAGAGGTGAGTTAGCGCGGAAGTGGAGTCTTGCTGCTCTGACGGGGGATGGATTGAAAGCATGGGCGGCAGCTCATGGCGATGCGTTGAAGGGAGTGGGGTCACCGTTGTCGACGCCGCTTGAGTTTTCAAAAAAGGCGGAGGAGTGGCGCGGGGCACGTGAGGTTGCTCGGAAAGCGAACACGGCGTTTAAGTCGGTGCGGTTGGAGGATTGGGTGATGGAGGGGGATGGATTTACGCACGGATGGGTGGAGGACGGTACTCCCCTGATAGCGCTGGAGGGTGATTGTGTGGTGTCTGGGTTGTTGGAGCGGGGTTGGCACTCGCACGCTTTGAGTTCGAAGTTGTCGGGAAGCCTTCGGACACCTCCTCTGCATCGCGTGGCGGGGCGAGGACTGGCGGTGCGGGTTGCGGGCGGAGTCTTTGGGGGGCACTTGGTGGTCGATGACCACGCGTTTCAGAACGAGACCGTGGCGTTTTACAAGGATGCTGCGCCGCAGTGGAAGGCGTTTGCTGACCCGGCCTTGGTGAATGGAGCGCAGCAGGTTGCGATTGAGTTTTGTACGTCCTTATTGAATCCAAACTTTCCTCCGCGGACGGGCTTGGCAGCGGGCTCAGCCGCTCGTGATTTTGGACTGAATCAGCGGAGTTGGGTGAGCGTTTTGGGAGCGGTGACGACGGATGGAGGGGGCGCTCCGAAGGATGAACAGGAGTGGTTTACAAAACTGTATGGGGGGGTGTTGGAGGGTGATCCGTGGGATCGGATGGCGGATTGGTTGAATGGGGTGGCAACGCGTTGGTGTGCGGGAACGGTTGAGGCGGGGGATGTTGCGGTGATGCAGTGGATGTTGGGGAGCGGCTTACTGGTCAATCGGGCAGAGCCGGAGAGTGTTTTGGGAACGTTGGTAACAGAGTATCGGCGGGTCGAGGGTGAGGTTCAGTTTCCCCGAGCGGTGGTTAGCATGGATGAGCGGCGAGCTGAATCGTTGGGCTACCCGCTGAATGTGCGGGGGAACGTAGACACGCCGGGGGAGCTGGTTCATCCGGCATCGCTTCGGATGCTTGGTGGATCGGGTGTTAAGGATCGCAGGGCGTTGGCGGATTCGTTGGTGGAGTCCGAGCATCCGTTGACGGCGCGCGTCTATGTGAATCGGGTCTGGCAATGGATTTTTGGGGCGGGGTTGGTTTTGACGCCGGACGATTTTGGTCGATTGGGTGGGAGGCCTTCGCATCCGGAGTTGCTGGATTGGTTGGCGCGGGAGTTTGTGCGGGAGGGTTGGTCGACGAAGCGGTTGGTGCGACGTCTTGTTTTGAGTGAGACATTCCGGCGAGGTGGACAGGCTTCGGAGCGTGCGCGGGAGGCGGATCCTTCGAATCGGTTGCTGTCGTATTACGCGACGCGTCGGTTAGAGGCGGAGGGGATTCGGGACGCGCTGTTGGCGGTTTCGGGGTCTTTGGATGGGAGGTTGTATGGGCGGTCGGTGTTACCGATCCGTTCGGTGGAGGATGCGAATAAGCGGTTGTTTTCTGGGCCGTTGGATGGTGCGGGTCGGCGATCGATTTACTTACAGATGTCGATCATGCAACCGCCGGCATTTCTTGTGGGGTTCAATCTTCCGGACTTGAAGTTACCGACGGGGCGACGGGATGTGACGAATGTGCCGGCGCAGGCGTTGACGTTATTGAACGATCCGTTTGTGCGCGAGATGGCGCGTCGTTGGGCGCAGGACGTTGTTGGGGCAGGGGATTCCGTTTCGTCGCGGGTGGCAGGGATGTTTCGGCGCGCGTTTGGGCGTGAGGCAACGGATGGGGAGGTGAAGCGTTGGGGTGAGGCGTTGGCGGAGTTTGGGGGCGACACGGTTGGCGGGTGGGAGGGCGTGGCGCATGCGTTGTTCAACACGAAGGAGTTCATTTATTACCGCTGATATGGACAGACCGAATCATGGTTGGGTGTCACGGAGGGACGCGCTTCGTGGGGCGTCGTTGGGGTTCGGGATGTTGGCGTTTCGGGGTATTTCGGCGTTGAGCGAGATGTGGGCTGCGAAGGCGAAGCGGGTGATTTTCTGTTTCATGGACGGAGGTCCGAGTCACGTCGACACGTTTGATTACAAGCCGATGTTGAAGACGCACGAGGGGAGGGCGATTGGCGATGGTGCGGTTTCGAAGCGTTCGCAATCGAACAAAAATCGGGTTTGGCTGGGATCGCCTTGGGAATTTAAGCGTCGTGGAGACAGTGGATTGTGGGTGAGTGATTTATTTCCGCACCTTGCGCAGGTTGCGGACAAGATGTGTGTGATTCGTTCGATGGTTGGTGAGTTGCCCTTGCACGGTCAGCAGAATCTGTTGCTTCACACGGGCCGCATTATTGGTCAGGCGCCGAGTTTAGGGGCTTGGGTGTCTTACGGGTTGGGGACGGAAAATAGAAATCTACCGGGGTACGTTTTGTTGAATAACGATTGGGTTCCGAACGGGGGATTGGAGAACTTTGGAAGCTCATTTTTGCCGGCAAGCCATCAGGCGACGACGATTCGGGCGAAGGGGATGCCGGTGGACAATATTGCGCCGAGCGAGGGGTTGACCCTACAGCGGAGGAAGGTCGGGTTGATTGCGGAGCAAGACCGATTGTTTGCGGGGAGTGTTTCCGATGGTCCCGAGATTGAGGCTGCGATTCGGAACTACGAGACGGCTTTTCGGATGCAGAGCACGGTGCCAGAGGTGGCTGATGTGTCGGGTGAACCGGCCTATGTGCGGGAGTTGTATGGGTTGGATTCTGCGGACGAGCATCAGCGGTTTTACGCGATGCAGGCGTTACGTGCGCGCCGTTTGGTGGAGGCGGGCGTGCGGTTTGTTGAGATTACGTGTCCGAGTTTTGACGGGAACAACTCGCCATGGGATCAGCATGGACAGATCCGCAAGAACCACGAAAAGAATGCGCGGATTACGGACCGGAGTGTTGCGGCGTTGATTGTTGATTTGGAGCAGCGGGGGTTGCTGGAGGATACGATTGTGTTGTGGGCGGGGGAGATGGGGCGAACGCCGCATACGCCGAAGGTTTCGGAGACGTGCGGTCGAGACCATCACGTGAATGGGTACTCGATTTTCTTGGCGGGTGGCGGGTTTAAGCCGGGGATGGCGTTTGGCGAAACGGACGAGTTCGGCAACGCCGTGGTGGAGTCGCCCGTGAACATTCACGATGTGCATGCGACGGTGCTGCACCAGCTGGGGTTGGACCACGAGCGAACGACGTTCCGTTTCGGGGGACGAGATCACCGACTCACAGATGTGCACGGGCGCGTGCTTCGCGAGCTGCTCGTCTGAGATTCGAGGGAGATGTTTGCGGAAGAAATCTGGGGATTCTTACGGGGAGGGAGGCCCTCCGATTGCAGGGGTCAGCTTCGGCGGACTCCGATGCCGATTTTCTCGCGGAGGTAGCGGATGGAGCGGGCGACTTCGCCTTTTTGGTATTCTTGGTCGGCGAGTTTTTTGTCGGTGCCGACGGTGGGGCGGAACGGGGGAATGGGTTTCCCTTGGCGGGCCATCTTTTCGAAGTTGGCCAGCGCGGCGTCTTTACGGTCGAAGTGTTCCCAGAACTCGGGCTTTTTGTAGGCGAACTTTTTGGAGAAGCCGGAAATGGTTTCGATGAATACGGGGACGTTTGGACAAAGTTGCGCCCACCGAGTGAGGTATTTTTCCCAGTCCATTAATCCTTCGCCGGCAGCGGTCCACGCGATTTCCGCGCCGTCCTCCGTTTGCCAAATCATGTCGTCGCGAAGGCTGGAGCAGAGGACGTATTTTCCGAGGTTTTCGAGAACGTCCATGGGATCTTCGAGGGTCCAGGTGGAGTTACCGGAGTCGATATTGGCGCCGACAAAGTCGGGTCCGGCGGCTTCGATGAGTTCGACGAGTTCCCAGGAGTGGAGGTCGCCGGCGTGGTTTTCGACGGCGATTTTTACGCCGGCTTTGAGGGCGTCGGCTTTGCAAGCTTTGAGGACTTTGACGGTGTCGGCGATTCGGGCGCGGATTCCGCCGGGTGTTTTGCGGTCTTCGCCGGCGCCGAGGATGACGCGGTAGACGGGGGAGCCGAGGGTTTTTGCGACACGGATACCGAGGCGGAGATGGTCTTCGGCGGAGCCCCATTTGTCTTTGAATCGGACGCTGGTGGGGCAGATGCTCCAGCCGCCGGCATAGACGGGGATTCCGAGTTTTTCGGATTTTGCGCGAACGGTGTTGAGTGCGGAGTCCTCGAGGGATTCGTAGCTTTCGAGGTCACTGATGAAGAGGGAGTCGCATTTGAGTTCGTTGGCGTAGTCGAGGAGTTGATCGGCTTTCCAGCCCATGGCGCGGACGGCGAAGTTGTCGTACCCGAGTTTGATTTTTGCGAAGGCGGGGTTTGCGGCTTGGAGGGATGGCGTGACGGAGGCCAGCGTGGCGAGCGAGGTCATGCCGAGGAAGGAGCGGCGGGAGAGGGGGGAGTGCATGGGAGAAGGAGAACGGAAGGGGTGCGGGACTGCAAGAGTTTGGGGGGTCGTTGACATCTGCCGCGTTACGGATTCTTTATTGGCGATGGATTGGCTGACGGATTCTCAAGCATGGGCTTCACTGGTGACGTTGACGGTTTTGGAAATCGTGTTGGGCATCGACAACCTGATTTTCATTTCGATTTTGGCGGGTCGTTTGCCGGAGGCGGATCGTCCGCGTGCGCGGACGTTGGGATTGGCGGCGGCGTTATTGAGTCGGGTGGGGTTGTTGTGCAGTTTGTTTTTACTGACGCGGTTGACGGCTCCGTGGGTGACGGTGGCGGGCTTGGAGTTGAGCGGTAAGGATTTCGTGTTGTTGTTTGGGGGATTGTTTTTGTTGTGGAAGAGCGTTCACGAGATTCACGCGAACCTTGAGGGGGACGAGCAGCAGGGGGAGGTTAAGGGTGGGGTGACGGTGCGCGGGGTGGTGTTGCAGATTTTGGTGGTGGACATTGTGTTCTCGCTGGATTCGGTGATTACGGCGGTGGGGTTGGCGCAGCAGATTGGGGTGATGATTGCGGCGGTGGTGTTGGCGATGTTGGTGATGTTGAAGGCGGCGAAACCGATTGGAGATTTTGTGAATCGGCACCCTTCGGTGAAGATTTTGGCGTTGGCGTTTTTGTTGATGGTTGGGGTGATGTTGATGGCGGAGGGGATGCATCAGCACATTCCGAAGGGGTATGTGTATTTCGCGATGGCGTTCTCTTTCCTTGTGGAAATGTTGAACTTACGTGCGCGGAGGAAGAACGCGGCGAAAGCCGTGGAGTTGCGGCGCAAGTTCCCTGAGGAGGTTTAGAAGGGGCGTCTCGCCCACCGCACCCTCAACCGGGGTGGCCTGGTTGGGCTTACGACGCGGCGGGGTCGCCTCCGAGTTCGACGTGCCAGTAGGCGGTGTCGACGAAGTGTTTCCAGCTCTCGTGCAGGGTGGTGCCGAAGGTGAGGTGGATGAACGGGCGCCACTTTGGGCGTTCGGGTTTTTTAATGAGGCGCATCCCGGCTTGGGCGGGTGTGCGGTTCGCTTTGCGGGTATTGCAGGGGATACAGGAGCAGACGATGTTTTCCCAGTTGGTGCCGCCACCGTGGTCGCGTGGAACCACGTGATCGAGGTTGAGATCTTTGCGGTCAAACACTTTGCCGCAGTACTGGCAGGTGTTGCTATCGCGTTCGTAGATGTTGTGGCGGGTGAAC
>JBEEPE010000025.1:0-7181 GCA_041191265.1 Verrucomicrobiota bacterium | reverse complement strand
CCGGCGGTTGAACCGACACCGGCAACAAACTCCGACTCTTGATGTAAATCAGGTTGGCCGCCATCACCACAAACTCACCCGCCACATCCAAATCCAACACCTTGAAGGCATCCATGAACTCCAAGTACGAACGCGTGATCTTCTCAATCGAGATATCGTAAATGTCCACCTCATCGCGCTTGATGAGATACAGCAACAAATCCAGCGGCCCCTCAAAGACCTCCAACTTCACCTTGTACTCTCCAGAATCCATTTGGCACCAAACCTAACGACCCGCCCCCCCAATGTGAACCGCGAACCGCCCCCCCCCAACCCAACACCCACGTCAAGACCGCCCCCAATGATCTCGAATCAGTTCGTAAGAACCCTCGACCTTCATTTGATGAACCATCTGCATCAGTTGCCCCAACCGCCCCTTCGGAAAAGCCCCCTTCCTCGCAAACCACGCCAGATACTCCAACGGTAACTCGCGCAGCAATAACCCCTCCGGCGGAAAGTGATCCGGCCCATACTTACCAAAGGGCATCCGCGCCCGCCCCAAATCGTCCCAATCTTTCCGCGCCCCCGACAACAAGTCATCCGTGCTCACAATCAATGACCCAACAACGCCCAAGCAACAATCGCAACGCCGCCAGCGGACAACACCGAGCCTATCCTAAAGTAGAAAGAGTTCTGGGTGAGCAACGTCAAAGAGCAAAGCACGACCGCAACGTGAAAACAAATCTCCGCATACTCCAACCGGTGATGCCGATGCGCCGAATGCTCCGCCGTGGCTTTTGTTCGCTTCGCCTCCTCCTGAATCCCTTGGTTCTCCTTCTCATACTCCGCGTTCTTCCCCGCTAACCGCTCGCGCCAACCCTCCAAAATCCCCCGCTGCTCCGCACTCACCCCCCCCGCCAACTGAACCTCAATCCGCTTCAACTCCAACTCATTCGCATACGAGCGCTGACGCTTCGCCTGGTACCACGAAAAACCGTTCGACGCCTCAACCTGACCAACCAACATCTCGTTCGCCGACTTATTCGCCAAAAACGAAGTAATCGCCATCAACACCGCTAAGACGGAGACAAAAATACCAATCCGCTTTTGCTCCGGGCCGCCGCCATGCCCCAAATCAGCTCCGTGACTCATAAAAATTAAAGCTCCGCTTCTGCCACTCCTCCATCACGCCACGCAGTTCCGCGCAGTCCCCGCCAAAAAGGCCCTCAGGTTCTCCACACTCTCCGCCATCAAACGTGCTCGCGAATCCGGTGACGCCCACGCCACATGCGGCGTAATCACACACCTCGGCGCCCCCAACAACGGATTGTCCGCCCGCATCGGCTCCGCCGATACCACGTCCAACCCCGCCCCAGCAATCACCCCGCCCCGCAAGGCTTCCGCCAAATCTCCCTCATTCACCAACGGTCCCCGCGCCGTGTTAATCAAAAAAGCCGAGGATTTCATTAACCCCAAACGCTCCCTCGAAACCAACCCCTGCGTGCTCTCCGTCAACGGACAGTGCAACGTCACAACATCCGCCCGCCGGAACAACTCGTCCATCCCCACAAACTCGACACCGTCCACCACTCGCGGCGTCCGCGTCGAACACAACACCCTCATCCCAAACGCACTGCCAATCCGCGCCACCGCTTGCCCAATCTCGCCCCAACCAACCACCCCCAAGGTTCGCCCCTCCAAATCGTGCAACGGGGCATTCAAAAAACAAAAGTCTCGGCTCCGCACCCACGCCCCTTCCGCCACCGACGCAGCCTCCAGCGCCGCGTGATTCGTCAACTCCAGCAACAACGCAAACACATGCTGGGCAACCGACCGCGTACTGTACCCCGGCACATTCGCAACCACCACCCCCGCAGCCCTCGCCGCCGCAACGTCCACCACGTTGTAACCCGTCGCCAAAACCCCGAGAAACCGAAGCCCCTCCGCTCGACTCAGCACCTCAGCCCGCACCGGCGTCTTGTTCGTAAACACAACGTCAGCGCCCGCAATCCGCGAAGCCACGTCCGCCTCCGCCGTCCACTCATGCACCTCCAACGGCCCAAATGCTTCAAACCCAGACCACGAAAGATCACCCGGATTCAAAGTGTACCCGTCCAACACAACAATTCGTTTCGCTTTCATCTCAAATCTAAATCACCGCGGTAACGCCGAGCTCATCTCGCGATCCACTTCCAAATACGTCGGCGTCGCCTCACCCGCCGTTTCAATCCGCAACGTCTGCACCGTCGTCGCCCCGTCCACCTGATGAATCGACCGCACCGTCATCGTCCGAATCAGCTCACCCTTCTCTCCCGACGCCTCGCTCTTCAAAAACGCCCCGTGCCCCTGATGTACCCAAATCAGCACCGAATAATAAGGCGACCGAACACCCTTCGGACGACGCACCCGAATCAACCAACACTTGCCCAACAACAAACTCTCCTCCGCCTCAATCTTCGCGTCATCCCACTCCAAAAACCGGAACGCGATGTCCTCGTAAATCAGCCCGAACCCCAACACCTTTTCATCAAAACCCACCGTCTTCGGCTTCCCATCATCCCCAGCAACCGTCACCCCAATCCCCTTCGAACCACGCCCAGAAACAATCCGCGTATTCCGTCCATCCTTCCCAAACAACTGCACATCCGTCTGCCCACCCGCCAACGTCATTTCAAATCGCATCCGCTCCGACCCCTTCCGCACCTGACCCTTCAACGTCTGCCGAATCTGCGACCGTCCCGCAATCAACGCATCCAATACCTCGCGCCCCGACGCGCTTCCCGACGCAGCCCGAACCAACTCCGTGGAAACAACACCCGCTAACCCCGCCAAAAAACACCGCCGCCCCACGTTCGCCACCCCGCAGTCACTCAGCACGGCTTCCACCATCGGTCGTTTACGCATAGGGTGAGATTCCCACCCTCTCACCATGGAGCAAATGCTTTTTCAACTCCTCAACCAACAGTGGACCCACCCCACTCTGGATCGAGCCATGGCCGTGCTCTCCGACTTCTCAGTCTGGAAACCCGTTCTCGCTGTCGCGGCCCTCCTCGCCGCCGCGCTCGGAGGAACCCGTGGACGAATCTGGCTGCTTCTCACCGTCGCCCTCGTCCTCTTCAACGACAACGCCGTCTCCTACCCGCTCAAACGCCTCACCCAACGCGCGCGCCCCTACGAAGCCCAAGCAAACGTGCGCACCCTCTCCCTCAACCACACCAGCGGCACCCTGCAAAGCATCCTCCTGCCCCCCACCGTTAAATCGTCGCCCGCCCCAGCTCAAGACCGCCCCTCCAAAGGCCGCTCGTTCCCCTCGTCGCACACCTTCAACATGGTCGCCCTCGCCTGGGTAACCTACCGATTCGCCCCTGCCATCGGACGGTGGCTGCTCCCAATTCCCGTCCTCATGGCTTGGTCCCGCATCTACACCGGTTCCCATTGGCCGGGCGACGTCGCCTTCCCCCTGCTCGTCGGCCCCATCCTCAACGAGGCGCTGCTCCGACTTCTCAACGGCATCTGGAAATCCAGAATCGCTCGCGACGGAACCCGCCTTCACGCATCCTGCCCGCTCCTCATCGCTCCCCCACCCCCCTCCGAGGCCAACCCCTCTCCCCAATGAACCCCTCCACCCTCCTTCTCCTCACGCTCGCCGTCGCCACCCTGCTCCGCTGGGTGCTCGCCGCGGTCATCGAGCTCTCGCCCGACGAAGTCTATTACCGCCTCTGGTCGCAACACCTCGACTACTGCTACTACAGTAAAGGTCCCGGCGTCGCTGCCGTCATCAAACTCGGCATCACCCTCGCCGGCGACAACGCCCTCGGCATCCGCTTCTTCGCGCCCCTCCTCTCCGCCGGAACCTCCATCGTCACCTTCCTCCTCACCCGACGCTTGTTCGGACCAAGCCCCGCAATCTGGACCGTCATCGTCCTAAACTTCCTTCCCATCTTCAACGTCGGCAGCGTCCTCATGACCATCGACCCGCTCTCCATCTTCTTCTGGGTCGCTGCCATGCTCACCTTCTTCAACGCCACCCACCAACCCGACGGCACCCTCCGCACTCCTGAGTCGAATGCCGCCACCGCCACCGGATGGTGGATGGCAACCGGCGCACTCACCGGACTCGGTTTCCTCTGCAAATGGACCAACGCCGCGTGCATCCTCTCCATGGCCGCCTACCTCGCGCTCTGTCCCCAAGGACGACGCCTCCTCAAAAGCCGCGGTTTTCTCTGGATGCTCGGAACCTTCCTCCTGTTCACCATCCCCCCGATAGCTTGGAACGCCCAACACCAGTGGATCACTCTCACCCACCTTGGGGAACGAAGCGGAGCAAAGCAGGGGTTCCGCATCGCACCCCAAGAACTCCTCGCCTTCCTCGGCACCCAGTTCGGAGTCTACTCCCCCGTCTGGTTCGGTATCCTCTGCGCCGCCGTCATCAAAACCGTCCGCTCCCCACGCGTCACCCCTCCCGCACGTTACCTCCTCTGCTTCGGACTCCCCATCGCCCTCGGCTACTGCCTCCTCAGCCTCAACAAAGCCGGACAACCCAACTGGGCCGCCCCAGGCATCGTCTCACTCGCCATGCTCGTCGGCCCGTGGTGGCTCACCCAAGCTGCTTCACTCCGAACCCACCGGAAATGGACCATCGCCGCCTTCGCCAGCGCATGGGTCTTGAGCGTCGCAGTGATGGATACAGACCTTCTCCGCAAACTGGGTATTCCCCTGCCGCACGACAAAGACCCGGGCTCACGCCAGAGAGGGTGGATGTCCACGGCATCAGCCGTTCAAGAAGCAAGAACCACGTTCGAAACCGCATCCAACCAATCCGTTTTCCTCATCGCAAACCGCTACCAAACCTGCGCCGAACTCAGCCACTACATGCGCCCCGAACGCTTCGAAGGACCCGGACACCCCCAAGTCTACATCCCCGAATCTCCCATCATCCTCAACCAGTTCTCGTTCTTCCCGCGCTATGACGAGTTTCAACGCAATCAACCGGGTCAGGAGTCCGCAGATCCCGAGTTTAGCCAAGAAGGAACCTACAGCGCCTTCGCAGGACGCACCGCCCTCTTCATCAACGACCGGAGCACCGAGATTCCCTCCGCCATCACCGCCGGCTTCGAAAAGGTCGAACTCCTCGACTGCTTCGACGTGATTCGCCGAGGCACCCCCCTGCGACGAGTCGTCATTTACGCCTGCGAAAAATACCGCTCCCGCTCCCTGTAGCAACTAACCAACGCTCTCCCGTTTCGATTTCACTCTGGCCGTCCTCCCACCATTCATGCACAAAGGACGTTTGCCCAAACCACCTCTCCCCCGGCGTCACTAACCCGATCCCAATGGTTTCCATCGTCATTCCACTCTTCAACGAACAGGATAATGTCGCGCCGCTGACGGAGGAAATCCGCGCGGCCATGAGCGGCTATCCTTACGAAATCATCTTCGTGGATGACAAAAGCACCGATAACACCTTAGCCGCCATCCCCTCAGGCGACGACATCCGCGTCCTCGAGTTCGCAAAAAATACCGGCCAAAGCGGCGCAATGTACGCCGGCATCATGGCCGCAGCCGGAGACCGCATCGCCCTTCTCGACGGAGACCGCCAAAACGATCCCTCTGACATTCCCGCGATGCTCAGGGAAATCGAAGAGGGGTTTGACCTCGTGTGCGGGTACCGCCGCCAACGACGAGACTCCCTCTCCAAACGACTCACCTCGCGAATAGCCAACTTTGTGCGATCACGCTTCACCAAAGACGGCGTCCGCGATACCGGTTGCACCCTCAAGGTCATGCGAACCGAGTGCCGCGACGCTCTCGTCCCCTTTTACGGAATGCACCGGTTCATCCCAGCACTCATCAAAGGCATGGGCTTCCGCATCACCGAACGCCCAGTCAACCACCGTCCAAGAACCGCCGGCGTCAGCAAATACGGTTTCGGTAACCGCGCCATCAAAGCCACCATGGATATGTTCGCCGTTCGTTGGCTCCTCTCCCGCCAAATCCGCATCCAAATCGCCCGAAGCGACGCCCCCAAACCACGCTGATTTTTCCTCTCCCCAACCCCTCGTCCGCGCTAATCTCCCCGTCAGATGATTCCCGACCCTTGGACGCAGTTCGTGTGGAACTTAGATTTCCTCCCGGAAAGTTTCTCAAAGCTTCCGCAACCGCTCGCCCTCAGAGAAGCGTCAAAGACAGACTTTCCCGGAATTCAGGAAGTCGTTCGACTAAGCTTCAGCTTCGACGTCGCATGGAGCGGTAGCTACCGCTACTGGCAAGACAACCTCTCCCGACGCATCGCCCGCTGCGCCTCCAAGTCCTCTGTCCCCGGACTGGTCATCGCCCACGGAAGCCGCATCATCGCCGCTTCCGTCCTCGACACCGACACCGACTCCGACCACCACCTAGTGACCGGACCCTGCGTCCTCATGGAGTACCGGAACCGCGGCATCGGCAGCCACCTCCTCCACGCCTCACTCTTCGCCCTCCGCCGCACCGGACTCCCCATCGCCCGCGGATACTGTCGAGAAACCTCGCCAACCGCCAAATTCGTCTACAAGAAGTTCGAATCGGCAAACACCCCGCTCGACCACAACCCACTCTCAGCCTAACCCGCTGAAGAAAAGGCGCATCTCGAGAACTCTGTCGAGAAATCTGCGCCATCCCCCCCTCCCGAGCACCCCAGATCCCCAGATCCCTTATTTCCGCAAATTCCTTCGCCCATGTGCCCACGGGCCAGTTCGCACTCCGCATTCAGGCTGCCGCCCCAAACAAAACTCTCGGTAAAATCACGGGAGAATCACGGGAGAATAAGACCCGTACGCAAATCAATACCCGTCACAGTCTGCGTCTCGTAAAACAACGCAAACTCCCACCGGCGCTTGATGATTTGTCCGTCCTCTCGCAAGCAATAGATGTATCGCGCCTCGCGCCCCTTCCACTTTCCGTCCTTCCGGTTCTCAACCGTGAACCCCTCATCCGTCATGGACTTCTCCGCAACCGCCAAAGCCGTACCCTGAGGAACAATCTCCTTAATCGCTTTATACATCTCCTCCGGCTTTGAAACCTTCGCCGTCTTCCGCGAATCACAGCCTACCAAAAAGCCGCACGACAAAAAAACCACGACCATCGCAACGACCACCCTCACACACTCAACGCCCATTCCACCCGACGCAAACAACACTCCTCGCCTAAACCAACAGCCAACAGCC
>JBEEPE010000024.1:0-29837 GCA_041191265.1 Verrucomicrobiota bacterium | reverse complement strand
GTTTCGGGATTTTCGAAACCAGCTTGTTATCAATGAAATGAACTTCGAGTGATTTGCCGTCTTGCTCGTAGTAGTAGCGAGTGACTGGGATTTGTTTCTTTTGCGTCTCCAGTTCCAACTCGGTGCGTTCAATCCGAGTGGGTTGCCCGAGGATAGACTCGACTTCTTTCGGCGAGAGGTGACTCCTCGAGGAGGATTGAGCCGCTTCGTGACGCGAATTTACCGCTTCAACGTTGGTGTCTTTGATGTCGGGTTTGCAGGCGCAAAATACCGCTGAGGCCGCGCAGGCTGCAACGCGGGCGGTCCATTCAAGGCGAAGCTTTCTTCGGGAAAGGGGCACTCTCAGGGGTGTTTGACGGGTTCAGTGGTTGGCTGTGAAGCAAAAACTATCGGTCGCATTCACCCATCACGAAATCGAGGGAACCCAGAATCGACACGACGTCGCTCATCATGTGCCCCGGAAGGATTTTATCCAGAATGCTCAGATTCACAAACGAAGGGGCTCGGATTTTGAGTCGGTAGGGAACCCCACCGCCCTTGGATTGGATGTAGAAGCCGAGTTCTCCCTTCGGATTCTCTGCACCGAAATAGACCTCGCCTTCAGGCGCTTGAATGCCTTCGGTGTGGAGAATGAAATGGTGGATGAGTTCCTCCATTTTGGTGAGGACCGAAGTTTTCGGTGGCGGAAAGTTTTTCGTATCCGAAACAGTGATGGGTCCAGCAGGCAACTTTGCGAGTGCTTGGTTTAGAATCGATACCGACTGGCGCATCTCCTCCACACGAACCAAGTAACGGTCGTAACAGTCACCAGCAGAGCCCAAGGGGATATCGAAATCGTACTGCTCGTAACCGAGATAGGGTTGTTTCTTCCGAAGGTCGTGGTCTACCCCTGATCCCCGCAAGTTAGGCCCTGAGAGTCCGTAGGCGATGGCATCCTCTCGGGTGATGATGCCGACGTCTTTGGTTCGGTCGACAAAGATTCGATTCCGCGACAGTAGGCTATCGATCTCATCCAAGGCTGGCGGGAATTCGTCCAAAAACTTCCGCACCATTGGAAAAAAGGCATCGGGAAGATCGCGGGTCATGCCCCCGACTCGGGTGTAACTGGTCGTAAATCTCGCTCCAGAGATTTGTTCGCACAGGTTGTAGATTTTTTCTCGCTCCGTAAAAGTGTACAGGAAGACGGTCATGGCGCCCGTATCCATCGCGAAAGCACCAAGGCCTAGGAGGTGGGAGGAGATGCGCGCCAACTCGCAGCAAATTAAGCGGATGGCTTGCCCACGAGGGGGGAGTTCCCAGCCCATGAGCTTTTCAACCGCCATCGCGTACGCCACGTTGTTCGCTAAGGGCGCTAAGTAGTCCAATCGGTCCGTGTACGGAACGAACTGATTGTAAGTCATATTCTCCGCAATTTTTTCGTCGCCTCGGTGGAGGTATCCCACGTCAGGGGTTGCTTTTGTGATGATTTCACCATCGAGTTCGAGCACTACCCGGAGAACACCGTGCGTCGCTGGATGGGACGGCCCCATGTTGAGAATCAGTTTCTCCCCGAGTGTATCAACAAGGGGTTGGCGCCCCGATGAATCGGCGCTCCCAATCATTGATTCCAAGGCTGCGGCGGTGCGGTTTGCCGCTTCTGGGTGGAGTATTTCTTTGGACGAGGACGCCATGATTTTGAAAAAACGTGATACAAGTAGGGAGCGTGATTGGGTACGGGCAAGGTGATTTTGTGAAATATTTCACAAGCTCGCCGGCCCGAGTAATCGGACTTCCCCGCTCACTGGGTTAGCCTCGCCGAGTCCGGTGGGCGCAGAAATTATCTGTTTTTTATGGACGTTGATGGGGCGACGGAGATGATGGACGACCCAAGCAAAACAAAACGCAGGAGGTATTGCTTCGTTTGGTCGCTCGTTTGCACTTTTGTAACAAGTTGTTACTGAGTTAAATGTAGCCCCTGTGAAGTGTCCGTTTGAACTGCAAAAAGTTATGGCTATCAAAAGATCCAAACGCTACCGGGCTGCCGCCGAAAAGGTTGTTGCAGCGAAACAGTACGGATTGCAAGAGGCGGTTTCCGTTCTCAAAGCTCTACCTGCGACCAAGTTTGACCAGACGGTGACCCTCTCTTTCCGTTTGGGTGTCGATCCGAAACAGTCCGATCAGATGGTTCGGGGAACGTGCCCGCTCCCGCATGGCTCGGGTAAATCGGTGAAAGTGTTGGTATTTGCTGAAGGTGCTGCTGCTGAGGCTGCGCGCGAAGCTGGTGCTGAGTACGTCGGGTACAAGGATATGGTGGAGAAGTGCGTGGCAGGGTTCCAAGATTTCGATGTGGCGATTGCGACTCCGGCTTGCATGGCTGAAGTGCGGAAGTTGGGGAAAGTTCTCGGACCACGGGGTCTCATGCCCAATCCGAAGACGGGGACCGTGACCGACGATACTGCGAAAGCGGTTCGTGAGGTGAAGGCTGGTCGCGTAGAGTTCAAGCTCGATAAAAACGGCAACGTTGCGGTTCCAGTCGGGAAAATCTCGTTCAGTGAGGACGCCCTCCGTGAAAACGGCACGGCGGTGATTGATGCGGTCGTGAAGTCGCGTCCGGCGTCGGCGAAGGGGCGTTTTGTGGAAGGGATTGTGATGGCTTCCACGATGTCTCCAGGGATCCGGTTGGATGTCTCTCCCTTTGTGAAGTTCTAATAGATTTATTTTATGCGTCAGGAAAAAAAGCTAATCGTTGCTGACATTGCATCTTCCGTCAATGAATCACCCTTCGTGTACATTCTCGACTACACGGGGTTGACGGTATCTCAGTTCTCGGAGTTGAGGAATCGTCTCGTTGCGGCGGGGAGTCGAGTAACGGTCGTGAAGAACACGTTCCTCAAGAAGGCTCTCTCGGAGGTGGGATTGCCCGACCTTTCTGCGGTGTTGAAGGGGCAGACGGCAGTGGTGGTTGGTGACAAGGATGCTGCATCTGCAGCCAAGGTTCTCAAGACCTTTGCCGCTGAGACAAAGAAGACGGAGATTCGCGGTGGTATCGTTGACCGTTTGAGTGTCACTAAGTCTCAGGTGGAGGCGATTGCCGACCTGCCCTCGAGGGAGGTTCTTCTCGCGACGCTTCTGGGTGTGTTGCAGGCGCCGGCGAGCAAGTTGGTGCGCACCCTCAACGAACCCGGAGCTTCATTGGCTCGCGTTCTTCAGGCGAAGGTGGATGCGGCCGCCTAAAAAATTTTCCGGAGGAGTGCTTCGGCAAGTTGAAGAGCTTGCTGAAGGCTTTCCGGTTTTGCTGAAAAGCAAAAATCCCAAGTAAGGGAGATAGTAACAGAAAAAAACAATAAACTCAGGTACCTTGTCGCTCGGCGGGCTCGTCGAGATAATCATCAGGGGGCTCTTTGATACGACGAAACCCAAAAAAACATATGGCAGATATTAGTGCAATCGTTGAACAGTTGAGTGGCTTGACTGTTTTGGAAGTGGCTGACTTGGTGAAGCATTTGGAAGAAAAATGGGGCGTGAGCGCTGCCGCACCTGTGGCTGTCGCCGCCGCTGCTCCCGCAGCCGCTGCTGCTCCTGTGGAGGAAAAGACCTCGTTCGACGTCATCCTCAAGGATGCCGGCGCGAATAAAATCGCGGTCATCAAGGAAATCCGCGCAGCAGTCGCGGGTCTTGGATTGGCTGAGGCGAAAGCTCTCGTTGAGGGTGCTCCTAAGACCATCAAGGAAGGTGTTTCCAAGGATGAGGCTGAGGACATTCGCAAGAAGATCGAGGCTGCTGGAGCCAAGGTCGAAGTCAAGTAAACGACTTTTTAACCCGTGGTGCTGCCTCATGCGGCGCCACGGGCTACGCAATTCTAACAAAAAGCTGGTTGAGCTTGCAGAACTGGGGGAGATAGTTAGCCCCCAGTTCTGCGGATTCATCCGCATCCCGAGTTTCTCGATGAAGAGAAACTCGGGTGAATTGTAGCCATACCCTTGTCACTCATGTCTGAGCGCATCAACTTCGGAAAAATCAAAGAAGGCATCGAGCCCCCGAACCTCATCGAAATACAGGTCGATTCCTACAACCAGTTTCTTCAGTCGGAAGTTCCGCTGTCGAAACGGGAGCATGAAGGACATCAACTTCAGGCAGTCTTTAAAAAAGTTTTTCCAATCAGCAGTTTTGACGGGAAGTACACCTTAGACTTCCTTTCATACACCCTCAAAGAGGCCCCGATGACGATTCGGGAATCCATGCGGGAAGGACAAACCTACAGTGCTCCACTCTACGTTGAGTTTGCTCTGAAGGACGACCGCGGAACGAAGCGGGAGGAGGTCTACATGGGTGAAGTCCCCTTGATGACTCCCGAGGGGACCTTCATCATCAACGGGGCTGAGCGCGTTGTTGTGTCCCAGATTCACCGGTCGCCGGGGATTGCTTTCGAAAGTTCAACTCACCCGAACGGGAAGCAGTTGTACTCTTTCCGTATTATACCGGATCGTGGGAGTTGGCTTGAGTTGCAGTTTGACACGAATGACCTTCTGTATGTCTACATGGATCGTCGGAAGCGGCGGCGCAAGTTTTTGGCGACGACCCTCTTGCGTGCGCTCGGGTATTCATCCGATGACGAGATTCTCAAGTTATTCTACGTTATCCAGCGTTTGAAGCTGAAGGACGTCGACAATATCCCTCCTGCCGAGTTGACAAAGTTTGTTGCGGTTCAGGATGTTAAAGATGGAGAGGCTCTGCTGATTAAAGCCTTTGAACCACTTGAAATTGAGCGCTTGCGCCAGTTGAAAAAGCTGGGAGTTGAAGGGATTGCGGTGATTAACACTGCGGAGGACAGCTCGATTATCCGTGCGCTTCGCAAAGACGACGCGAAAACGGAAGAGGAGGCGTTGAAAGAAATCTATAAGCGACTTCGTCCTGGTGACCCACCGACGGTGCAGAACGCTCGGAACTTATTGAAGCGGATGTTCTTCGATGCCGAAAAGTACGATCTGGGTCGGGTGGGGCGTCACAAACTGAACGTCAAGCTTGGCTTGGAAACTGATCTTGAGAGGCGGGTTCTTGAAAAAGAGGACTTTGTTGCGGCGATTCAGTATTTGATTGGCCTGCGGAAGGGCAAGGGGACCCTCGATGATATTGACCATCTCGGTTCACGTCGTGTTCGTACCGTCGGTGAGTTGCTTTACAATCAATGTCGAGTTGGTTTGGACCGAACGAAAAAGACGGTTCGCGAAAAGATGGTTCTCTTTGAGAACCTCGAGGGAATGTCGCCGCAAAAGCTCATTAACCCGAAGGCTTTATCCGCTACCATACGTGACTTCTTCCAGCGTCATGCATTGAGTCAGTTCATGGACCAGACGAACCCGTTGGCCGAGTTGACGCACAAGCGTCGTCTATCGGCTCTGGGGCCAGGGGGCTTGAGTCGTGACCGCGCTGGATTTGAGGTTCGTGACGTGCATCCTTCGCATTACGGTCGGATTTGCCCGATTGAGACGCCGGAAGGGCCAAACATTGGTCTTATTTCTTCGATGTCGACGTATGCCCGAATCAACGACTTCGGTTTTATTGAAACTCCGTATCGGAAGGTGGAGAAAGGTCGGGTTACGTCAAAGATTGATTATCTGACCGGTGATCGTGAGGAGAACTACATCATTGCACAGGCTAACTCACCCGTGGACGATTCGACGGGTAAGTTTTTGAACAACAAGGTTTCGGTTCGTCTGCGTGGGGACTTTTTGGAAAAAGAGCCGGTCGAGGTCGACTACATGGATATCTCGCCGAAGCAGTTAGTTTCGGTGGCGGCGTCTTTGATTCCGTTCTTGGAGCATGATGATGCGAACCGCGCGCTGATGGGTTCGAACATGCAGCGGCAGGGTGTGCCTTTGCTGATTTCTGAGTCGCCCTTTGTGGGGACGGGGATGGAGGCGAAAGTCGCCCGCGATTCCCGCGCGGTGGTTGTCTCGGAGGGGGACGGAAAAGTGGCGTCGGTGACGGCGAACCAGATTGTAGTGACCAAGGACGGCGAAATGCCAGAGGCGAAGAAGAAGCTCAAACATTCTCCGGAAGAGGGCATCTATGTTTATGAGCTCCGGAAGTTCATGCGATCGAACGCGAGCACCTGCATCAACCAGCGTCCCACGGTGAAGCGGGGCGACAAGGTGAAAAAGGGGCAGGCGATTGCGGATGGACCGAACTGCGAAGCGGGCGAGTTGGCTTTGGGGCGTAATGTGCTGGTCGCGTTCATGCCTTGGAACGGGTATAACTTCGAGGATGCGATTGCGATTTCGAAGCGAGTGGTGAAGGAGGATATCTACACCTCTATTCACATCGATGAGTTCGAGATTGGGGCGCGTGACACGAAGCTCGGGCCAGAGGAAATCACTCGTGATATTCCGAATGTTTCAGAAGAGGCCTTGCGGAACTTGGGACCGGATGGCGTGATTCGGATTGGAGCCGAGGTGAAGCCTGGTGACATTCTCGTTGGGAAAATCACGCCCAAGAGTGAGACTGAGCTCGCTCCGGAAGAGCGACTTCTTCGCGCTATCTTTGGCGAAAAGGCTGCTGATGTGAAAGACACCTCGCTGACGGTTCCTTCGGGAACCTACGGCATTGTGATGGACGTGAAGGTTTCCGGTCGCAACAAGGAAGTTCAGAAGACAAAAATCACTTCGGCTGAAAGTAAACGCCAGCAGAAGCAAGCGGAGGAGGACTATCAGCGTCGGAAGAATGATTTGCACGAGCAGCTTACTGAGGCTCTCGCTAATACACTCCTAAACGAGAAGATTCCGCTGGACGTTGTGAACGCTCAGACTGGGGAGATTATCATCCCAGCCAACCGTAAAATCACGAAGACGCTGTTGAGAAAGCTCTCGCAGGTGCATGAGCATGTCGAAGTGGATCCGTCGCCCATCCGCAACAAGATTCGCGAGATCATCGGTTCGTTCGAGCATCGTTTCCAAGAGTTGGAACAGGAGCATGACAACTCGATGGAGCGTCTTGAAGGCGGCGATGATATTGACCCTGGCATCATCAAGCAGGTGACCGTTTATGTGGCCTCGAAGAGGAAACTTTCGGTGGGGGATAAGATGGCGGGTCGTCATGGAAACAAGGGGGTTGTTGCTCGGATTGTTCCTGAAGAAGACATGCCGTTTTTGTCGGACGGGACGCCCGTTGACATTGTGTTGAACCCTCTCGGGGTGCCTTCGCGAATGAACGTTGGGCAGGTTCTTGAGACACACTTAGGGGTGGCTGCTAAGGCTCTTGGATTCAAGGTGGCGACTCCGGTGTTTGACGGGATCAAGGAGGCTCAAGTACTCGAGTTCTTGAAGCAGGCGAGACAGGTGGAGGGCTTCAAGTGGGTGAATGAGAATGGGAAGGCGACGGTTTACGACGGTCGCACCGGCGATGCTTTCGACCAGCAGGTGGTGGTGGGCTACATCTACATGATGAAGCTCGGTCACTTGGTGGCTGATAAGATTCACGCGCGAGCGGTCGGCCCGTACTCTTTGGTGACCCAGCAACCGCTTGGAGGGAAGGCTCAGTACGGTGGACAGCGCTTCGGGGAGATGGAGGTGTGGGCGTTGGAGGCTTACGGCGCGGCGTACACCCTGCAGGAGTTATTGACGGTGAAGTCGGACGATGTCCAGGGCAGAACGAAAATCTACGAGTCCATCGTGAAGGGTGATAACTCGCTGGAGGCTGGGACGCCAGAGTCATTCAACGTGTTGATTAAAGAGATGCAGTCTCTTGGTCTAGACGTGAAGGCCAGTGGTCCTGCAAACGGGCTACGCTAACCGGACTGTTTCCTAAAGAATCCAAAACTTGGGGGTGGCTGAGGACAGCGCCCCCTGCAACAAAATCCATTTAAGTTTCATATGAGCGAAAGTCCTACCTTCCGTGACGTCATTGGTGATGATCGTTTGAGCGCGTTTGACCGCGTTCGGATTACTGTGGCGGACCCAGAGTCGATTAAGAGTTGGAGTAAGGGAGAGGTGAAGAACCCCGAGACGATTAACTACCGCACGTTTAAGCCTGAAAAAGGCGGTCTGTTCTGCGAGAAAATCTTCGGACCAACCCGCGATTGGGAGTGCTCATGCGGGAAGTACAAGCGCATTAAACACAAGGGCGTATTCTGCGACCGTTGTGGTGTAGAGGTGACTTTGGCGCGGGTCCGGCGGGAGCGCATGGGGCATATCGAGTTGGCAGTCCCTGTCACGCACATTTGGTTCTACAAGTGCATGCCGTCTCGGATCGGGTTGATGCTTGATTTGACGGGTCGCGAGTTGGAACGCGTGATTTATTACGAAGATTATCTCGTTGTAGATCCGAAGTCCACGAACCTCAGTAAGCACCAGTTGCTGACCGAGGCGGAATACCAAACGGCTTTGACGGAGTTTGGTTACGATGGATTCAAGGCTGGGATGGGTGCCGAGGCAATCCGCGAGGCGCTCGAGCGAATCAACCTCTCTGAGATGGAGAAGGAGTTGAACGACGCGATTGCGAACACCAAGTCCAAGCAGAATCGCAAAAAGTTTGCGAAGCAGTTGAAGCTTGTTCAGGGGTTCAAGAACTCTGGAACGAAGCCCGAGTGGATGGTATTGACCCAGTTGCCTGTCATTCCTCCTGACCTGCGGCCGTTGGTTCCCCTCGAAGGTGGTCGTTTCGCCACGTCGGATCTCAATGACCTGTATCGGCGCGTCATTAACCGAAACAACCGTCTGCGTAACCTCAAGTCGTTGAAGACCCCTGACGTAATCATTCGCAACGAGAAGCGCATGCTTCAGGAAGCGGTTGATGCATTGTTCGACAACGGTCGTCACGGTCGCGCTGTAACGGGTGCGGGCAATCGTCCGCTCAAATCGCTCTCCGATATGCTCAAGGGCAAGGGGGGACGGTTCCGTCAGAACCTCCTAGGAAAGCGCGTCGATTACTCTGGACGTTCGGTGATTGTTATTGGTCCAGAACTCAAACTCCATCAGTGCGGTCTGCCGAAGAAGATGGCCTTGGTGTTGTTTGAGCCGTTCATCATTCGGATTTTGAAAGAGCGCGGATATGTGCACACGGTTCGCAGCGCGAAGAAGATGATTGACCGTCAAACTCCGGAGGTGTGGGACATTCTTGAGGAGGTGACGAAGGGGCATCCGGTGCTCCTGAACCGTGCTCCCACCCTTCACCGCTTGTCGATTCAGGCGTTTGAACCTCAGTTGATTGAGGGCGAGGCGATTCGTATTCATCCGTTGGTGTGTACGGCATACAACGCCGACTTCGACGGTGACCAGATGGCGGTTCACGTGCCGTTGTCGGTAGAGGCCCAGATGGAGGCCCGTATGCTGATGTTGGCGTCGAACAACATCTTCTCACCCTCGAGTGGTAAACCGGTGATGACGCCGTCTCAGGACATTATTGTGGGTTGTTATTATCTGACGCAGGCGCCTCGTAAGGCCGAGATTTCCGAGGGGGCTCGGATGCCGCTCTTTTCTGAAGCGCACGAGGTTGAGTTTGCGCTTTCAGAGGGCTCGGTGAAGATTCACGACCGTATTCGTTTCAAGAATCCTGATCTCGGGAATGCAACGACCGCCTATGGCGATGCGACGTCTCGCGTGATTGAAACCACCGCAGGAAGGGTCATCTTCAATCAGATTTGGCCGTCTGCCGTTGGTTTCTTCAACAAGGGTTGCGGTAAGAAACAAATCTCCGACATCATTCTTCGGACCTACCAACTGGCTGGTCATCAGGCGACGGTTGAGACACTCGATCGTTTGAAGGACATGGGCTTCTATTGGGCGATGAAGTGCGGCGTTTCGATTGGGATCGTCGACATGATTATCCCGAAAGAGAAGTACACGGAGGTGAAGAAGGCTTACGAGAAGGTGGAGTTGTACAGCAAGCAGTACCGCGACGGGATTATCACCGATGGTGAGCGATATAATAAGGTCGTGGATAGTTGGACACAGGCGGGTGAGGAAATCGCGAACGTCATGTTCCGAACCCTCGACTTCAATGAGGGGCGCAAAGAAATCAACCCTGTGTGGTTGATGGTTGATTCAGGAGCGCGTGGTAACCGTCAGCAGGTAAAACAGTTGGCTGGTATGCGTGGTTTGATGGCCAAGCCGGATGGATCGATCATTGAACAGCCGATTACGTCCAGCTTCCGCGAGGGGTTGACCGTTCTTGAGTACTTCATTTCGTCACATGGCGCTCGTAAAGGTCTTGCTGATACTGCGTTGAAGACGGCTGACTCGGGGTATTTGACCCGCAAGTTGGTGGATTGCGCTCAGGATGTGATTGTGGTTCAGGAGGATTGTGGAACCGATGCGGGCATCATCATGCAGGCCATCTTCGAAGGTGACGAAGAGGTGGTCGAACTGAAGAATCGTATCGTTGGTCGTGTGACCTGCCAGGACGTTGAGGATAAAACGGCTTCTGGAGCAAAGCGTTACATCGTCCGAAAGGGTGATTTGGTTGACGAGATTTCAGCTCAGGCGATTGGCGAGTGGGACTCTGACAATAAGGGTATCCGGATTCGTTCCGTTCTTACTTGTGCATCGAAGCGCGGGATTTGCGCGAAATGCTATGGTCGCAACTTGGCGACTGGCAAGTTAGTGCGGCTGGGTGAGGCTGTCGGGATTATTGCCGCTCAGTCGATTGGCGAGCCGGGCACTCAGTTGACCATGCGTACCTTCCACATTGGAGGGGTTGCTTCTCAGACGTTCAAACAGCCGATTTTGAAGGCGAAGAATGATGGAACCATCACGTTTGACGAAAGCCAGTGCGTGGCGTCCGTTGAGGGTGAGTTCATCGTGGTGACGAAGTCGAGCAAGGTCTCGATTATCGATCGCGAGGGCAAGGCGCTCGAGGAGTACAGCATGGTCCTTGGAACGCGCATCAAGTTCGCTTCGGGATCGAATGTGAAAAAGGGTCAGGCGTTTGCTGAGTGGGATCCGCACTCTGTGCCGATTTTGACGCGTCATCCTGGGAAGGTGAAGTTTGTGGATATGGTGTTGGGCGTGACGGTTCGTAAGCAGGTCAATGAGGCTACGAAGGAGCCGGGCTGGGTCGTCATTGAGCACAAGGGTGAGAAGCATCCGAAGATTGCGATTATCAACAAGCAGGGCAAGGAGGAGGAGTCCTACTCGATCCCTGCGGGTGCTCACTTGTCGGTTAAGGACGGTGACGAGGTTCAAGCGGGGCAGTTGCTCGCGAAGACCCCTCGTAAAGTGGCTAAGACGAAGGACATTACGGGTGGTTTGCCGCGCGTTGCTGAGTTGTTCGAAGCGCGCCGTCCGAAAGAATCAGCTGAGATTGCGCGGATTAGTGGGAATGTGAAGTGGGGCGACACGACACGCGGCAAGCGTCAGGTGATTGTGACGGAAGAAGATGCTCGTGGCGTTGAGTTGCGTCGTGAGGTGCACTTGGTACCGCTGAGCAAGCATATCATTGTTCCCGATGGTGATCGTGTTGAGAAGGGGCAACCGTTGACCGAAGGCGCTGTGCCTCCGCAGGATATCCTTGAGATTCTTGGTGACGAAGCGCTTCAAGAGCATCTGGTGAACGAGGTTCAGGAAGTGTACCGGCTCCAAGGGGTGGAAATTGCGGATAAGCACATTGAAATCATCATTCGCCAGATGCTTCGAAAGGTTCGCATCGTGGAACCTGGTGACACAACGATGCTCTGGGGTGACCAAGTGGATCGTCTTTCTTTCGAGGACGAGAACGAGCGCATCAAGAAGCAAGGGGGTGCTCCTGCGAAGTCTGAACCGGTATTGCTTGGGATTACCAAAGCCTCGCTGGAGACGGAGTCCTTCATTTCTGCGGCTTCATTCCAGGATACGACTCGGGTTTTGACCGAGGCTGCGACGCTTGGGCGCACGGATCATCTCCGTGGGTTCAAGGAAAACGTCATCATGGGGCATCTCATCCCAGCGGGGACGGGTTTCCCGGGTTATCGGAATGTCTCGGTGCGGTCGAATGGTCCGGCTTATGGCGATGACATCGAGCCTGAAGATGCCACGGCTTGACGCTTAATGAGCGTCTGATGAGGGGCTCCCAGAAACGGGAGCCTCTTTTTTTGTGCGGTGGCCACGAGTGTACCGTGGGTCCTATGGGTCCTATGGGGCTCGATCAGCGTACGGGGATCTCGATGTGAGAGGGGTGGGGGGCTTCGTGGAGAATCTGATGGGTGGTGGGGCGTGGGTTTTTCATCCAGCCGAGAACTTGGGCGCCGCCGTGTTGAGGGTTGGGTTCGTAGAGGGGGGCACCAGAGCAACTGACCGTCACTCGTAGGCGGTGTCCTTTGTTCAAAATGATGCTGACATCGCCGATGCGCCAACGGAGTTCCGTGGGTGCGTTGGCTTTGAGGAGAATCTGTCTCTCAAACCCATCCCGGTAACGCGCTCGCAACGGGTAATCCATGAGCAGCATGCTGCGTCCATCGGGGTAAACGTCTGAGACGCGGAGGATGAAGTCTGCATCAGGGACATCTGTGCTGATCCAGAGTGATGCCGAAATCGTTCCGGTGATTTCGAGGGGTTCGGCGAGCGCTTCAGTCGACCATGTTCTTACATCCGACTGAGACTCGAAGGGTCGGGCGTCTTTGGCTCCAGGAAAGCCTCGACCTGGGATAGCCATGGGTTTTGCGGGGTCGGAAGGGAGCGGGGTTGTGCTGGCGCGTTGATTTGGCTTTTCGAAGCTTAGTTTCTGGTCTGCTTGAAGATAAAGCGGGGTTGACTTAGTCGAAGGCGGCCACGACGAGGCAGTCCTCCAAACGTTCCCGGGCGAATCCGGTTCCCCGACGGCACCCATGACGTAGTACCGGATTGGAGGTTCGTCCGTGACTCCGGTGGGTTTGCCCTTGAGGTGGTGGTCGAACCAGCGCGCCATGTGGTCGAGTTCGGGCCATGCGGCGTTGTCTGGATACGTCAGTTCATTGACCGTTGTTCCCTTGTTCAGCCTTCCGTGCAACCAAGGACCGATAACCAGCTGTTGGTGTCCGCGTGAACCGATGTTTCCGCGTGTCTGTCGCCCGTTGAAACTCTGGATGCTGCCTTGGACCATGAAGTCGTACCAACTACCGATGGTGAAGCAGGGGACGTTCATGCGCTGGAAATGGCGTGAGCAGTCCTCTTCCTGCCAATAGGCATCGAAATCGGGGTGCTTGTCCCATTCCTTGAGAAGGCGCGCGTTGTCCTCGGGATTTCTGCAGTTCTGCCCAAAATCAGTGAACCGTTCGTGGCGGGTTACTCCACCGATTCGGTAACCTTCGTGAAAAAGGCTGAGGCCAGTGTCTACCATGTATTGGCAAACGAGGTGGGGTGGGTTGGCTGCGGCGAGGAAGTTTTGGGCAAAGCCGCCTTGGGAACTTCCGAAGGAGCCAATTTTTCCGGTGCACCAAGGTTGCCGAGCGAGCCACTCGCAGGTGTCGTAACCGTCCCGGGGTTCACCACCGCCCCACCCGAGGTTGCGGTACCCGGTGTAGGTTCCCTCACTTTTCTGTGACCCCCTGAAGTTGACCATGGCGACCACGAATCCTTTTCTTGCAAGGTCGGCTGCCGCTTTGCGAGTTCCACTTCCTACGAGGCTGGCGTATCGCTGTTCAAATACCGCGGGAAGGGGCTTCTCGGACTCCGGACGGTACGTGTAGGCGGAGAGGCGCGTTCCGTCGGACATTGGAATCCAGACGTGTTCCTCGGTGACGCCCTGCAGATCCAGCGGAGGAAGCGAGGGGGACTCCGCGAGGCTTACGGAGCCAGCCACCGCGGCAAGGACGAAGGGTCGGGCGAGGATAGAACGCATGCACGGAATTGGAGAAAATCTCGTTCCCGCGTGATGCGCATTTTGCGGCGTTCTGCACCGCGAAAAGGGAGGTGCGTCCACGAAAAAACCGGCCCTTTTCGGGGCCGGCTTGCGGAGATGTTGTGGGTGCCGATTGTTCGGCACGCCCAGAGTTACTCCGAATCTTCCTCGTGATCGGAGTCGTCCTCAGAATCGTCTTCGAGATCTGCGTCGTCGACTGGGGCAAACTTTCGCTTCCGCTTGTTGGCAGGGAGAGGGCTTAAAATCATGATGACCGCCTTACCCATTAGCTTGGGTTCCTGCTCGGCATTCGACATCGTGGAAAGGTCCTCTTTAATGCGGTGCATCAGTTCCATTCCGAGTTCTTTATGCGCCATCTCGCGTCCGCGAAACTGGAGTTGAACGCGGACTTTATTTCCGCGATCGAGGAACTCTTCGCCGTGCCGCACCTTCGTCTCGTAGTCGTGCTGATCAATGTTCACGCGGAACTTGATTTCCTTGAGCTTCGCAGCGGTGTTTTTCCGGTCTTTCTCCTGTTTGGCGAGTTCGTACTTGAACTTGCCGAAGTCAATGACTCGGCAGACCGGTGGATTTGCTTGCGGTGCCACTTCGACCAGATCGAGCCCGTGGTTTTGGGCGATTTTCAGGGCGTCTTGGATTTTCATGACGCCGAGCTGTTGTCCGGACGAGGCGAGAATCACACGCACTTCGCGCGCGCGGATTCGTTGGTTAACGCGATATTGATGGGCTTGTATAGGACTGATTTGGTTGGGGCGTCGCCGTCCGGAGCAGGGGGGGCGCCCGAATATTTTCGTTTGTCTGCCTGAATCCTTGGGGATTCGCTCCTCAAAACGCAGGCCGTTGCAGACGTACGACCAGCGGCTGAGCGGTGAGGGCCAATCAGCACCTCATCGGTTACGATTTAAAAGATGCCTCTGCAAGAAGGAAACTTGGACAAAAGCGTCCTAGGGAGTGGGAAAATCCTGTTTCAAGGAGTTTTCCCGAGGCGTATTTCAGAGTTTTAGTGGTTCGCGCGCTCACGAATCGCGGTCAGTATCGCGTCGATGGTTTCCGCGACGGGGCGTGCTCCGATGTTGCCTTTTCCGTGGAGGCGCACGCTCACCGCGCCCGCGGCGAGGTCGCGTTGTCCGATGACGAGCATCGTGTGGACTTTCGCCTGCTCAGCCCGCAGCACCTTTCCGTTGATTTTGTCCGTGGACGCATCAACGGCGACTCGCACGCCGTGGGAGCGCAGTTCCAACTCGATCCGGCGGGCCTCCGCCACGAGGGGTTCTTCGTCGCCGATGGGAAGGATGCGTACCTGTTCTGGCGCTAGCCAAAGCGGGAAGTTCCCCGCGTAGTGTTCGATCAGGAACCCGATGAAGCGTTCGTGGGTGCCGAGTGGAGCTCGATGGATACACAGCGGAGTCTTGTCCGTGTTGTCTCGATCCCGATAGGTCAGTCCGAAACGTTTGGGTACCGCGAAGTCGACCTGATTGGTGGCAATGGTGAACTCGCGTCCGATGGCGCTCCAAACCTGCACGTCGATTTTGGGGCCATAGAATGCGGCTTCGTTCGGAACTTCCACGAAATGGATGCCTGACTTGACGAGAACGTTGCGGACCATTTCCTCGGTTTGGCGCCACAGTTCGGGCTCATCGACGAACTTTTCTCCGAGGCGCTTGGGGTCATGCGTGGAGAAGCGCATGAGGTATTTTTCGAAGCCGAAAATTTTGAAGTACTTGAGGTACGTTTCGTTCACGGCGATGAACTCGGACTCGAACTGTTCGGGCGTGCAGTACAGATGGGCGTCGTTCATCTGCATGGAGCGGACGCGCATTAAGCCGAGCAGTTCGCCGGATTGCTCGTAGCGATAACAGGTGCCGTACTCTGCGAGGCGCAGTGGGAGGTCTCGGTAGCTGCGTGGAACGGCCCCGAAAATCTTGTGGTGATGGGGGCAGTTCATCGCCTTGAGGTAATACTTCTCGGCGGGAGCGGGAGAACCGTCGGGAAGCGGGGCTTTTTCCTCCAGAATCATCGCGGGGAACATGCTCTCCTCGTAGTAGGGGAGATGTCCGCTCGTGAGGTACATGTTCTGTCGCGCGAGGTGTGGAGTGCGTACGCGTTGGTACCCAGCTTGAAACTCGGTTTCCTTGGCAAGGCGTTCGAGTTCTTCGATGAGGACGGTTCCGTTCGGCATCCAGAGCGGTAGTCCTGGACCGACATCCTCATCAAACGTGAAGAGTTCGAGTTCGCGTCCGAGTTTGCGGTGGTCGCGTTTCCGAGCCTCTTCGAGCATGGTGAAGTAGGCTTCCAGCTCGGTTTTGTTTTTGAACGCGGTTCCGTAAATCCGCTGAAGCTGCGGGTTGCGTTCGTCCCCTTTGTAATAAGCCGACGCAACATGGGTGAGTCGGAATGCGCCCACGTTTCCCGTGCGCATCACGTGCGGGCCGGCGCAGAGATCTAGAAAGTCACCATTTTTGAAGAGCGAAATTTCTTCGTTGTCCGGAATGGAGTTGAGAATGTCGACCTTGAAGATGCTGGGCGTGCCTCGCTCGGTGAGTCCGCCGAGACGCCCTGAGTTTGCGAGGGAGAGGGCCTCATCGCGGGTGACGGTCATCCGCTCGAACGTGTTGTTCGCCTTGATTTCCTTTTTCATCTCTTCCTCTATGCGCGCAAAGTCATCGGTCGAGATGCGGTGTGGAAGATCGAGGTCGTAGTAGAAACCGTTTTCAACGGGTGGCCCCGCCGCAAACTGGGCCTCCGGCCAAATCTTTAGGATTGCAGTGGCGAGAATATGGGCTGCGGAATGGCGCAGACGTTCGATGTCGGACATCTGCTGGCGCTGATCGAGGGTTTTTCTTTCTTCGGACATGGTGCAGGGATGGTTTGAGGGTGGGTTACCACGCAAAGACGTGGCGGAGGAACTGAATCCACAGGAAAGCGCATCCTTTCCATGTGTACCGAACGCTCTCGGAACCGGCCTCTTCCAAAAGATGTCGGTCGAGGTTGTAGGCAATTTGCCGGTCGAGATCTTGTTGAAGTTCCAACCGGATCGTGTCGTCGGGGAGCGGCGCGAGGTTTTCGGGGCGCACGTGATTCCGTGAGAGAAACTCGCGGTGAATGTTTAGCAACTCCTCCAGCGAGCCTGGGTGCGAGATGCGCTGCACATTCCATCCTGGAGCAAACAGAAGGCTGTAGGAGAACGGGTAAGTCCATGTGCACAGCATTTTTCCATCGGCAGCGCGGTTATTGAGTGCCACGTAGAAGAAGGTGACATCTTCTGATTCGGCGAGATTTAGCGTAATGCGGGTGCGGCTTTCGGTATTGATGAACGCTCGGATGGCGACCGTGACGCCTTGTCCCGCGCTCCACTGGAGGTCTTCAAGGTACTGGAAACCGGCTTCACCGAGTTCTTCCTCGAGTTGATCAAAGTTTGGCACTTGGTTGAAGCGGGCAAATGCGCCGTCGCGAAGTTCGCGCCGTCTCGGCATGAGGATGCGGCGCCCTTCGCGGATGATCCGGCGAAGCGGCAGTAGGAACCACATTGCTACCGTCAGCGCGGTAATCGTCGCCATCCCCGTCAGTCTGTACGCAGCGAAAGCGCTTGCGGAGACGAGCGACCACATCCCCAGCGCACGAAACCCGGGGCGCCCGATTTCGAATAGGGCAAATGCAAGAACAACGAGGCCCAAGGTGGCGAGGGCGTCTGAAAACCAAGAGGGCATGTTAGGGGGTGATTCCGTGCTTTTTCAAAAATGCCACCAGTTCATTCGGACCAAAGTCGGCCAGCACGTGCCCGTTCCATTCGAGGGTGGGTGTTTTGGTTTGGCTCGACAGTCGCACCATCCGATCGAAAGCCGACTTGTCCGCGAGCACGTCGATTTTGTTGTACGCGTAGCCGTGAGCGTCGAGGTGTTCCCAAGCGGCAACACACCACGGGCACCACAGTTTCACATAAAGGTTCATAGAAGAGATAAGCGGAGGATTTTCGCCGCAATATAGCGTGTGCGCCAACGCTTTTCGATCACTCGGGCAAAGTCGTCTCTGCAACTCGCGTTGCGGGTGTGGCTACGATGCGCATGGTTCACTGTCCACTTTCGTTCAATGCCAGCGGGCACTGGATGGTGCGGGGTGTGCTCGGAAGAGGTTTATGAAGAGGCAATTCTTGATGTGCGCACTCGCGGGAATTTTCGCTGGGGTCTTATCGCCTCGGGGGATTGCGGAACAAACGGTCGTCTTTCGGAATGGGCGTATTCTCACGGTGGACGCCGCCTTCTCGGAGGTTTCGAGCATTGCGGTTCGTGGTGAGCGAGTGGTTGCAGTGGGAGAGACCGAGGTGGCAGAGGCGATTCGAGGTCAGGAAGCGGTGAAGGAGGTGAATCTTGGCGGCCGCATGGTTTTGCCCGGTTTGATGGACAGCCACGTGCATCCGGTGGGGGCTGCCACGTTCGAGCACGATCATCCGGTGCCTGACATCACCAACATTGCGCAGTTGTTGGCGTACATTCGGGCGCGGGCCGAGGCCTTGCCGGAGGGAACGCTGATCTTGGTTTCACAGGTTTTCATCACACGGTTGGATGAGCAGAGGTATCCGACTCGGGCTGAGTTGGATGGAGCTGCTCCGCGGCATCCCGTTCGATTTTCGACGGGGCCGGACAGCATGCTGAACTCGCTCGCCATGCGGTTGGCAGGAATCGACCGGAGTTACCGGTTGCAGGAGGGGCATCCGGGATTGGTGGAAAAGGACAGCGCTGGCGAACCAACCGGATTGCTTCGGTCTGTCTCAGTGAATCTTCCCGCGGCGAAGCCGTCGAAGCCGATCACGGCGGAGGATACGCGTGCAGCGTTGAAAGCGCTGTTTCGCGATTACAACTCGGTGGGTTTGACGACGATTGCGGATCGAGGCGCGAGTGCGTCGGCGATGACGCATTACCAGAAGCTGAAGGAGTCCGGAGAGTTGTCGGTGCGGTTACGTTTGTCTCATACGTTTGGCGTGGGTGGGCAGTGGAGAACCACGGAACGTGCGATTGACGAGATTTTGCAGCATCCTCTTTGTCAGGAGGATGCGTGGCTGAAAATTGTGGGCACGAAGGTCTGGCTGGATGGCGGTATGCTGACGGGGAGTGCCCTGATGCAGGATCCTTGGGGGGTGAGCGCGATTTACGGAATCACGGACCCTGAGTATCGGGGAACCTTGAAGATTCCTCGGGAGGATTTGGTTCGGATGGTTCGAAAAGTCGCGTCGGGTGGGTTGCAGTTCACGGCGCACAGTGTGGGGGACGGCGCGGTGGCGATGTTGCTCGGGGTGTACGAGGAGTTGGCGAAGGAACTGCCCATCGCGGAGACGCGTCCGTGTTTGACGCACAGCAACTTTATGGCGCCGGCAAGCATTGCAAAAGCGGCTGCACTCGGAGTGGTGGCGGACATTCAGCCGATTTGGTTTTATCTGGATGGCAGAACGTTACTACGTCAGTTCGGGGATGCGCGGATGAGCCGATTCCAACCGCTGCACCGTTTAGTGGAGGCGGGAGTGAAGTTTGGGGGCGGCAGTGATCACATGCAAAAGATTGGGAGCTTGAGATCAATCAATCCCTACAATCCGTGGTTGGGGATGGCGACGGCGGTGACTCGGCGCACACGCGGAATGGATGAACCGTTGCACCCCGAGGAGGCGTTGTCGCGTGCGGATGCGGTTCGGATGTACACCTCTTGGAACGCGCACGTGTTGCGGATGGAGACGCAAGCGGGGAGTTTGGAGAAGGGAAAGCTTGCGGATTTGATTGTGATCGACCGAGACATTTTGGGTTGTCCGCCGGAAGAGATTCGCGAGACGCGGGTGTTATCGACGTGGGTCGGAGGGCGCGAAGTGTGGCGTGCTCCGGGAGAGTGAATCTCGCGTCAGTGAAGGAGAATGTTTACGTAAATGTTAGTAGCCATATGCTTGATGTTGAACATTTTGACGTCACTTTGATCTTGTCTGCTGGGCGGAGGGGCACTTGTTGGTCGCGGCGGACTGCTTCGCGGAATATTTCGAGGAATGGTTGGGGCGCGTCCTGTGTAAATGTCTTTGTCTGCGGGTGCCGGAAATGTCCAGCTTACAATGGCTACCGGACGACCTTCGAACGACAGGACATCCATTGATTGTAATCGCTTGGAGATGAGTTGGGTGAGTTCCTCGCTCATGGCTGGGTCGATGACGGAGGGAGGAATCACGGGTCGAAACCCAGCATATTTAACGTTTTCGGTGGTGATGACGGCCGCGGGAAGCACGCGCCGGAGGATGTGTTCGGTGAAAGGCTCGTTTCGGATGATGGGCCTTACGTCGAAGGAATCTGAGGGCGAGTGGGCAACAATCCACACGAATCCCCCGCGACGCAGGTAGTCCTCCATGCTTTGTTTGGTATTTTCAGAAATGGTGGGTAAGTCATCTAGAGCAAGTGAGATGCAGGCGAAGGGTGCGCTGACGGTGCGGAGATCTGAAAGGGGTTTTGTGGCGACAATGGGTTCTGGGGTGTCGAGTTGTTGTTTGGCGATTCTGAGCCGGATTTCTGAGGCCATGTTTTCGCCAAAGTTGGAGAATCGGTTTCGGATGATTCCGCCTCCGGATTTTTCAATGACGAGGTTCACCCATGTTTCTTCTGCGGGTTTTTCATGCTTTGCCGGGGGAGGGGGGCGGAAGGTGGGGGATGACGGAGGTTGGGGGCTCGATGCCGGTGGAAGTGGAGATTGTGGTTGGGTGCGTTGAGCCGCGCCTTGGGCGGGGCGCGATGGCGCAGAGGGTGGGGTAGAGGGGCGTGGAGGGAACTGGGGCCGCGACGGTGATTCTGGTGGAGCGGGCTGCGCGAACGGTAATCCGTCGGAGGCAGTAGCCGAGAGCGAGCGAAAGCAGGTGAGCATCCAAATCCAGACCATGAAGGCGATCAGGGGGCGGCATGTCATGAGCGAACGGCATGAGCGCGCATTTCCGTCATGAACCAGACCTTTGATCGAAATCGTTTGGCGTTGCATGGCGTGCGGGCAGGTAGCGTAAGGAGTCGCAGATGTTAAGGGCCAGCGCATTATTGGATGGCATTCTCATTGCTAGGCAATTGTTTTGATAGTGAGGTGGTTAGTGCTTTTTCGGTCGAACGTGAAAAATGGTTTATGACGAGTGATTTTAATCAGGGTTCCGGAGCTGCGGTCAGTGCCGATGCGGTGACGGTGTTGTCGGGGTTGCCGGAGGTTCGGAAGAAGCTGATGGATGAGGTTGGGAAGGTTTTAATCGGACAGCGCGAGATTTTGGACCAGATGTTCTACGCGTTTTTGGCGCGCGGACATTGTTTGCTGGTGGGGATGCCTGGGGTTGCCAAGACGCTCATGGTAAACGCGGTTTCTCGTGCGGTTCAGATGTCGTTTGCGCGCGTTCAGTTCACGCCTGATCTGATGCCGGGTGATATTACTGGGACGGAGATTATTCAGGAGGATGCGCAGTCGGGGCGGCGCAGTTTTGTCTTCAAGCAGGGTCCAGTTTTTACGGAAGTGTTGTTAGCGGACGAAATCAATCGGACGCCACCGAAGACGCAGGCGGCGTTGCTTGAGGCGATGCAAGAGAAGACGGTGACGGTGGCGGGAAAGATTCATCCGCTTCCGGGAGCGTTCACGGTATTTGCGACACAAAACCCTTTGGAACAGGAGGGAACGTACCCATTACCGGAGGCGCAGTTGGACCGGTTTCTTTTTGAGTTGAGGGTGGGATACCCTTCGTTGGAGGAAGAGAACCAAGTGGTGTCTCAGCACTCATTTGCACCGCTGAGTCTGATCAACCCAGTGGTGACGTGTGAGGAAATCATGAAGTTTCGAGACGCGGTCGCGAAAATTCCGGCGGCGCCGAACGTGGTGAGTTACGCGGTTCGTTTAGTGCGTGCGACACGGCCAGATTCGACGGAAAGTCCGGATTACATCAAGCGCTGGATTCGATGGGGGGCGAGTCCTCGCGCGAGTCTCAACTTAATTTTGGCGGGCCGGGCGAGGGCTGCGTGTGAGGGTCGGTTCAATGTTTCGTGTGAGGATGTTGCGTCGTTGGCAGTCCCGATTCTTCGGCACCGATTGGTACGGTCGTTTCAGGCGGATGCGGAGGGAGTTGCGACGGAGGAAATTGTCCGAAAGTTGGTTGACGGACTTTCTCGATAGGTTGCGGGTATGTCCGAGACGCGTTTTGAGTTTCGTTCGCTGCGACAGGATTTTAATCCTGCGTGGTTATCTGGGCTTGGCTCGTTCGGATTGAAGGCGAGGTATGTGGGTGAGGGATTTCTATCGGGGATTCATCGGAGCCCCTTTTACGGGTTCAGTTCGGAGTTTAGCGACTATCGCGACTATCAGGCTGGGGATGATTTACGTCATCTTGATTGGCGTCTCTTTGCCCGGAGCGATCGGTTAAGTATTCGGCGGTACACGCACGAGACCAATTTGCGTCTTTATCTGGTCTGCGACACGAGCGCGTCGATGGGGTATCGGGGGCGTGCGGCGTGGGCTTCCAAGTTGGAGGCAGCCAGTCTGATAGCGGCGGCGATTAGCTGGATTGTGCTCCGGCAGAATGACGGGGTTGGGGCAATTTCGTTGGATCAGGTGGATTCGGTTCCTGAGTTTGTGCGTCCGAGCCAAGGCCGGGCTCATTTCGGATTGATGCTTGGACATTTGCAACGGTTGCAGGCGCGAGGCACGGAATGCCTGTCACACCTGCTTGAGCATGCGAAGCGGTTGATTGCTCGCCGGAGCATGTTGGTCTTGATCTCAGACTTCTTGGAACCAGCGGAGACAATCGAGTTTTTGTTGAAGCAGTTGCGTCATCAGGGGCATGAGTGCTTGTTGCTGCAGGTGTTGGATCCTGACGAAGTGGATTTTCCCTTCTCTGGACCGAGTCGCTTTCGTGATCCGGAAAGTGGGTTGGAACGGTTGACCGTTGGCGAGTTAGCGCGGGAGGGATACCTAGAACGGTTTCGCGCGTTCATGGGGGCGCAGCGAAAGGCATTCGAAGCGATGGAGTTGCCATTGATGACGATGCGAACGGATGAGAACCCTTGGGAAGTTCTCGCGACGTTTCTAGCTGAGCGTGAGAAACATCGATGACGCTCGAATGGATATGATATTTCTCAATCCGGCGTTTCTCGCGGCAGGGACGTGTCTTGCGATTCCGGTTTGGTTGCATTTACGCAGGAGCGATCAGGCGGACGCGTGTCTGCTTCCGACGACACGTTTTTTAGAGGTCTCGAATGTTACGGTACCGGCATCGAGAAGGATTGAGGACTGGTTAGGGTTGGCTTTGAGAATCTTGGCGTTGGGTTTGACGGTGCTGAGTCTTGCATGGCCGTATCGGAGAGAAGACCGCAGTGGGGTGATTCCTTCGCGAGTGGTTTGCATTTTGGACAATACCTTTAGTCATTCAGCGCACGACGGATTCGCCCGGGCGAGGGACCGCATGGCGTCGGAGATTGAAGGATTTGGTCCTGAGATTCGTGTGGCTGTGATTCAACTGACAAATCACCCGGAGTTATTGGCAGACTTCGATTCCGATCGAGGGACTCTCGCTGGGGTGGTACGGGGGTTGGAGCCTTCTGCGGGTCGCGGAAACTGTTTGGCTGCATTCATGCAGGCGGCATCGCTTTTGGAAAATGGGGGAGCATGTGAGCGGCAGGTGCGGTTTTACACGGATCATCAAGCGAACCAGTGGATCACAGATGGAAATGCGACTGGTTTTTTGAAGGCAACGTCTGCTGTGGTGGTGCCGACCTCGATGAACTTCAGGGATAATCTCGCGGTTACGGTCGGCTCGATTGATCGGGTAAACTTGGGAGAGCGTGCGAGGGTGCGGGTTGACGTGGGTGTTCGGCGTTACATTGGAGATTCTCGTGCCGAGGCAACATCAGCGGAAGAGTCGGTGCGGGTGCAGTTGGTGTTGGAAGGCGAGGTGGTAGCGGAAGAGGCGGTGACGTTGGGCGTCTCCACGCTAACCGGTGCTGCAAAACTAAGCTGTGAGGTCGATCCGGCTCGCCCCTTCGTCGCCCAAGTTCGGGTAATAGGGAATCGCGATGCACTTCCTGGCGATAGCGTGGCGTGGGCGGTACTTGCCCCGGTGCGCGAGGCTGCGGTTGAAATCGTCACACCTTCAAAATTTCTGCGGACCGCGTTTTCCAAAGAGGTCTTGAAGGGTTATTGGAAAGTCATTGATCCAAAGACAACGGGGGATGTCCCAGGGGTTAGTTCGGTGGCGGGTGATGTCCTTGTGGTGGACGAGCGGGAATTGGTGGATGTGACGAAGTTGGCACAGGTGTCCGCCTATTTGAACGGGGGACGAGGTGTTCTTTTGTTTTCGGGCGGAGATGGATCTGGAGCGGTTCGCGCGATGATGGGGCTTGGCGTTGAGGTTCGGGGACGACGGAAAATCGCAGGGGCGACGACGCTCGGATTGGTGACTGGGCGGCATGCGGTTGCGAAGGCGCTTCGTGCGGGTGAGTACAACCGGTTGAGCGAGATTGGCTTTTCTCGATTGAACGTTTTTGACGTTCCCTCGGCGCAGACTTGTCTTCATACCGTTTCAGGCGATCCGGTGGTGATGGAGGTTCCTGTTGCGCGCGGCAGATTGATGGTCGTCGGGACCGGGTTTGAGATGGGAGACTCTGATTGGCCGACGCGCGTGAGTTTTATTCCGTTTCTCGATGCGTGTTTGTCCGCAGTGAAACAGTCGTTTGACGAAGTTCTGACAGCGAAGCCGGGGGAGGAGTTAATGATGGCGAGTCATCGCGCCGTGCGTGGAGCGGAGTATCGGTTGGTTGGTGAAAATGTGGATCTTCCGGTGGAGAACTCAGACCGTGGGATGGTGGTGCGTGCACCGATGAAGACGGGGGTGTTCCGGATTCAGGAGCGGGTGAGTCAGGACACCTTTGGTTGGATTTGTGTGAAAAGCGATGAGTTGGAGTCGGACCTCTCGGTTTCGGGAAAACTAGGAGTTCCGGATGGTTGGATGGACTTGAAATCAGCGCCGGTGAGTGGGGTGCGCGATTTACAACCGATGCTGGATCGTGACGCCATTTTGCGTCAGTCGTTTGGAAGACTCCTGCTGCTCATCGCTGCGGGATGTCTTGTTATTGAACCGTTAGTTCATGCATTGCGCAGGAGGGTCCGGTGAAAATTGTTCGAATCATCTGCCAAGATGTTCAGGAGCGTCTTTTTTGGACAAAGAACCTCCGGTTTATAGGGCATTCTGCGCTCGGTATGGCTGGTGGGATGGTGCTGGTGGGATTCATTGAGGCCAAGCTGGATGATTTTACGTTGCAGGCTGTTGTCGCGGGTGTGTGCGTTGCAGCGGTTGGGGTATTCGTCTTTCGCAGTTATCGGGCGTTCAAGGAGCGTCTTCGGATGGATTTCGCGGGGCAGTTGGAGCGATTGAACCCAGAGTTTGAGGATCGCTTTGCGACATTGGCACATTTGGAAGGGATGACGTTAGACCCCGACCAAAGAAGGATTTATGACGCGATTGCGATGCAGGTTGCGCCGAAAGTGAAGACGATGCGGCGCGGGGCAATGGGAGAACAAGTGCTGCTGCCGCTGCTGATCGCGTGCGTGTTTCTGATTCCTGGGAGTTTGCTGTTTCCGGGGACAAGGAACGCGATTTGGCGGTTGATGAAGCAGCTCGATCAAGTGCAGATTGTGAAGGGGCCTAAACTCCTGAAGGCGAGTGACCTAGTGAAGGAGCGTGTTGCTCAGGGGACGGCGGGAGAGGTTCGCATCATCAAACCCGACGAGAAGCTCTCGATGAGCCTGTATGAAACTGCAGATGTGATGGCTACTGTTCGGGCAAAGGGCGAGGTGGCGGAGGTGCGGGCGAGTTTCTGGAAAAATGGAAAGCCGCTCGCACCGAAACGTTTGGAGTGGTCGATGTCTCAACGGGAGGGGGATGTGAGCTTTACGATTTTTCCTGAAGATTATGGGCTCGATCTCCTAGATGTGCTGGCTTTCGAGGTGGACGCTCGGATTCAGGTAACGGGGAAGGATGTCTGGGTTCGCAGTAAGGTGCACGTCATTGAGATATGTCCTTTTGCTGAGGACCGTGAGCGGTTGAGGAAGGGAGCAAACAATCGGGACTTGAGGGCGTTGGACGATCTTTCTGCGGTGATTCGTGAGCAGGCGTGTTTAGCGGCGGAGTTGCAAAAAGCTCTCGAGGAGAAACAAATGAGGGATGCAAAGCGTCCGGAGGCGGGCGGAAACAAGCCGACGGAAACCGCCGAAAATAAAGACGAGTCTCGGGAGCAAGAGGTCAAGCGGAAGGAACGGTTAAAGGAGGCAAGCCTCAAGCAACTCGAGGCCACAGAGCGAGTTGGAAAATCCTGTCCCAATGGATCTAAAGCGGGTAAGTGCGCTGCGGATGCAATGGGGCAGGCCGCGAATGGGAGCTCTGCTATCTCAACCGGAAACCTTGAAGAGGCTGCTCATTGGCAGAAAGAGGCGCTACAGAGCCTGACGGCAGCGCGTAAGGAATTGATGGAAACGATGAAGAGTGACGCTGAGCGGCAGTCTGCATCGCGTGGATCGGGGGGGGATCAAAAGTTGGCGTCGGAAAGAAGCACGGAGCAAAGCGGGGCTGGTCAAACGAATCGCAACCGAGGCCCAGAGTCGAGCGGATCGGCCAACAGGTCGGATGATCGAGCTTCAAGCGTAGCTTCGTCGGAAGCAGAAAGCCGGCGTGCGGGGGAAGTTAAGGGCGAGAGCGGGGGTCAGCGCGGTGGGACTGGTGGGAGCGGAGTGGTTGGCAAGCGGGATATGGACCGTTCTGGGCGGCAGGCGGTTGGAGGAGGTGGAGCGGGGACCGAACGCGATGGCGAGTTGGGACGGCGGAGTACGATTCGGCATCCGGAAGAGGATGCTCGCGCGGCGGTGAACGAATATCTCAACCGCCCTGAACAGGAGTTATTGAGTCCGCCTTCGAAGCCGAGCGCAGCGAGTTCGAGCGAGCGGACGAGCGGATGGCAAACAGTGCAGGAGCGGGAACTGCAGGATGCAATAAACTCGGCGCGAACGAACAATCAGAGAGCGAGGGATCAGGTGTTTCGGCGTAACCAAGAGTTGCGGAAAGAGCGTCTGGAGGATGCGCTTCACGAGGTTGATCGCTTCTTGGAAATCCTCGAGCAGAGCGGGGGATCAGAGAAGGCCTCCGCGCTCCGCGCCATGCTACCGGAGCAAGATCGTCGCGAGTTGGAAAAGATGCCAAAACTGCCAGGGCGCAGTGCGGTGCCCTTCCATGAGAGGGATATCGCAGAATCCGCGAGACGGGTTTCGGAGAGCATTGCGAAGCGGATTGAGGCTGGCCGCGAATTATCGCCTCAGCAACTGGAGTCGTTGATGAAGGAGAGTGCATTGAACGTTTCGCCCGAGAAGACCACGAACCGTGATGAAGACAATCAAGGCACATCGCCGGGTACGACATTGCAGCCGGGCTTGGGTGCTTCACGAGTGGTGGACCGGAGCACGACCGAGGGGAACGTCGATCGAAACCAGGTGGAGATTAGCGCGGCGGTGAAGGTTAAGAAGGCGGGTGAGGATGAAGCGGCCGAAGTGGATCGGGTGCCGCTGAGCTTTAGGTCCCGTGTTGAGAGGTATTTTCGGAAGCTCGCAACGGAATGAGTAACGATTTGCATCATGCGCTCGTTTTCGAGGCGCCCGCGGTTCTGAACTGGGGGACCGCCGTGGTTTTACTGGTCTTGACTATGGTTCATGTTTTTCAGGTGAGGGCTGGAATGCCGGTGAAGCGTAGTCTTGTTCTGGTGGGGTTACGGGTGGTCGCAGCGATGGTTTTGGTGTTTCTCAGTGGGAAACCCGTTCATGAAACGCGGAAGCCAAGACCGGTGTCCGAGGGCGACCCTCGACGGGTTGTGGTGATGTTGGACGAGAGTCAGAGCATGGGTGTCTCTGAGGGCGGGGCGGCGCCGATAGGGGCAGCGATTCGGACACTGAATGAGGTTGTGCTCCCTGCGCTCGGACAACTGCAAGTGCCCGTGTCATTTGGAACTTTCTCAAACGGATACTCGGAGAGGGACTCGGTTCCGACGTCTGTCGAAGCCCGCGGGGATGTTACGGACCTTGCAACGTCGGTGACTGGGGCGTTTGAAGCGGGGTCTGTCCCTCCATTGGCGGTGATTGCGTTGACCGACGGAGTTTTGACGCGGAATGAGGGGGAGTCTGGAGTGTTATCGCGAATGGTTTCGGAGCGGGTTCCATTCGTTGGGATTGGGTTTGGGCGCGATGAGTCTTTGCCGTCGATTTGCATTGCCGATGTATCTGCGCCGGAGGTTGCAATGCCGGATCATCCGTTTGATGTGGCGTTGCGGATTGACGTTTCCAAGTCGTCGGAAGTTCGTCCGTTCGATGTGGTGCTCACTCGGGAGGGATCGGAGGTGGGGCGGAAAACCCTTTCTCGGGCAGAGGGATTTGTGATGCGGTGTCCTGCGATGCCTGAGGGCACGTACCGGTATGAGGTAAAGATTGAGAAAGATGAGGCAGCGCCGGAGCGCGTATTGGATTCGCCTCGGCAGTTTCGAGTTGATGTGAAGGGGGCACCAAAGCTGGATGTTCTTTTTGTTCAGGGGAATCTGGGGTGGGACTACAAGTTTGTTCAGGCTGGGGTTGGGCAGGATAGTTTGATCCGTTTTGCGGGGGTGACGCGCACGCGTGACGGCTACTATTTTCGGTATGCTTCTGACTCGGAGGCATTTCTTCCGATGCGACTGCCCAGCGCGGTGGAACAATACGGGAAATGTCGGGTCGTTGTTCTTTGCTCGATGGTGAGTCGAATGATGGACGCGCAGCAGGCGCAGGCCCTTTCGGAGTTTGTGATGCATCGGGGCGGGGGGGTTATTATTCTTGGATTAAGTGGGTTAAGTGAATCGTTGCGGCAGTTCCCAGTGCTTCAAGGGCTTTTGCCTGTGTCGAGCAAGTCGGGGCGCGGTGAGGGAAAGTGGGTTGCGCGGGACATTCCGTTCAGCGCATCTGGGCGGCAGATGTTTGATCGCGGGAGCTTGGGCAGTGAAGTGCTCGGAGGTGTTTCGGGAGGCGTTCTTCCGCGTGGCTTAGTTCTGCAGAACGTTTTGCATGATATCGAGTTAAAGGCTGGCGCTCAGATTCTAGCGAATGTGCGTGGCCTAGATGCGGAGGGCGGAGTGGTCCCTGAGCGCCCGTTTCTGATTGAGCAGCGAGTGGGAAATGGGCGTGTGATCGCGATTAACGGTGAGGGTTTGTGGCGATTGCGAATGGGGTCTTTGGATGACCGCTCGTTGTATGACAGTTTTTGGCGGAAGTTAATTCGCTATGCTGCTGCGATGGATCCATATCCGGTGCGAATTCTTTTTCCCGATGGATTGGATTCGGCCCCGGGCAGAATTCATCTTGGAGTCGAGTTGGTGGATTCGACGATGGCGTCTGCCGACAAGCCGATGACTGCAAGTGTGATGGTTGGTTTGGTGGGGACGGAAAAGCTTCGGCCCATCGGGCAAGTTAAGTTGGATGGCACCGCGCAGGCGTCTGTCACGATGGGCGTTGATCGGGGGGGGCGTTATGTCATCCGAGTGAAGGACGCTGGTGGGGCTGACTTGGGTTGGAAAGAGTTCAGTGTTTCCGAGGCTCCCGAGGAGTTGCGGCAAACAGCGCGAGACATGGCCACGCTCGAGCGTTGGGCGAGAGTGACTCGGGGTGTTGCGTTGCGGGGAGAGTCAGTTCGGGGGTTGGAAGATTTTGAGCGTTTAATCAACCTGCGAATGAGTGAGTTGCGGGACCCTGAACCGAGCCGTCGTCCATTTGATTTTGGGTGGATGCTTTTGCTGATTGCGGTTGGCGCCCTATCGGGTGAATGGACGATGCGAAAACAATGGAAACTACTTTGAATTAGGGGGATGTGATGTCTGATTTTGAGAATCCAGCGATTTTTTGGGGAATTTTGGTGGGTTTCTTTTTGATATGCATTTTGTCTGTCGGCGGGGCTTCCACGACCGACGATGCGCGCTGGAGCGAACCGGTTGAGGGGTGTGACTGTGAGAGTTGTCGGCAAA
>JBEEPE010000023.1:0-3119 GCA_041191265.1 Verrucomicrobiota bacterium | reverse complement strand
GTGCGGCAAGATGGTCTGCGATGGCGGTGAGGAGCGCTTCGTTGGAAGCCGGGTTGGAAGTTCGGAGATCGTCGACGGAGTTGACGATGCCGATACCGAAAAAGCTGGCCCAAATGCGGTTGGCGATGGTGCGCGTGAAGTAGGTGTTGTCGGGCGCAGTGAGCCAGTTGGCGAGGGTTTCGCGCCGGTCTTGCGGATCGTCCATCGGCAGGGGGGCTGCGTCGAGCGGGGTGGGTGGCTGGGGTTTGCCGGTGCGCGGCTGGATGAGGTCGCCGTCTGGGTTGATGAAGAGTGTGCGTTTTCCGTCACCGCTCCTTGTGTCGCCGCCCCAGCCTTTGGCGCGGACCCGGGCGAACAGGTTTGCGAAGGCGTAGTACTGGTCGTTGGTCCATTTTTCGAGAGGGTGGTTGTGGCACTTTGCGCAGTTGATGGAGAGTCCGAGGAACGCCTGACTGACGTTTTCGGCCATGGTTTCGGGGTCTTGGTGAACGGCGTAGAAGTTGGTTGCGCCTTCGGAGAGGCTGTCGCCTTTGGCGACGAGCACTTCGCGCACGATTTGGTTCCACGGGGTGTTTTGGGCGACCTTGGAACGAAGCCAGGTGTAGTAAGATTTGACGGCGTTTGGCCGGAGATTGGAGCCGTTAATGAGGAAGATGTCGGAGAAACGGTAGGTCCAGTAATCGACGAACTCTGGGCGACTGAAGAGGGATTCGATGAGGCGCGCACGTTTGTCGGGGGCGGGGTCGGAGAGGAACGCGCGGACTTCGGCGGCGGTGGGAAGGGTGCCGAGGGTATCGGCCATGGCGCGGCGCAGGAAGGTGGCGTCGTCGCAGGTGGGCGAGGGCGGGATTTTGAGGCGTTTGAGTTGGGCGATGACGGCGCGGTCGATGGGGTTGTTGGTTGGTTCGCGGTCCCACGTTTCGGGGCGGAGCTGGTTTTCTTGGGGGGCGATGAGGCGCGCGATGACGATTCGGCTGGAGAACCAGGCGGTGACGGCGCCTGCGCCATTTCCGATGACTTCGATCCGGCCGGTTGCGTCGTCCAGTTTGGCGACGGATTCGTCGGCGGAGGCGAACTTGGCCCAGCGGGTTACGTCGCGTGAGGATCCGTCCTTGTAATGAGCGGTGACGAGGAGGCGCAGGGAATCGCCTTTGCGGAGAAGGGTTTCGTTGGGTGTGACTTCAATACGGTCGAGGGCGGCTTCGGCGGGGTCGGGGCCTTGGGTTCCTTCGACGATCCACGTGGCGAGGGTGCGATAATCTTCACCGCCGGGGAGAATGCGGCGACCACCTTTGTGTGGGAGGGCGAGGGTGGATTTGGTGAGGATGAGGCTCAGGAGCGGGTCGTTTGGTTCGAGGCGGCGACCGTTGGCGTCGTGAACGAGGTTGTAGTGATCGGACTCGGGATCGTATCCCGCGAGGCTGAGTCGGAAGCCGCCTTTGCCGGCGAGAGCGCCGTGGCATCCGCCGGTGTTGCAGCTGCTTTTTGTGAGGATGGGGAGGATGTCGCGGTGAAAGCTTGGGGTTTTGTGATGGGACGCGTTTTTGACGGTGACCGTGATGGGCGCAGCGGAGGAGGTGCCTTCGAGACGTACTTTTGTGGTGCCATTGGAAACGGGGCGGAGGTTGCCGGCTTGGTCGACGGTTGCGACGGCTGCGTTCTCCACGACGAACTGGGCTTTGGCGATCTCGCCTGCGGGGGTGTTGGTGGAAGAATCGGTTTTGAAGGCGAGCAACTGTTGGAGGGCTTCTGCGCCGTCAAGGATGACGGTTTCCGGAAAAATGCGTGCGGCGGGCGCCGTGGTTGAAGCGGCCTCGGTTGGGCGGAGCGGTGTGAGGAGAGCGAGCAGGGCAACGAGCCAGTACGCGGCGCGTTGGGGAATCGGAGCGTGATTCATGGCGGGAGGCGGGGTGGAGCTGAGGGGGGGCGTCTTAGGAGAAGAGTTCGCGGATTGGTTCGCGTCCGAAATCGACGAGGCCGAAGGGGCGTCCGGCGGGGCCGGGCAGGTGGGCTTGGTGATCGAGGCCGAGGCTATGGAAGATGGTTGCGACGACATCGCCGGGTTGGACGGGGCGTTCGGCGGGGAAGCCGCCGATGGGGTCGCTTTTGCCGATGACGCGTCCGCCCTTCACGCCACCGCCTGCGAAGGAGACGGTGAAGCATTGGGGCCAGTGGTCTCGGCCACCGGCGGGGTTGACCTTTGGGGTGCGACCGAACTCGCTGAGGCCGGTGACGAGGGTGGTGTCGAGGAGGCCGCGTTGGTGGAGGTCTTCGATGAGGGCGGAGTAGGCTTGGTCGTACATGGGGCATACGACGTTTTTCATGCCGTCGATGGAAGTGAACGGTTTGGAGCCGTGGATGTCCCACGTGGTTTCACCGAAGACGGTGAGGAAGGTGTTGATAGTGATGAAGCGGACTCCGTGTTCGACGAGGCGGCGTGCGAGGAGGCAGGATTGGCCGAAGCGGTTCATGCCGTAGCGTTCGCGAACGGATTGCGGCTCCTTCATGAGATCGAAGGCGGCGCGAGCTTGTTCGCTCGACATCATTCGGAAGGCGGCGTGGAAGTTGTCATCCATGAGGCGCGCGTCTTCGCTGGCTTCGAAGGATTTGATGGTTTGGTCGACGACATCGCGGAGCCGTTGACGGCGTTCGACGCGGAGGGCGGCGAGTTGATCGGGGGGCAGGAGGTCGGGGACTTTGAAGTTGGGTTTGGAGGGGTCTGCCATCAGGGCGAACGGGTCATGGGCTTTTCCGAGGAAGCCGCCGGCCTGACCGTTTGGGAGGTTGCCACCGCCGCGGCCCATGAGTTCGGGGAGGACGACGAAGGGCGGGAGATCGGTTTTTCGTCCGCGGAGGTAACTGAGAACAGAACCGGCGTGCGGGCTTTGGACCCCGCCGGTGAAGCGGCGTCCGGTCTGCATGATTTGCCAACCTGCGTCGTGGACGGCGGCGCCGTCGTGGTGACAGGAGCGGACGAGGGAGAACTTGTCGGCGATGGCGGCGTGTTTGGGAAGGACTTCGGAGATTTGGATTTCCGGGGATTTGGTGTTGATGGGTTTGAAGGGGCCGCGGACTTCGGCGGCGGCGTCGGGTTTCATGTCCCAGAGGTCGACATGGCT
>JBEEPE010000022.1:0-21626 GCA_041191265.1 Verrucomicrobiota bacterium | reverse complement strand
GCGCTTACCTCCCGCCCCAGCACCCCCACGCTGCGCCTCCACTCGCACCACCCCCAACCAACTAAACAAAACCAGCCCGGTAAAAATCACCGAACCCCGCGTCATCAACTCTCGTCTCATGCTCATTCCTTCACACTCTCCCAATGCGTCTCCAATATCCGACCACTCGTCCGATCAATCGAAACATGCACCCAAAAGCGGCTCTGACCGCCCACCGAAAAATCCGCCAGATTCTTCGCCCCAGGTCCGTACCTCCCACTCTGTACCACCACATCAATCATGTAGTTCCACGTCCGCAAACTTCCCTGACCCGTCAACGCACGCGTCACCGCCTCGCGCCGACTCTTCAACAACCCATCGCGCAACGTCACCGGCGATCCCGCAATCGAGTTGTCATAGTAGAAATCCCCCGGAATCCCCCGAACATCCGCATTCCACGACGCCCCTGCCTGCAACTCCTGAACCGTCGGCTTCGCATACACCCGCGCCGTTTTGTAGTTCCCCACAAACCGTTCCAACAAATCTTCCTGACTCGTCAACGGCCCAGCCCACGGACGCGCCGTCGCATCCCAGTCCGCCTGCGTCACCACCGCCATATTCAACGCAAGATTCACCGCCTGACTGTCCGTAAACCGCGTGCCCTTGTCGTCCGTCGAAATGTTCCAAAGCGCATTCGCCGGATCCGAGGTGAAATCCTTCGGAAAATCACGGAACAACTGCGCCAACACAATCGGATGCGGCGAGTTCAAGTTCACCTTCCCCCCGCGCACCACCCGATCAACCATCGACCGAATCTCACCCGTCTTGGGAACCCCCACCTGCGCCGTCTGCGGACTAAACACCGGCTCCTCCAACGAGAACACTTCCAACAACGCCGCATCCCCCGAACGGTCCGAGGAAAAATCGATGCTCTTCCAATCCATCCCCCCGCGGAACGCATACCCCATCTCAGCCACCGAACGAAACGGCCGATTCAACACCGCCGGACGTGCCGCATTCACCTTCCACCGCGTATTGTCCGCTCCCGCCAATCGCCCATCCACCGTCGGCGTCGCCACCGAGTGCAGTGCTGAAATGTCCACCCGCTGCTGCAACGGTTGCCCCACAAACTCAGTATCATCATAGGTCCATCGCTGCAAATACCCGTCACTCGGTCGCACCACCCCATCAGGATCCCGGTAAAACACCCGCCACACCACCTTCCCCGCATTCGTCGGCTGATCCACAATCTTCGGATCGTACACCTCAATCGAAGGGGGAGTAATGCTCAACACCTTCATCAACCGCCCGCCCTCGAGCTGATTATTAAACGGCACCACGTCGTTCCTAGATAACTGCGCCGACGGAAAACCAGTCAGCGGCAGGAAATAACTTTGATGCTCCCACCTAAAGAAGTTGTGCGGCCAGTCATACGCCTTCCCCGGTGCGTACCCCAAAGGATGCCCGCCCGGATCTGTCATGGTCGGGAGCTGCGTTTTGTAAATAGGTGGCCGCACCTCCGGGAAAGGGCCGATGTTAATATTGTACATCGAAAGAATATAGTTCGTGTTGTTCGGACTCCATCCCATCCACCACTCACGCCGGAACCACTCGTTCCAACCCATCGTCGACAACCACTCAGCGCGGTTATTCACGTTGTACGTAGCCGGCCCCAGCCCAGACAACTCCGGCATCGCGCGCGAAGTGTACAAGAAATAGGGACTCCCAGGAATCCGCGCCATCGCTGCCGACAACCTGAATCGATCGTCCCGTGGATCACGCCCCCAATCGTCCCGCCACACATCCAAACCGAAGTCATCGTCCGGCGGACCCGTCATGTCATAAGCCGAATACCACGCCAACCGCAGTTGGTTGTAGTTCGCAACCGTCTGACTGATGTTCGGATTCGGCGGCGCGGAAGGATTGTAGCCGTTCCGAGGAGGGAACGGAACCGCCGTCCGCCGCAACGTCGTGAAACTCGTCGGTTGCGCCAACTCACGCGAACGCGGCGACGATGCATCCGAGCGCGGATCAAACTTCACGTAACCCCGAGGCCAATCCAACTTATCCGTCGAACCGCCGTTCGTATGAGTGAATTTCACCCACTCCAACCTCGGCCCCCGCGTCGGACGCATCCGTTGGTACGGCACCCATTCCCCCAACTGGTTGCGGTACTGCAACTCCATCTGATACCCGGGATACTCCAAATCCCGCTGAAACATCTGCTCAATAATTCTCGGATCAAACTTCAACGTCACCCGCTTGAACGGCGCAATCACGTTATACTCAGGCCCAAAGAATAACTCCGCTCCCGTCGCATCTTTATAAAACGCGCCAGAATCTGGATCACGATAATATCCCCCACCGTTCGGATTGTACCCAACGTTCCCAATCAAAATCCCGCTCTTATCCTTGTCCGGCGCCACCATCTCCTCCGAAAGCATCGGCCGCTTACGCTTCGGATGAATCATCAGATGCCCGTTCGCATCCTTGCGCAGCAACGGCAAAATCAACCGCATCGTCTTGTCCTCAATCCGATCCATCTGAAACGCCAGCGCTCCCCCCGTCAACGGCGTCAATTTCTGCTCCGCCGCCCGAACAATCGCGCTCTCCTGCGTCAGCTTTTCCAACAACAACTTCGCAGCCACCATCCGGCCACCCGTTCCTTTGTACTGATCAAACGGTGATAGAAAAACAGCGTCGGGTTCCGAGTAGTCCTTCGTCTTGTCCACCATGGAAATCAAGCGGACGTCATAAAAAGGCTCCCCCTCCTTCACCACCGCCTCCCCAGGCGCACGCACCCGCCACCCAGAACCTCTCGGTAGACTCTCACCAAACTGCAACCGCGTCGACGACAGGTACTGAGCATTCGAAGGCGTGCCAGCAGGCAAAAAACGGCGCGCCAACGGCGAAATCAACGGCTCCTTAAAACTCGGAATCGCCTTGTTAAAATCAAAGTTCACGTACTTCCCAATCACCTCCGCATTCTCGCCGAAATCCGCCTTGAAAATCTGAATCCCCGTGTTGATTCCGTTATTCGACCCCGACCGAGTCCACATACTCAACCGCTGCTCGGCCAACCCAATATCAGTAAAACCGCCAAGGTTACCCGGCACCTGACCAAACCCGAACACCGCCGGATACCACCCGCTCGTCCACCAACCCAAGTCCGTCAGATTCACCCCAGGCGCAGGGGGCGTCAAATACCCCGTCGTGTTAGCCGGACGACTAAACGCCGACACCGCATCCGAAGCGAAATCCGCAAATCCCGACGTGTCCTTGTACACCCACGGACTCCCCTCACTCCACCCCGCCGCACCACCACCCGCCACACGATTCGCATCCCCGTCCTGAATCGATGCCACACTCCGACAAATCGTCTCCACCGAGAGCCGGAAAAACTTGTTATTGCTGTTCGGATTATTCCCAATCTGCGTCAAAACACGCATATCCGGCAACGCCGCCACCTCCGCCGCGGTCCGCCGCTGGAACTGATTGGGATTCCATAACATCGGAAAGGCATAAAGCCTCACCGAAAAGCCCGGTTTCCAAGGCAACGCCCAATCCCAATACAGGTCCTTCCCATCGTTGTCGTACGTCGCCGCAGAAAAACCTAACCCGTATATCAACGGCAAGTTCTCGTTTCCAAACGCCAAATCCGCCCAACGAGACCCGCCCCCACCCCCCGTGGTCCCCACCGCAGTCATATTCCGCGCACCCGTCCCCTTCACAGAAAAAGGCCGAGCCAAGACCGTCGGGAACGAATCAGTATCCCATTGATCGATAATATTAGCGGCCATCTTAAATATCTGATTGTCCGTGCTGATAAAGTAATCAATCGAGTCCACCCCCGGATTAGAACTCACCCCGACCCCGCCGCGACCGCTCTGCAAAAAACGCGCGCTGTTCAGAAAACTAGGATCCTCCCACTCCGTGTTCATGATAGGACTCAACCCAGACCCAAACTCCTGCTCCAACGCACGCATCACCGGCCCGCCCTGACGCCGCTCCGGTGGCACATAATCGTCCGACTGCATCGAGTTCAGCCCCAAATCCGTCATCACCCGCCCAAGCGACCCCGCAACCACCGCCGACTGCAGCATTTCAAAAAAGTTCGGCTCTCGCCCAAGCTTTGCCACATCCGCCAACGTCAGAATCCGCCCGTCCGCCAAGTTCCCATCCTGATAGACCCAACACCCAAAGCGGTAATCCGCAGAACCCTCCGGCGAGTTAATCACCTTTATCCCCTCGTTCGGCCCCACCGTCTCCCACTTCAAACCAAAATAATACCGAATCGCATCCTCGTACACCTTGCTGCGCCCACTCGACCAATACTTCTCAAACAAATCCAACCGAGTCAGCGAAAACCGATGCTTCACCAACGGCTCACCCTGCTTCGCATCCGGTAACCGCTGCATCGGATCCGTCGCCGTTACACCGTAACGCGGCGTCGTGCCCGTCACCCGCACCGTCCCCAAATCCGGATTCAACAACTTCTGCGACGCAATCAATGCCGTCTCCTGACCTGACGAGTACATCAGCGTCTTGTCATTCCCATTAAACGAAGCAAACCGCGTCTGCGGATACTTCATATCGTTAAAGCCGGTAACCTCGCTCGGAATCAATCCCCACCGCTTCGTCGGGTCCGACGACTTCGCATCCAGCCAGTTCGGATCCCAATGCTCGCCAAATGGGTAAACGACTGACCGCGACTTCTGAACCGCCGTCATCCGCCCAATCGCCTCCTGCCATGTCATGATCTCCTTCCGTAACACTTCCGGCGTCGTCCCATCCCGCCCAAACGTACTCAAAAAGGGAAGCACCCGTCGCAGCTTCATCACCGTCGCCGCATCCGGCTTCAATCCTAGCCCCCCCTCGAACGCCCGCACCAACTCGCCCCGCGAAGAAAACCACCCGTCCCCACCCAGATGGTCAGCCGAACCAAGATTCACCAGCGCACCATTCGCGTCGTACAAAAATCCCGGAGAAAGAAACGCCGACTGCGAATAAAAATACTTCCACTGATTCCCAACGTTCCGGAACCGACGCGCCACATCGGAATGAAACGCATTCGGATACTTCGTCATCAACAAAGTCTGCGCGACCGTCCACGCCTCACTCGCCGTCAATCCATTCCCCTGCGCCGTCCGAGGTAACGCCTCAGAGGCGTACTGCAAGAAACTCTCTTTCAACGTCCGACTGCCAGTAAACCCCGACTGCACATACGGCCCAATCGGACGCCCCATCAGCGTGCCCGCGTAAGCCCCTCGAACATTCTCCGCCTCCAGAGAAAGTGACACCGTACCGCTCGCCGTAGTCGGAATCACCGGCGTTCCAAACGGGCCCTCGGACTGCCCCACCGGCACCCTGACCCCTGGCGTCCCAGGATCGCCCATCGCGTTGATATCCAACAACCCACTCACATCATAAATATTCGCCGCAAACCTCCCCACCACAAACTGCCTCGAGGCCGGATCCGCAAGCTCCGTCGAAAACCCCCGCAACTCCGCTATCCCACTCGGCGTCAACATCACCCAATCCGGCGACAAAGCTCCGTCCTCCGGAAAGTCCATCGCAAACGTACCTCCACTCTGACCATCAACCAGCGCCTGCCGAATCATCTGCTCGGTCCCTGACTTGAGAATATCAAGGAACGATTGATTCCTTCCGGCAAGCAACCGAGGCTTATCCCACGTTGCGGAAGACACATACGACCCATCACGCGAGGGCGCCGAACTACTCACCGCCGACCCAATCACCAGCGGTACCGAGGCCATGGACGAACTAATCCCCGTCGCATCATACAGCGAAGCCCCGCTCCGCGTCTGCTTCACCAAGTTCAAAGGCTCTGCACCCGGCAGATTCGCCGTCGCAGGCACGGTTACCACCGAGAAATCTGTCCTCCCCACAAACGCTTTGCCCGGCAACATCCACTCCCGACGCTGCCCCAACGTCAACTTGGACGATGGCTTCAGGTACAAGGACTCCCCACCTGTCGCATCCGCAAAAACTGTTTCCTCAGAGTTGACCCGCGTTTCCGCCCTCAAATCCGCCACAATCGCCGACACCGCCGCCTCCCCCAGTGAATCAGCAGTAACACGCATGGAAGAACCCGCCTGCTGCTGACGATGCGATGCCGCACGGAACATCAAAACCACACAAACCGACGCCAACAACAACATGAACGCTAACGTCAACACCAACGCAACTCCACGCCGGCCCAACGCCGCGACACGCCTCAACCCTCTTCCCACCCATCCTCCAGTTTGGTCGTTCGCATTCATCATCAATCAACCTCAGTGACTTCTCTTGAAAAAATACGTGTTCTGCGAAACCCGCAAAGACTTCGCCGCCAACTTCAAATCCGCCGCCCCATCCAGCCAAGCCCCCACCACCTGCGAGCGCGCAGGATCCCACAACTGCAACGGCATCGTCGACATCGCCACCGCAGCCACCCGCGACCCCGCGCCAGACTGTCCTGGGTCCGCGCTCGGATTATCCAAGCCCTCCGCAATTTTCTGAAAAACTCCCCCCTGCGCCGATGACATCGCAGACAACTTCCGAACCGTCGCCTCGTCGAGCGTCGCCAGCGATACCACCACCCCCCGCACATACCGCCCCGCCGGATCGAGCGAATATTCCGCATCCAACGCCGCATAAAATGCCCCTCTCTCAGCCCCATTCACCGGAAAAAAACGGTGCTGCGGCGGTAACACCGAAACCGTTCCGTCATTTAAGACGAAGTTCACTTCCATCCGAACAATCGCGTCCCCCAACCGGTTGTACGACTGGTAGCTCATCGGTAAAGCCGCCCCACCCTTCGCCGCGGCAACATCCAACTGCGATGCCGCAGAAAGCAGCGCCTTCCCCCAGTTCATCGCCAGCCCGTCCGCCTTGCCCGCCGTCAAATCCTGCGACCGAGGAAAATACATCGCCGAGTCCCCGTAAGCCAACCCAGGCCCCGCCATCAACTGCTGCGTATCCATATCCACCACCGGCGCAGTCACCCGAAATCCCACCACCGCCCCGCTCGTGTATAAATCCGACCGCGCCCCACTCCGAGACTGTGGCCGCGCCCCCGTCACCAACAACAACGCATCATTCTTCCCCCCAAGCATCCCAATCCCGTCATCCTTCACCACCGCAAGCGCCTTCCCCGATCCAACATCCGCCAACGAAACCATCGAACCTATCCGCTCAAACGTTTCCCGAAAATCCGATGCCTGTCCCGCCACCCGATTCGCCATCTCCGAAGTCTGCATCGCCCCACCCAAAACATTCACCAACAGCAGCGACAAAATACTCAACACAAACATCGAAAGAATCAGCTCCACCATCGTGAAGCCCCCCCTCCGAACCACCATCCGGATCGCCCTAATCATTGAGATACGCGAATGCATAGTGAATCCGGCTAAATCGCTTCATCGTCTCACGCCCCGTCTCCACCTCCGTCAAACTCCCCACCCGCCCACGCGGCGCAACCATCGTCACAGAAACCCAACCCGGCTGACGCATCCCAGCCGGCGGCTGAACAGTCACCACCGCCACCAAACCCGCCCCCTGAGTCAACTGCGCATCAAACGGGTCCCGCCCATTCGCCGAATACGAAAAATCCGGCAACCCATTGTCGTCAAACGGTACCGCCACCTTTACCGGTACCGGCTTCGCACTTCCCATCGGGCGAGCCCACTTCAAGACCGGCGACTCGGCCCCCACCGGCGCAAGCAACCCCCGCGCAACCATCTCCGAAGGATTCGCCGAGGCAGGAGTCGCCCCAATCACCGCGTTGATTAAACCATCCGCTGCCACCGCAGCCGCCCGTTGCTGAGCCCCCGCCTTGTTCGAATCAATCGCCGCAGGCAAAGAAGCCACCGTCGTCACCAGAGCAATCGCAATAATCGCCAACGATAACGCAAGCTCCACCAACGAAAAACCCGCCCGCACAGTGCGCCAATCCCTGCCCATCCCCTGAAAACGATACCCACAGCAGCTCTCGTCAGAATGACTTCGAAAAACACCAAATGAAAACCTCCCAGTCAGAGGGTCTTTCCAGCGCTTCGCGCAACCAACATTTCTCTTGAGAATAAACACGATCCGGGGGGATGAGTCGAACGCTAGGAACGTACCGCCTAAGAAAGGGAAACTCCAGCGGTTAATGGGCAGACCCTCGCCACTCAGACTTCTCCCAAGAAATCAGCACGCCACCGCAATCTCACAGCGCCCCCACCCACCCGCCCGGTGACGTGAAGCTTGTAAACGGTCAACTCACGACGATCCGCCCTCAAAAATCCTCTCTGTGCCTGCGTTTCCACCTTCACCACCCCGCGAAAAAACGCACACTTTCCGAAACCGCCGTAGCGCGGAACAAACGAAATCATTATGTCGAAATACGTCCCCCTCATCAGCTCCGGCCTTGCCGGTCCACTTGGCGCACTGCACCTCCCTCGTCTCTGGCAAAAGGTCAGCCTCGAAGCCGCAGGCAAACTCGCAGACGGTTACCCAGGCCTCGGTAAAGGATACGACTCCATGACCTGTGACGCCCTCGGCGTAAATGCCGACGCTCTCGTTGCCTTCGTCAAAGCCAACAAGCCCACCTACCCGCAGTTCGAGACGTGGATTCGCGCCAACGGAACCAAACTCACGAAAGCCGACATCCATCGTCACAACCTCGCCATTCAAGGCTACTGCCACGGCGATGAAGTCCGAAACAACATCCTCTCCGCCAACGGAATCCCCGACGACGGAAGCGTCCTCCCCGGTGCCATCGACCTCAACAACTTGGACGACTGGTTCGAGTTCCACCAATCCGTCCTCCAGTAACCCTCCCATCCAACCAAAAGAGCGGGGCACCCCCCCGCTCTCCCCCCCCGCGCCCTCCCCGCATGCCGGAGGCATGCCACCCTGTAGCCGGTGGTTGAGGAGCGCCAGCGACGACACCACCGGAAAAAACGCCCGCCCCCCACCCTCAAACCATGAACCCGTCCGACAACGAGTCCGGGACCACACCCCCCTCAAAAATCGAAGAGGTCTCGTTTGAAATCCTGCCGCCCGAGAAAAACTCGCGCCCTGCCCGCGACCCAGAATCCGCGTCCGCCCAGCCGAAGACGAAAACATCGTCCTTCGCCTCCACGCTCGGACTCGTCATCGCGGTCGCCGCTGACGCCATCGAAATCGCTGTTCCCGCCTCTTGGCTCCTCGTCGACGCAGTCACCGTCGCAACCTTCATCCTAATTTGGGGCTTCCGCTGGGAAATCCTCGTCGCCCTTCTTCCAGAAGCCATCCCCGGCATCGATTTTTTCCCAACGTGGACCCTTCTCGCGGTCCACCTCAGCCGCGAATCAAAAACGTAACCCTGCCAACGCCCCACCCCGTTGACACGCAACCCCCAAACACCAACATTTTAACCATGACCTCCCGCTTCCTCCTCACCGTCATCGTCCCCACAACACTCGCCCTCTCCTCGTGCGCCGTCTTCCGTGGCCAGCAAGGCTTCGGCAGCTACGTCGGAGACAGCGCTGTGACCGCAGAAGTCAAAAGCCGTTTCATCGGCAACACGCACATCAACGCCGCAAGCATCAGCGTCGAAACGATGAACGCCGTCGTGGTCCTCACGGGGTTCGCAAAAAATACCACGGAGAAAAACGCCGCAGAACGCATCGCCGGCGAAGTCGATGGCGTCCGCGAAGTCCGCAACCAAATCGTGGTCCAGCCCTAGCCCGAGACCGAGAGCCGTCACTCTCCCGCTTTCGGCAAAGACCGACGCGGACGAAGCAGCGTCTGCAGCTGTTCGCTCACCGCAACATCCTCCCGCAACGCTTCAGCCCAGGCTTTTGCTTCGTCCACCCCAACCTTCCCCGCAATCGCCTTCGCACGCACAAACGGAGCCGTAAATCCGCCGTCTCCGTCCACATCCACAAACACCGGGTTGTTCAACGACAACACCCGCGAAACATGGTGCGTACTCGCAGCCTGATACGGACGCGGCAAATCCCAGTACGGTTGCGTAACCCCCGGCCCCGTCGCCACCACCACCACCGCCGCGTCCGATCGCAACCCCTGCAACGTCCATCGCACCGCCGCCTTCTTCACCCCGTCGACAGGCGCAATCTCACGCGAACCCCAGCTGTGCCCATTCACAAAAAGCTCCACCCGATCGGCTTGCACCCATCGCGGCCCATACACCACCGCATCCACCGTCACGCTCCCGCCAAACCCCAACGCATCCTTCGGCACCACCTCGCCCGGACCGTACTTGGCACCGACCGTTACATCACAAAAAAGCCCCATGCTCACCACGGCCCGCCCCTCCTTGAACCCGCGATAAACTTCCTCCTTCGAGATGTCGGCAACGTTCGCATCCCCCGCCCGAACATACGTGCGCCCCTGCCCGACAATGTACCGACTCACCTCATGCGAATCACTCGAGCCCGTCGCCGTCACCCGATGCCCCCGATTCACCAACGCCATCCAATCCCGCACGCTCACCATGATCTCATTCTGCAATGAACCCGAGTTCGCCACTTCCACCGCATCAAACTCAAACAAATGCGGACCAACCTGTTCCCCAGTGAGCCCGTCAATCTGACCCGGCCCGAGCGGCTGAAACCCATTGAAGATGTCGCGCGGATGGTTCAACTGAATCACCTGCGTCTCCGACAAACCGCGCAACCGTGCCGCCACCTCTTTCCAAGAGGTGATGTCCGCCTTCGGAACCGGTTCCCCCTTCCGCACCGGAAACACATTGAAATGCCCCAGCTTCGTCGTGAACTCGTTCCCCCGAATCGGCGTGTACCACCGCGATTTCGTGCCCAATCCCGCCTTCTCCGCGTGATCCTCATAATCCGCATGATGATTGTGATCCGTCGCAATCGGCACCTCAATCCCCTCACCCGCAATCGTCACCAACCGCTCCTCCACCGTCGCATCCCCGTGCCCGCTAAACGACTTCGTGTGAATGTGCGGATCCACCGCAACCCAACCCTCCGTCGGCACCTCCCGCTCAATCTCCAACTCAACCCCGACCGACGGCCCCGCCACCACCTTCACCCGCTTCCTCGCCAACGAATATTCAAACCCCCGCCCACCAAACACTTCATACTCACCCGCCGGCAACCGCACCGACGCATCCCCGTCCACCGTGTAAACCACCCCCTGCCGAACCGCACGCCCCGGCGAGGAACCTACCCCACCCGCAAACGGCGCCAACGCACCCGACGCATCCACCACCGTCACCCGACACGGAACCCGAGTCCCCCCGCGCACCCGCACCCGCACATCCAATCCCCCCTCCGAAAGTAACCCCTCCGCCGCCCGCGGCTCCAAGCGCACCTCCGAAACCACTATCCCGTCCTTCCCCGCCGGCGGCCGAACACGCACCACATTCGTCCCCCGCACCAAGGCCGATGCCGGCACCGGAAAAACTTTCGCCAACGCCGCGTCCTGCTGCGTCAGGTTCCCCAACTTTTTCCCATTCACCTCCACACCCCAGTTCGCACGCACATCCACCTGCCGAATCCGCAACACACTCTCCACCGGTTCCCCCTCAACAAGAAACGAGCGCTCCAAAACCGTACCCCCTGCCTCCACTCCCAACTGATCGTCCCACTCACGCGTCGAAGGATCGCCCAAATACAACGGCGCCTTCTGCAGCCAATACACCCCATCCAAACCCGCAATCGACGGCGAACTCCGCCCGTCCCACCACGCATCCAACTTCGCGCGCAACCCCTTCACCACCTCCGGATTCGACGCCGCCACATCCCGCTCCTCATCCGCATCCGTCGTTATCTCGTAAAGCTCCGGCTTCGCTTTTGCCAACGCCGTCCGAAACAACTCCGTCACCCGCCGATCTCCCGGAATCTCCTCCAGCGCACGCCCATCCGCCGTCACCGGCACAATCAACTTGTGCGCCCCCTCCACAACCCAACGCCAAAGCAAACTCCGGTGCGGTTGCGCCAAACTCCACATGTCGTGCGTGTAAATCTCGCCAAACACCGCCCCTCGTTCCCGCTCCTCCACCAACCCGCCCCCACTCGATCCCACCGAAAAAAGCGCCTTCCCCTGCATCGCCGTCGGCACTTTCAACCCAGCCGCCGCCAATAACGTCGGAGCAATGTCCGTCGAACTCACCGGCATCTCACGCACCCCCGCCGGAATCCGACCCGGCCACCGAAACAAAATCGGCGTCCTCACGCCCCCATCGTTCGGCCACAACTTCGAACGCGGCTCAACGCCAGCACGCGCCGCACTCTGCCGCCACCCGTTGTCCGTCACCAACGACACAATCGTGTTCTCACGTAACCCTTTCGCATCCAAATGGTCCAACAACTCACCGCACGTACGATCCAACCACTCACACATCGCAAAATACCGCGCCATCGGAAGCGAATCCGTTCGCGCCTTGTACTTCTCCAACAAATCTTTCGGCGGCGTATGCGGCTCGTGCGGCAGAAACGGTGCGTACCACACGAAAAAAGGTTTCCCGTCCCGCTGCGCCTCACCAATGAAGTCGTAAATCGGCTGCATCGTCTCCCGCCCAATCTTCAACCCCTCATCACCATGCCGCGTTCCCTTCGTCATCCCATGCGTAAACCCCCCGCGCGTGTACTCCCCCTGCCACCACTTGCCCGTCTGCAAACTCACGTACCCCGCCTCGCCCAACACCCGTGGCAACGTCGCCATCCGGTCCATCCGCTGATTCAATATCTCGCGCCCCGTCGTGCCCGCCGCACGCGCAACCTCCTCCTCCGGCTTCGCAGGATCATTCCCCGTAATCCCATGCCGCCAAGCGTACTGACCCGTCAAAATCGATACTAAACTCGGACAACACAGACTCGTCGGCACATACCCTCGCGTGAACGTCGCGCTCTCAGCCGCTAGTCGATCCAAACGCGGCGTATCCACCTGCTTGCTCCCCATAAACCCGTAATCCCACCACGCCTGATCATCCGAAATAATCAGCACCATGTTCGGACGAGAAGGCGCCCCCCAAGCTGACACCACACCCACCGCAAAGCAGAGCCCGAGAAAACGTAAAGCCCGACCAAAAAAACCTAGAACAGCGCACGACACTCTCATGCCCCCTCTTTAGCGAGTTCCGCGCCTCCCCGATTCGCCACTCACCACCCCAGCGAAGAGCCTCAGCCGCACCGACTCCCGTTCGCACCCGAACTGCTCCCCTCCAACGCAACCCACCCACCAATATGGTACCCCTTCGCGCCCTTCTTCTCATCGCCATCTCCCTCCGCGCCGCCTCTTTGATGGCCGAGCCACTCCGCCTTCCATCCATCTTCGCCAATCACATGGTGCTCCAACAAAACCAGCGCATTCCCGTCTGGGGCTGGTGCACCCCCAACGCACCCGTCACCATCCATCTCGCAGCGCAAACCAAATCCGCCACCGCCGACGCATCCGGACAATGGAAGGTCCATCTCGACCCCATCCCCGCCAACGCGAATCCGCAAACCTTCACCGTCTCATCCGGCGAGGAATCCATCTCCCTCCGCGACGTGCTCGTGGGCGAGGTTTGGCTGTGCGCCGGCCAATCCAACATGGCAATGACCGTCGACGGAAAAACCGCATGGCTCCACGTCGGTGGAATCCACGATGCGAAACGCGTCGTTGAAACCTCCGCAGACAACCTCCTGCGCCAGTTTCGCGTGGAATGGAAAACCGACACCCGTCCCCAAACACGCGGCGAAGGCAAGTGGACCATCGCCTCCCCTGAGGCCACTCCCGACTTTTCGGCGACCGGCTACTTTTTCGCAAAGACGCTCCGCGAACACCTCAAAGTCCCAGTAGCAATCATCAACGCGTCCTTTGGCGGTTCCTCTGTCGAAGGCTGGACGAGTCGTGAAGCACTCACAAAACACGCCGAACCGGAATGGGCGTCGACCATGAATCGCCTGATCGAAGAGTACGAAAACCACGACTCTCTCGTGGCCAAACATGTCGAGGCCGTCGCGGCATGGGAAAGCGCGACCCACCGCAACAATCCAAACGGCAACGAGAACGATGCCCGTTGGCTCACTCTACCCGCAACCGATGCCGCATGGCGCCCCACCACACTCCCAGCCCCGCTTTCGAAACTCGATTGCCCAAACGGTGGCATTGTTTGGCTCCGCCGCGAAATCGACCTGCCCGAGGAGTTTGGTCAAGCATGGCGACTCGACTATCCCGCATGCAAAGCGTTCTCCACCATCTACCTCAACGGCACTCGAATCTTCGAGGCCACCTCCGCCAATCACCTCGCAAACGCCGCCAGTCGACCCACCTTTCCCAAAGGCACCGCAAAACCCGGCAAAAACACCCTCCTCATCAAGCTGCACGGGTACACCGGAAACACCGGCATCACCGCAGGAAAGTTCTCCATCGTCCCTTTCAACCCAAAACTCGAAACCGTCCCCCTCTCCGGCGAATGGTTCGCAAGCACCGAAGCCGCCTTTCCACCACTCACTCCCTCCGCACCAAAACAACCCACCTTCCCCACCAAAGGCACCCTCCACTGGATGCCAGTGCCCTCGCAGTTCAACGCCATGCTCCACCCCATCATCCCGTACGCCATCCGAGGCGCAACGTGGTACCAAGGCGAAAGCAACGTCGGTAAACCCCACTACGGGAAACACCTTCAAATCATGATCCACGACTGGCGAAATCGTTGGAATCAAGACGCTTTTCCATTCCACTTTTGCGTTTTGCCAGGATTTGGGCCGAGAAAAACCAGCCTCACCGAAAGCCCATGGGCCGAATGCCGCAACCAACAACTCGCCGCACTTGCCCTCCCCAACACCAGCGCCGCAAACCTCATCGATACCGCCGAGGACGGCGATCTGCACCCCCTCAACAAGCATGATGCCGGTACCCGCCTCGCCAATGTCGCTCTCGCCAACACCTACGGAATCAACCTCCCATGGTCCGGCCCCATCTTCTCCGCCGCACACCTCAACGGCTCAAAAGTGAGAGTGGACTTCCAACACACAGCAAAGCACCTAACCGCCACACCCCTGCCAAAACGCGTCCATCCAAACCTCAGAAAGCCCGACCTCGAACGCGTCCCACTCGTTCTCGCTTCCCCCGACAGCGAGGTGCAAGGCTTCGCCCTATGCGCACATGTCACTGCGGCGGACGGAAGCACCTCGGAAGAATGGCACCACGCCAACGCCCGCATCGACGGAACATCCGTCGTGGTATGGTCGGACGCAGTCCCAAAGCCCGTAGCCATTCGTTACGCCTGGGCCGACCACCCCGTCTGCAATCTCGCCAACTCCGCCGGCCTGCCCGCCTTTCCCTTCCGCCACCCTCTCTCTCAACAACCGTAACGGGAAATCATCCGCAGCGATTGGGTTCTTCCGAGGTAACCTCAACCGGCGGGTTCTTCACATCGCGCATCAACAACCACGCCGCCGACGCCACAAGGTACAAACCCACAAAAACGTTCAACACCGCATCCCATCCTGCCGCGCTCCGCAACAATACAGGCACCACCAACGGGAACGCCGCCGCACCCACGTTCCCGCACATGTTGTTCAAGGCGCTCAAGGTAGCCACATGCTGTCCGCCAATCCGCATCGCAACCGCGTTCGCGCAAGGATTCCCCACTGCCGCACAGAACATCCCAGCGCTAATCAACACCACCGCCGATTCGCTGCTCTCAACCCATCGCGATCCGCCCACCAACACCGCGCAACACGTCATCGCAACCGCACTCACCACCTGCCGCGCCACCCGCACGCTGCCTGACCAACGCAACACCGTATCAGAAATCACACCCCCGAAAAAACTGCCCCCCACATCTCCCATCAATGGCAACATTGTCAGGACACCAGACCGCACCACCGTCAGTCCGCGAGCCTCCTGAAGATACGTCGTAAACCAACTCGCAAAAAAAATGTAGCCCGCCGCACGACACACCTGCTGCAAGCACAATAACAAAACCGGCACGCTCACGAGCGCACCCCTCCATCCCGAACGCTCGCTCGTCCGGACAGACCCCGACGCCGAACCAATCAAGGCCAACTCATCAGCGTCGACCCCCGCGTGCAGCGCTGGCCGGTCTCGGCCATGACGAAGAAACCATCCCGCCCACACCACACCAGGAACCGCGTACCAAACAAACATTCCACGCCACCCCTGCCCCGTACTCATCCAAGCCGTCAACGGTGCCGCAATAATGCTCCCCACCGACATCGCCGCCGCAAACGCACCCGACGAAGCCCCCTGCATCGAACGAGGAAACCACCCCGCCAACATCCCAATCCCCGCCGGTACCAACCCCGCCTGAGCCACTCCCATCAAGACTCGCGCCCCCACCATCGTCCGGTATTCGCCAAACGCAAACGCCGCGCACGCACCCGACCACACCACCGCAAAGAGCGACAGCGCCCGCACAAAACCCACGCGCTGCGCGAAAGCCGCCGCCGGAATCTGAAAGAGCGCATACGGCCAAAAAAACGCGCTCATCAACAAACCCGACTGATCTTTGCTCAACCCCAACTCTCCACGCACCGTGCTCTCCGCCGCCCCAAGCGAGTTTCGCATCAAGTAAGCCAAAGCAGACGCCACACACAGCGCCCACAGCACCCGAAATCGAACCTGCGTCGGAGTAGCCATCAACCCCTCCTACCAATCAATCACCGAACCGTCCGATCCAAACTCCCGCAACAAAATCTCCTGCTCAAACGGATGCTTCCGTACCTCATCCTCGTTGATCGTAATCCCAAGTCCCGGTCGCGTGTTCGGACGCACAATCCTTCCTCGCTCCTCAACCGTAAATCCCTCCTGCACCACATCTCGTCGCCACGGCACATCCTCGTGCACCGTCTCGCAAATAATGTACGACGGTTGCGAAAATCCGAACTCCAACGAAGCCGCAGTGCTCACCGGACCCTGCGGATTGTGCGGCGCTAACGAAATGCGATGCGCCTCCGCCAACGCCGCAACCCGACGCGCAGACGTCAACCCACCGCAATGGGTAATGTCCAACTGACAAACCTCCACCGCCCGCTTCTCAAACATCTGCCGAAACCCCTCCAACTGCGTCACTCGCTCACCACTGGCGACCGGAGTCGTCAGCGCAGCATTGATCATCGCCAATCCCTCCACACACTCCGGCCAGCACGGCTCTTCAAAAAAATACAATCCATACGGATCTAACGCTTTCCCAAACTTTAATCCCATCGCCGGCGACGGGCGCGCATGACAATCCACCATGATGTCGATGTCCTCGCCCACCGCCTCGCGCATCGCCGCGACCGCCGCCTCCGCCGCACGCACCGGCTTCAACCCCTCCAACGCCATCGTGCTCGGCACCGCCATACTCTTGAACGCCGTAAACCCCGCCTCGACCGCTTGTAATGCCAACTCGCCAAAGCGCTTCGCATTGTCCGCAGGCGTTTGATAGAAGTCCTCCATCTTGCCCCCACCCAAGTGGCAGTAAGTGCGGACATGATCCCGAACCGGACCGCCAAACAGCTTCGAAACCGGCATCCCAGCCACCTTGCCCACAATATCCCACAACGCTAAATCAATCCCCGCTATCGCCGTCGCACGCACAATCCCGTGCCCATGCCAGAAGTGCTGACGATACATCATCTGCCACAAATACTCCGGACGCGTCGGATCCTCCCCCACCAGCAATGGCACCATGTCCTCCACCGCCGCCACAACGCTCCGCGTATGCCACTCCAATGTCGCCTCACCCCAACCAATCAAGCCAGGTTGGTCGGTCACTACCTTGATGAACACCCAGTTGCGCATCCGCGCATGGCAAACCAATGTCTCAATTCCCGTAATTTTCATGACTTCAAGCGTGCGCTGATGGCTTCAATCAACCTCTCCAACGAACCGGCCTCAACCGCCGCAATCGTCGCCTGATAAATCCCGCTCCCATACAACTCCCTCGGCAGTAAATACGATGCACCCCAATCCCCCGCAATCGAGGCAACCACAATCGACCGCTCTGGAAATCTCGCACGCAACTCTCTCTGCAACAAGCTGTACGACTCACCTTGAACAACCACCCAAACCAAATCGCCCATTTCGAAAAACGCGACATCCAGCGGAAAACTCTCTCCAGTCGGTAACTGCGCCAATCGGTGCAACATCCGCGTCTTACGCTCCGCCAACGCCCTGAACTCCCCCGCCTCAACTAAGCGCCCTTCCTCACGTGCACCACTCTCCCGTGCAATAAGTTCTGCACGCTCCTGCTCTACCTCAGAAACCGTCCCCAAATCGGCACGGTATCGCAGCAACTCAGACCAACGCTCCCGACGCCAACGTCCCACCGCTCCCATCTCTTCCGCACCCAAAGGCCGATGTTCCCACGAACCCAGCGTCGCCCCAGAAACCACCGGACCAACATACGCAAACTGCGATCCAGCAGGACCGAGTCCCAGCAAGACGGACAAAGCCGCATAGCCCAAAACGCGCCCATTCCGGTCCGCAACCGCCGCGTCCCCGACAAAGCCCTCCCGCGGCCCCAACTCGCCACTCGCGCCCTGCAAAAAAAGACAGGGCACCCCCGTCTCCTCCTCCACCACCTCACGCATTGCCCCCACAAAGTCCGGACTAATCAACGTGTTCTCCCATGCCAACGTCGTCGGATGACACGCATAGTTCACCACCGTTGCGAGTGCCCGCCCATTCGCGTCCGAAAACCGCGCCACGACGAGTGTGTCATCACTCTCCACACCCGGCACATAACCCACCACCGGAACACCCTCAACCTCATCAAAATAATCGCGGTACCGAGCCAATGAACAACGCCCAGTACCTTGAACCACCCATGCCGGCACGGCACGCTCCATCGCCTCCCGAGCCAACCGACCACACTCCCTCCCCAACCGCGCCAAATAGTCCGGAATCAACTCGCCACCAGGCAGTTCACGCCGATCCAACCCCATCAATCCCGCCGCATGCGTGTGTGAAAACACCACATTCACGGACCCACAACCCAACCCAGCCTCCTCCGCAACCGCCTCCACCAACGCGTTCAACTCCACCGCCCCCATCACACAGTGATCCAGCGCCACCAAAACCTGCTCCACCCCACGCTCTTCCGACGCACCAAACACCGCAACCGTGGCAAACAACGGACGATGAACACCCGTTGCACGCTCATGCTTCGCCGCACCCCACATCCGATGATAAATGCCCGGCGGCGGCGTGATGTCGCCCCGAGACATTCCAAAATAACAGAGCCCCTGAGGCTCCCGTTCAGATCGCTTCCATCTCATAGCGTCGCACCTCCAGGAATCCCCAAAATGATCGCAGTGTCCCGATGAAGCATACGCTCAATCGCATCGACATCCAGCCGCGGCAAACAAGTTCCCTCCAGCATTCCATTCAAACCACGAATCCCTGCGATGGATGCATTCACCGTCGTGAACGGAAAATCGGTACCGAACAATACTTTGTCCCACACCCCATACTCCTGAACTAACATCAAACTGTTGTACAACTGCCACGGCCGGTAGTGCAGAGCGCTCACATCCGCGTACACATTCGCATGCTTGCGAATCGTCACCACACACTCGCCCTCGTAAGGGTGTCCCAAGTGCGCCATGACGATTCGCACGCCCGGATATCGCAACGCCACCGGCTCAATCAATCTCGGCAAAGTGAACGCTAACGGAGCCTGCGCAATAAAGGTCGTGCCCATGTGTAACAACACGGGCAACCCCTCCCGCTCCGCATACCGCCACAATGGAGTCAGTCGATCATCGTCCGGCGAAAAACCCGCGTACATCGGTAACAACTTGATGCCTCTCAACCCCAAACCCTCTCGGCCATCCCGCATCTCCCGCTCCCACCCTTCCACCGTCGGATCAACCGATAAAAAACCCACCAACCTCTCCGGATCCCGCACAACGTATTCCGCCACCGTCCGGTCATCCACCCACAACCCACTCAAACGCGCCTTCCCACCAAACACCACCGTCCGCGTATCCGGCGGCGCACTCGCCCGATACGCCTCATACGTCGCACTCAAATCCACCGCCACCCCCGGTCTCGCCCTCCCAGCCTGACGCAAAAAATCCTCCGAGAATTCGTCAGGAAATCTCCACGCATGACTGTGAACATCAAAAATCATCGCCCCTCCTCCAACACCGAAATCATCCGGTCAAACAAGCGATCCACCTCGACTCGCGTCTCCTCATCCAACACGTATCCGACCGGACCTCGCACCCGCGTATCCCGAAAAATGCCCTGCCGAACCAGCAGATGCTTTTCCACCGCAAGAAACGCATCCAAACTGGTTTGCAGCGAGACCAACGCACTCAAGGGCCCGTGAATCGCATCCGCTCGCCCCGCATCGCCAGCCTCCAAAGCACGCCACAAAGCCACCAAGCCGCGAATCAAATCCGCCCCTGGCATCGTTCCAACCACTCCCCGACGATACGAGTCCACCAACGCAATCCCTCCCGTTCCCTCAAACACGCGCGCACGCCCCCCCGTCGCATCTCGCAACGCGGACAACCGCTGCCCAATCGGTGACGCCTCCGGTTTGTACATCACACGCTCCGGCCCAAACTCCTCCAACAACCGAGCCTGCATCGAAACCGACATCGGACGCCCCACATACCCGCTCGCGTCCTGCACAATCACCGGAATATCCACCGCCTCAATAATCCGTCGGTAATACCGCAAAAGCTCCTCCTCGCCCAACGCCACCGAAACCGGAGGAATCGCCATCACCGCATCCGCTCCCGCCTCCTCCGCGTGCACCGCATGCCACTCGGCCACCACCGACGACTCAGCTCCCACACTAATCACCGCCGCACCCCGCCCCGACGCCATCTGGCACACCTGCGTCGCCACCGCGTCCCTCTCGTCCGACGACATCCGCAACGTCTCAGAAACCATCGCCATCACCACCCCGTCCGCACCCTCGTCAAATAACCATCCAATCTCCCGCTCCAAAATCTCGTAATCCACCGCCTCCTCCGCATCCCACGGAGTCTGGAACACCGGAAAAACCCCCCGAAGCACTGCCTGTTTCATCGCCATACCCCCAGTTTCGCGGAATCCGTGCCAGAACGAAACCGGACACCCGAAAGCCTCTGGCACGACCCCTGCACGAACCCGAAGCGTGGCGAACGCGTTTGTATTTTTTCAGAGAAATATCGGCTCAGTCGTCGCGCTTTTTTGCACCTCTGTCCTCGCAGAAACTCAGCGACAACCGAGCATCGACCAACCCATCGAACAAGTTGCCGCCGCCGCAAAAATCGCCGTATCCCCGCCCGCCTCCGACTCCGAGTTCTTCCGCCGAATCCATCTCGACCTCGTCGGCTCCATTCCCTCCGCCCAGGAAACTCGCGCGTTCCTCGCTGACACCAACCCAACAAAACGCGTCGCCCTCATCGATCGCCTCCTCGCCGACCCTCGCTTCCCCACCCGCATCGCCGAAGCACTCGACGTACAATGGATGGAACGCCGAGGCGAAGACGACAACTGGATCCGGTTCCTCACCCAAGCCGTCACCGAAGACCGCCCACTCAACACACTCGTGCGCGAAATCCTTCGTCCGGATTTCACCGACGAAACAAAAAAAGGCGCTGCCTTTTTTCTCACCAAACGACTGGAAAAAGTCGGCCAACAAGAAACCGATTATCCGGGCCTCACCCGCGATGTCGGACGCCTCTTCCTCG
>JBEEPE010000021.1:0-10943 GCA_041191265.1 Verrucomicrobiota bacterium | reverse complement strand
CCCCCCCCCGGGGCGGCGGGGGCACCTAGGGATTACAGGGCTCAGTTCAGCAGGTGGCTCGTGACGGAAAGTTGTATTCCTTCGTGTCTTTGCGCCTTCGTGTGAGTTCCGTGGGCCGTATGAATCTTGACGTGTGTTGGTACTAGTTGGGGATGAGTGCAATCCGGAAGCCTAGGTCATCGAATCGGTTTCCGATGGCACCTTTTCCTCGGACGGCTGATCGGCAGGCGGCTGGGTTTGCGAGGAGTGAGCCGCCGCGGATGGTGATGTAGACGCCGGAATCTGGGGGTGTGGCACCGAGAGAGTCGGCATACCAGTCATTCGTCCATTCCCAGACGTTGCCGTGCATGTCGTGGATACCCCAAGCGTTTGGGGCTTTTTGTGCGACGGGATGGAGTTTTCGTGCGGAGTTACCGTCGTACCAACCGAGGGAGTCTAGGGAGATGCATGATCCTTTTTCGCTGGAGAGGTTGGATCCGTTATTGAGGGCGGAGGATGTTTGGGCTCGGCAGGCGTATTCCCATTGAGCTTCGGTGGGGAGGGTGAAGGACCATCCGTCGGGGATGAGGCGTTTTTCTAGGGCGGTTTGGCTGAGGCGGCGGCAGAACTCGCGTGCGTCATTCCAGCTGACCATTACGGCTGGAAGTGTTTCGCCATTATTGCGTTCGGTGTCTTCTCCCATGAGGTGTTTCCACTGGCATTCGGTGATGGTGGTGTGGGTGATGAAGAACCCGTTTGGGATGACGGCGTGAACTTGGGTTTCGTTATCCGCTCGGCCTGATTCGTTGGCGGGGCTACCCATGAGGAACTCGCCTGGAGGGCACCACTGCAGTTGCAGGTGAGGAAGGAGCGGGCATCGGGCGGTGCCGTGGCGGGGTTGATTTGACAGGGAGATGAGGGTGCGTCGCGAGAGGATGGACGGTGCGAACCTGAGCAGTGTCTTGCGGTGGCCAACTGGGCGGACGCCGATTTCAGCGAGGTCAGAATCGGTAAGGTCTTCGAGGAGGCTGTCAGAAATTGCGTTGGCGTCGAAGGCGGGGATGTAAACTTCGAGGCCGAGTTCGCGGAGAAGATCGTGGGTTGCGGGGGACACTTGTTCGGAGCCGCATGCGGCGCAGTATTTTGCATTTGCGTTGATTGGCGACTGGCAGTGGCGACAGGAGGACATGGGCTGATCAGAGCAATCCATGTGCGTGGGGCGGGATTGTCGGTTGAGACGGAGGAATCTTGGTTTAAGGATGACGGCATGAATATCGAGTCAGCGTTAGCGGATTTGTTTACGTTTTTGAGGTTTCCGAGTGTGTCGACGGATCCGTCTCGTGCGGTTGCGGTGCGTGATTGCGGGGCATGGTTGTGCAAGTATTTGGAGTCGGGCGGATTTCGTGCGTCGTTACATGAAACGGAGGGGCACCCGATTGTGCTGGCGTTTGGTCCGGTGCGTGAGGGGCGTCCGACGGTTTTGATTTATGGTCATTACGATGTGCAGCCGGAGGTGCCCGTAGCGGAGTGGAATACGGCTCCGTTTGAGCCGGTTGTGAGGGATGGGCGGATTCATGCGCGGGGTGCGACGGACAACAAAGGCCAGATTTTTGCGCATGTATGTGGGGCGGTGGAGGGGTTACGTCGGGACGGGGATTTGCCGGTGAACCTGATTTTTTTGGTGGAAGGGGAGGAGGAGATTGGGAGCGGAAACTTGGAGCCGTTTTTGGTGCAGCATCGCGACGCGTTGCGGTGCGATGTGATTGCGGTGTCGGACACGGGGATGGTTGCGGAGGGGGTGCCGACGTTGACGTGTGGGTTGAGGGGGATTGCGGCGATGGAGGTGCGGTTACGGGGGCCGAAGGTGGATTTGCATTCGGGGATTTACGGCGGGGCGGTGCGAAATCCGATTACGGCGTTGAGTCGTCTATTGGCGACGTTGCATGACGCGGAGGGGCGTGTGGCGGTGTCGGGGTTTTATGACGGGGTATTGGAAGTGCCTGAGAGTTTGAGGGGTGCGTGGGGGAGATTGCCGCTGAACGACCGTGTTTTGTTGGAGGTTACGGGTGCGCCTTCGTTGGAGGGGGAGACGGGTTTTTCGGCGTTGGAGCGGGTTTGGGCGCGTCCGACGGCGGAGATCAACGGGATTGGGGGTGGTTTTCAGGGGGCAGGGTCGAAGACGGTGATTCCGCGGGAGGCGTTTGCGAAGCTGACGTTCCGGTTGGTTCCTGGGCAGGATCCGGCTCGGGTGTTGGAGTTAGTGCGCGGGCATTTGGAGCGGAACGTGGAGCGTGGGGTGGAGTTGGAGGTGGAGATGGGTCATACGGGGATGCCGTATTTGGTGGATGCGGAGGGGCGGTATGCGCGTGCGGCGGTGAGTGCGTTGGGGGAGACGTTTGGGGGGCGCGAGGTGGCGGTGATTCGGGAGGGAGGGAGCATCCCGATTATTACGTCGTTCAAGAAGGTGTTGGGGGTCGACACGTTGCTCTTGGGATTGGCGTTGCCGGATTGCAATGCGCATGCGCCGAACGAGACGTTTCCGGTGGCGAACTTTGAGGCGGGGATTCGGCTCAATGGGGCTCTGTTGCGCGCGCTGGCGCGGGCTTGAGCGGGTTAGTGTTCTTGAATGAAGTAGCCGAGGCTTTCGAGTTCGATGGCGAGGTCGACGTTGTTGACGACGACTTCTTCGGGGACTTGGAGGATGGTGGGCGCGAAGTTGAGGATGGCTTGAATGCCTTCGGAGACGAGGCGGTTAGCGACTTCTTGGGCGACGGGTCCTGGGACGGTGAGGATGGCGATTTTGACGTTTTTTTCGCGAATGAAGGTTCCGATTTCGTTCATTCCGAGGACTTGGATTCCGAGGTCGCGGGGCCGTTCGCGGGTGGGTTCGGCGTCAAAGGCGGCGACGACTTCGAAGCCTTCGCGAGCGAAGCCGCCGTATCCGAGGAGGGCGCAGCCGAGGTGACCGGCGCCGACGAGGATGACGGGTTGGAGGCGTGCGGTGCCGAGGATGTGGGTGAGTTTTTCGGAGAGAGCGGAGACGGAGTAGCCGAGGCCGCGGGTTCCGAGGTGGCCGATGTAGGCGAGGTCTTTGCGAAGTTGGGCGGGTTTGACGCCGGCGGCGCGGGAGAGGGCGACGGAGGAGACGGTATCGATGCCGTTGGAACGGAGGCGCTGGAGCGCGCGGTAATAGATGGACATCCGGTAGACGGTCTTTTTGGGAATCGATTGCCGGAGAGATGTGGTAGTCATTTCAGCGATAGTTTGTGAAAACCGCTTTGATTTTAGTTAAAGTGATGGTGGAGGTGCGGTCATCTAAAAAATTGCGTTTCCGCCCGTTTTGACCGAAAAAGGGGCATGTCTTCTATTTCACCAATTGAACCAAGTTTGAGTTCAAAAGCGTTGGGTGCGGTGGAGGATGCGTTGCGGTTGCGCTTGGACGCGATGTTGCGGATTTCTTCGGGATCCAAGGTTTCGTCGGCCAAGGATACGCCTGGTGGGACGGGTGTATCGATGAACTTGAGCGCGCGGGGGGCGCGTTTGGAGGCGGACCGCATGAGTTTACAGAATGCGGCCAGCTTTCTTCAGACTCAGGCTTCTGTGATTTCTCAGATGGCCGACGTTTTTTCTGAGGTGCAGGCATTGACGTTGACGATTGCGCAGGGTTTGTCGGTGAACGACCCCTTTTTGACTGGCGATCCCTCTGAGAGTTCGCGGTTTACCGAACAGGACCCATCGATTTTGGTTCAACAGTTTTACTCGCGGGTAGAGACCCTTTGGTCGATGGCGAACGAGACTTTTGGTGGGGTGAACCTGTTTAAGACGGAGGCGACGAGCGAAGATAGTGGGATGGAGTTGTCGTTGGCGGACGGAACGACGGTGAATGTGACGAAGTTTGATTTGTCTTCGGCGCGTGAGAATACGACGTCGTTTGGGAAGGACATGGATGATTTTGTATCGTTGGTCCGGATGACTGCGCCTGGTGGGAGTGGTACGGCGACTGTTGCGGAGTGGCTTTACAAATCGGTACTTGCGGATTCGACGGAGAGGAACCAGTTCAAGACGATTGAGGCGGCGATTTCGGGTATGATTGTTCGGAACGGATCGGAGATGTTGGCGGTTCAGGACGCATCTGATCGGATGGCTTCGTATTCGTTGGGGAATGCGGTGTCGCTAGGGAGCATCACGGACAGCAACCTGGCTCAGGATATGACGGACTACGCGAGTTCGAATGTTCGTCTTTTTGCGTCGATGGCGATGATGGCGCAGTCAAAGGTTCGTCCGACGATGGCCTTCAGTTTGATAACGGCTTCGTAGGTGTCGGAGCGTTGGAGTCGGCTCGGCTGGGGTGGTGGGGTGTGGTGAGGAGGAAGGGGTGGAGGGTTGGTAGTGCGTTGCAAATCCAGCGGTCGGGGATTGTTTCGGTGCGCGTGTTGAAGAATGAAGCGATGTCGTTGTAATAGGCTCGTGCCAATGCGATTCGCGTTTCGGTGGCGACCAACTCGGTTTGGAGGCTGAGGAACGAGTGGTTGGACTGGAGGGTGGGGTAGGATTCTGCGAGGGCGAGAAGGGTTGGGCTGCAGGATTCGGTTTGGAGGGTTGACTGTTTACGCAGGAGGGCGAGGTGTTCTTGTACTGTTGTTTCGTGTTCTGCCGCCGCTTTGACGGTTGCGACGAGCGAGGGGATGAGGTCATTTCTGCGTTTGAGCATTACATCCACGTTGCTTGCGGCTTGCTCGACGCGGCGACGGAGCGCGGTGATGCTGTTAAACAGGGTGATTGTCCACGCGAGAAGCCAGAGCAGGCAGAAGGCAAGGGGGCTGATGCTGTGGATGAACCACTCGCTGGTGTTTGACGTGCCTGGGAGCAGGCGTTGGGTTGTGTAGGCGAGGAGGAGGCCTCCAAGGAACCAACCGCGCGCGGACCAACCGAGTGAGGAGCGCACTCCGGCTTCGCCTCGGACGGAAATGACAAATAGGGAGGCGTCTTTTGACTCTGCGATTTCTGGGGCAACGATGTCGGGACGCTCGCGCGCTTGGCCAATGACGTATACGGCTGCGCCGAGTGTGATGGCTGATTCGGAAAAGCGCCGTTCATGGGTTGAGTGAGAGATGGCTGATGTCGGGCCTTTTGCGAAGTAGAGAAAGTCCTGAGGTGTGCACGTTTCTGAGAAAATGGATGCTGTTTGAAGGTCAGCACCTGCAGGGTGGATGAGGATCTGACCGTGGTCGTCTTGGAGGAGAAACGGGATGGACTCGCCGCCGGACGCGATGGTTTCCCAGCCACTTTCTGTGCGGGTGCGCCACTGGGTTTTTCCGTTTGAATCGGTGTAGGATTCGCGGACGGTTTTCTCCCAGTGTTCTTCCACGGACCATGAGAAGTGGACGCATTCTGATTCGGCGAGGTAGCTGGTAAGGGGTTGGTCGGCGATGGCGCGACCGTTCAGTTCAACCATCCCGATAAAGACACCGGAGGTCTTGGACGTTGGGGTATCATCGACAATTCTGCGGCGTTTGACGGCTCGCTGAGAAAGGGCGATGCACGCGAGGCTGAGCGCACCGCTGAGAGCAGGCGGCCAGAGCAAATCTGCGTTCACAGCACTTGAACTCCTTTCTTGCTGCAGGAGAGTGCGTTAGAACCTTACCTCGGGCGTTGCTTTCTCCGTTGGCGCGGCTTCGAAGAGCGGTTCGCCCTTGAACCCGAAAAGGCCGGCAAGCAATACGTTTGGGAACACTTCGGTGCTGGTGTTGTAGCGAGTGACGGAGTCGTTGTAAGACTGACGCGCGAAAGCGATGCGATCTTCTGTTGCGGACAACTCGGTCTGGAGTTGAAGAAAGTTGGCGTTGGCCTTGAGGTCGGGGTACGCCTCGGTGACCGCGAGCAGTCGGCCGAGTGCATGAGTGAGTTCGCCTTCGGCCTTGATGGCTTCGGAAGTTGTGCCCGCTGAGGTTGCGCGAGCCCGCGCGTTGATGACGTTTTCAAGCGTCTCTTTCTCGTGTGTTGCGAACCCTTTGACGGTGTTGACGAGGTTTGGGATGAGGTCATGCCTCCGTTTGAGTTGCACGTCAATTTGTGCCCACCCATTGCGCGCGCCTTGGCGTCCTTTGACCAGTCCGTTGTAAATCGCCACTCCAACAAGCGCGGCGATTAGCGCGAGGACGAATAATCCAACAATGATAACGAGCAGAACGGCAGCCATAGGTTGAGGAATTCACAGACGAACCCTCGGTCTTACAAGGAATGCGCCCGTCGATTGGTAACCCACAAGTGGATAGATGAACAGAACAAGAGGAATCCGAGATTTTGCTCAGGAGAGGATGTCGTGAATCACATGGCCTGCAACGTCGGTCAGTCGAAAGTCGCGACCGCTGTAGCGAAAAGTGAGTTTTTCGTGATTGAGTCCGAGGAGATGCAAGAGAGTGGCGTGCAGATCATTAACGTGCACACGATTTTCGACGGACTTGTAGCCGAAGTCATCGGTTCGACCGTAATGAAATCCTCCTTTTACCCCTCCGCCTGCCATCCAGATGGTGAAGGCATGGGGGTTGTGATCACGACCGAGAGAGCCTTGCGAGTCGGAGGTTCGTCCAAACTCGCCTCCCCAGATCACGAGCGTGTCTTGCAACATGCCGCGCGCTTTGAGGTCTGCGAGCAGTGCCGCGGCGGGCTTGTCGGTCGCAGCAGCGCAGGATCGATGATTGGTTTCGATGTTGTTGTGTCCGTCCCACGGTACGTCGTCTACGGAACCGTCGCCGGACGCGCCGCGTCCTGCGAAGATTTGGACGAATCGGACGCCGCGTTCGACGAGGCGGCGTGCGATAAGGCATTGGCGACCGAAGGGGTCGGTATCTTTTTCGTCAACGCCGTAGAGTTTGCGAGTGGCTTCCGTTTCGCTGGTGATGTCGAGTGCTTCTGGTGCAGCGGTTTGCATGCGGTAGGCGAGTTCGAAGCTGGAGAGACGGGCCATGACATCGGCTTGGGCGCCGCGTTTTTCGGCGTGATTGCCGTTCACCTGACGCAAGAGGTTGAGGGCGGCGCGTTGTTGTTCGTCGGTTTCGTCTTTTGCGCGAAGGATGTCATCGATGGCCTCGCGGCGGCGGGCGTCGAGTGCGAGCGCTTGGAATGATTTTGGGAGAAAGCCTGCGCTCCAGATTTGGTCGTCGCCACGGGGTTTACGTCCGTGCATGACGACGTAAGCGGGTAGGTTCTCGTTTTCTGCGCCGAGTCCGTAGGTGATCCAAGCGCCTGCGGCGGGTCGTCCTGGGACGGTGGATCCGCACATGAGCTCAATGGAAGCGGGCGCGTGGTTATTGGCGCGGAGGAACATGGAGTGGATGAAGGTCATGTCATCCACGTGCTGGGAGAGGTGTGGGAAGAGGCTACTGACCCAGGTGCCGGATTTCCCGTGTTGTTTCCAATCGAAGGGTGAGCGGAGGCATTTGCCGCTGGTTTTGAAAAAACCGGTTTGGGGATCGCTTCCCGGAAGGGTTTCTCCTGCACGGGCTTGGAGTTCGGGTTTGTAGTCCCAAGTGTCGACTTGGGAGGGCGCACCGGTCATGAACAGCCAGATGACGGATTTTGCTTTAGGCGCGAAATGAGGTGCTGGGCTTTTAGAAAGATTCGTGGCGGCGTTACCATTTTGTTGAAGGAGGGAGGCGAGGGCGAGTGAGCCGAGGCCGTGACCGGCTTGTTGGAGGAAGCGGCGACGGGAGGGGAGGTGGATGCGGTGGGGATCGAAGGAGGAGTCCATGGTGAGAAGGGAGTGAGGGTGATGTGATCGAGGTTAGTCGACGTAGATGAACTCGTTGGTGCAGAGGAGGACGTTGCACGTGCGCGCGAGGGCCTCGTGAAGGGCTTTTGCGTCGCCCTGTTTTTCTGGCGGGATTTGCGAGAGCAGGTGACCGCTGAATCGTTCGTGTTCGTTGGGATCGGGCGGACGGGAGAGGGCGATGCGGAAGGCGTGCTCGAGCGCGCCAGCGGGGGAGGAGTCCTTTGCGATGGCGCGGGCGGCGAGTTTGGCGGCTGCGTTTCGAACGAAGGGGGAGTTGAGCATGGTGAGGGCTTGAGTGGGCAGGGTGGTGACGCCGCGGTCGCCGATGCTTTGAGTTGGTTCGGGAGCGTCAAACAGGGTGAGGAAGGGGATGAGCTCGCTGCGTCTGACTCGGAGATAGATGCTTCGTTTGGTTGCATCGAGATTGGTGACGCTCGGTCCGAACAGATCTTGGGAGAGTGTGCCTGCGATTGCGAGGAGGCTGTCCCGAATGGCTTCCGCTTCGAGACGCCGCGCGGGCCGATTCCAAAGCAGGGTGTTTTCGGGGTCCGCCTTTCGGGCGACGGGGTCAAGCGACTGGCCCATTTGGTAAGCGGCGCTGGTGACAATCCGGCGGTGCAGAGCCTTCATATGCCAACCGTCCGCGATGAATTGGGACGCGAGATGGTCGAGCAGCTCTGGGTGGGTTGGTCGGTCGCCTTGCGTACCGAAGTCGTTGGCGGTATTGACGATGCCTTTGCCGAAATGGTGTTTCCAGATGCGGTTTACCATGACCCGGGCAACGAGCGGGCCAGCGCCGTCTTTCTCGTCGGTCATCCATTTACCGAGGGCGATACGTGGGTGTGTTTTGTCGGACTCTACCCAGTGTGAGCGATCTGAGCGGGAGAGGACTTGGATGAAGCCGGTTTCGGCTTTTCCTGCTTTGTTATCTACTTCGCCGCGGCGCAGGAGGAACACGTCCGCGCCTCCTGTTTTGGTGGAGTAGACGTTAACGAACTCGGGACGGGGTTGATGCTTTTGAAGATCGAACTCCGCAGTGGCGATTTTGGCGGCTTCCGGGTGAGTTGGTGAGAGCCAGCGGATGATGCTGTCCTGAGTTGTGGGTTGTTTCCGTTTCGCGGCGTCGAGGTTTTTGGCGATGCTCAGTTCTGCGGCATCCTGTGGGGTAACGGGTTCGGTGAGGCTCGGTGTTTCGGTGTTCTGAGAGAAAGCGATACGGAATCGGCCGAGGCCGAAGTACCCGGTGAAGCGGAGTGAAACTTCGAGTTCGGTGCCGCCATCGTAGGCGGGTGCACCACCTTCGATGATGAAAGTGGCAGCGTGGTCTTTGCCTTGTTGTGGGTCGATTGCCCAGCCTGAGTTCTGGTTGTTATCGACCGCATTGGAGAGGGGATAGTTTTTTTGTTCGTGGGATGCGGCGAACGCTTTGAGAACGAGTGGCTTCGCTTTTTCTTTGGAGGCAGAGTCGAGCGGTCTTGCTGTCACCTTAACATCACTGAGCACGAAGTTTCCGTTATCCGAGAGGCCTGGACCTTTGCGTGGGAGCTTCGGGTCGGAGAAGGCGTCGAGTCTTAGGCTACGGACGTCTTTTTGAAGTGTGCGAAACTTGAGCGTGTAGGTGTCATCTTTCACCTTGTTGCCTGTGTAGACGACGACGCCACCTGCGGTGGCTTCGAGGAAAGCGGTCTGGGCGCTTACGCTGAACGCTTCGAGGCTTTGCCAAGGAGCGGGCGTTGCGGGGAGGGTTGCGTTGGCGAGGGCGGTTTCGAGATGCGTTTTTACGAAGGCTTCTCGGAGTGATTTGACCGCAGCCGAGTGTGTGGCGTAGACCGCCTTTTTCTTTTCGACGTCGACGTTAGGTTTCTCGATTTTCACTTCGCCGTGTTCGGTTCGCGCGAGTGAAGCGGCGAGGGAGTAGTAATCTGATTGAGTGATGGGATCGTACTTATGGTCGTGACAACGGACACAGCCGATGGTGAGTCCGAGCATCGCTCCGCCTGCGGTGGAGAGCATATCGTCTAACTGGTCGTAGCGGATACGTTCCTTTGTTTTGGCGGTGATTTGTCCGGGGTACGGGCCTGCCACGAGGAATCCGGTGGCGGCTGCGCCTTCGATGGGGTCGCCTTGCATGACGTCACCGGCGAACTGTCGCTGAACGAACTCGTTATAGGGCATGTCAGCATTTAGGGCTTTGATGACCCAGTCGCGGTAGAAGTAGGCGCCGGGCCGGAATCCATCGAACTCGTAGCCCCCGCTCTCTGCGAAGCGAACGATGTCGAGCCAGTGGCGTCCCCAGCGTTCTCCGTACTGTGGGCGTTCGAGGAGACGATCGACGATTTGCGCGTAGTGCGAGGGGGAAGGGTCTTTTTCGAAAGCGGCGACTTCCTCTGCAGTTGGGGGTAGTCCTATGAGGTCGAGGTGGATACGGCGGAGGAGTTGCGCTGGAGCGGCTTGGGGTGAGGGTTTGATTTGTCGTTCTTCCTGTTTTGCGAGCAGGAAGCGGTCGATGTCGTTTTTCGGCCATGCTGTGTTTTTGACAGGAGGCGCTTTCGGGTTGGAGAGTGGTTGGAACGCCCAGTGGCGTCGGCCCTCTTCGATATTGATTTCTCGTTTGGCTTGGCCGGCTGAACCGGTGCGCGGGTCGGGTGCGCCCATGGCGACCCATTTGATAAAGTCTTCAATAGCTTGGTCGGGGAGCTTCTTTTTCGGGGGCATGGCGGTGTCGGAATCGCCCCAGCGGACGGCTTTGACGAGGAGGCTTTCCTCGGGTTTGCCTGGGATGAGGGCGGGTCCGGTGTCGCCGCCTTTGAGGACGCCGGCTTTTGTATCGAGGAAGAGGCTACCTTTCAGTTTGCCGTTTTTTTGAGCGGCTACGGAGTGGCATTGTTCGCAGTGTTCGGAGAGGGCTGGTCGGATGCGTTGCTCGAAGAAGGTGATTTGTTCGGGCGAGAGTGGGGCTTCGGCGGCGTGGGCGGCGAGAGAGGAGCAGAATAGGAGGAGGAGTGCGAGGCGATGGCTCATACGGGCGGTGTGTTTCCAGAGTAAACCGTTCGGGGATGCTTGGTATTATGTGCGAAGGCGTAGGGTGCGGATGCCTGAGTTAAGGGGTTAGTTGTTGGAGAAGGTCGAGTGCGTTCTTTTCGAATGTGTTGTGCCATTCTGGGGCGACGTCGCAGTCGCAGTCTTCTTGAGC
>JBEEPE010000020.1:0-11287 GCA_041191265.1 Verrucomicrobiota bacterium | reverse complement strand
TGGTGGGGGCGGACGGAAAGCATGATGCCTTTCAGTGTCAGTCGGGATTTAAGGAGAAGGAGTTGGCGAACATTGGTGGACGACCGGCGATGGGGTGTGTGGTGAACCGACTGATGGGGAGCACAGCGGATGTTGCGCCGGCGTTTGTGGATTTGATGCAGGGGCGCCCGTATGTGAGGAACAGTGCGCGGCCAGGTTTTTTGGGGGTGGTGCAATCGGCGTATCGGCCGGATATTTCGAGTCTTTTTCCGTTAGCGATTTCGGAGGGGATGGCGGCGGAGTTGGAGCGGCGCGGGGGTAGTCGGAGCGAGGGGTTGCGATTGATTGAGGGGTTGACGATTGAGCGGTTGGAAGACCGGGTGGGACTGCTTCGTGATTTGGACACGCTGCGGCGGGATATCGATGTGAGTGGTTCGATGGCGGCCATGGACCGGTTCACGCAGATGTCGGTTGGGATGCTGGCTTCGGGCCGGTTTGCGGAGGCGTTGGATTTGGAGCGGGAGGATGTTCGGGTTCGTGAGCGCTATTTGCCGAGGGTTCGTCGTGCGGGGCGTGGTGACACGATGGAGTCGGAGCGTGGCGGTTTGAAGTTTTTGATGGCGAGGCGGTTGATTGAGGCAGGTGTTCGGTGTGTGAGCTTGTCAATCGGGGATTTTGACACGCACTCGGACAACTTTGAGACGATGCGGTATTTGGGGCCGCTACTGGATCATTCGCTGGACGCGTTGGTGGAGGACTTAGGGGAGCGAGGAATGTTGGAGGATGTGATGATCATTGTCTGGGGCGAGTTTGGGCGGACGCCGAAGGTGAATGCGCGGGCTGGGCGCGATCACTGGCCGCAGGTGGGGATGGGGATTATGGCGGGGGGTGGGATGCGAACGGGGCAGGTGATTGGGGCGACGGATCGGACGGCGGCGGAGGCGGTGGATCGTCCGGTGCATTATCAGGACGTGTTTGCGACCCTTTACCGGCATTTCGGAATTGATGCGACGACGACGACCATCACGGATGGGGAGGGACGTTCTCATCCGTTGCTGGATGTGGGACGTCCGATCAGCGAGGTGTTTTGAGGGTAGGGTGTCGGCTCCCTTTTGTTGGGTGCGGCGTCTGCGGTTAGGAGCTGGCGCTGCCGTAGGAGCGGAGGGCTTTTTTCCAGAGGAGGCGGGTGAGGATTGCGCAGGCGAGGGTTCCCGTGAGGAGTTCGAGGGTGATGGACCACGGGGATTGGCTGGGGAAGGTGAGCCAGCGGGCGGGAAGTGCGGCAACGAGGATGACGGGGGGGAGGACGCCGAGGATTCTGCGGAAGGATCCTTTGAAGACGGAGTCGGGATACCGGCCGACGTTGAAGAGGTTGAAGTAGGCGAAGACGAGGCCTTGGGCACGAGTCATCCAGATGCTTAGGGTCGAGAGGCTGAACATGACGGAGTAGTGCACGGAGATGCCGGTGATGACGAGGAGCGTGTAGATGGCGATATGAGAGGGTGATGGGCGAACGTCGAGATGGTGGAGGCCAAAGAGGGTGATGAGGAGGCCCAGCGCGGCGTTGATGAGGTTATCGGGCCCGAATTGGCGCGTGGAAACGGCGAATTGGGCGTCGACGGGTTGGGTTAGGAGGAGATCCAGTTTTCCGGTTCGGACGAGTTCTGGGAGGTTGGATAGGTTGATATAGAAGATGGCTTGGAAGAGTTGCGCGATGAGTTGGTGAGTGCCGACCAAGGTGACGACGTGCCAGCGGGTCCAGTCTCCGATGGCGCCGGTGTGGCGGAAGAGGGTGTCGATAAAGAGGATTTGGCCACCGAACCAGAGGAGTTCGACGAGGGTCCAGAGGAGGAAGTTGGCCTTAAAGTTCATCTCCCGAATGAGGGAGTTGCGAAGCAGCAAAAGGTAGATTTGGAAGTAGCGTCTGAGCGTTGACACGGGTCAGAGCACGAAGGGGATACCAGCGTCTTTGAACGCCTGTTTTTCCTCGGGAAGCCATCGTTCGGCGAGGGTTTCGAAGCCGCCTTTTGATTTGAAGGAGGCGATGAAGGCGTTCACGTCGGCGAGGAGAGTGGGGGCGTCTTTTTTCAGAGCGATTGCCCATTCTTCAATCCGGAGTGGCGAGAGCAGGGCGCGTGTGGAGGAGGGATTTTTTCGCGCGTGTTTGAGGATCGAGAGTTGGTCGTAGATGAAGGCGGACGCCTTGCCTTGAACCACTTCTGCAACGCATGCGGATTCGCGGTCCAGAACTAGAACTTTGGCGCGCGTGAAGGTGCGGCAGAAAAGGTGTCCGGTGGTGCCTTGTTTCACGGCGACGATGAGGTCTTTTTGGTCAAGCGATTCGGATTCTGCGAGGCGAACTTGTTTTCCGGCGAGAACGGCGAGGCCGGTGCGGAGGTAAGGGGTGGAGAATGCGACCGCTTTGGCGCGTTCGGGGGTTGCGGTCATGGACGACAGGATGAGATCGATTTTTCCCGTTCGGAGGGCGGGAATCAGTCCATCAAAAGGGAGGTTTTGGATTTCGAGAGGGCGTTTGAGGTGATTTGCCAGATGGTTGGCGAGATCGACGCTCAGGCCGATTGGCTTTCCTTGGGGGTCCGCCATTTCGAAGGGGGGGTAGGCGAGTTCCATGCCGACGCGGAGAGGAGTCGATTCCGCGGCGGTGGCGCGGAACAGAGGGCTGGTGAGCGCGGCGAGAAAGGCTCGTTTGGTGATACCCATTGGGGGGCGCGCAACTAGCGCTTGCGGGTGGACTCAATCCAGTACCAGCGGAGGCTCTGATCTGCGACGACCATGGGGTTGTCGATGGATACGACCATAGTGTTGCCGTCTCGCTCGCGCATGAGGAGTTCGTCGGAGGTGATTCGGAAAACGCGTCCGAAAGGGTTGATGAATGGGGTTAGTCCGCACGAATGGTAACCGCTGGAGGTCGGCTTTTCATCCCAGACGTAAATTTTGCCGTAAACGCGTTGTCCGATTGCTTCGCCGGGTTGGAGTTGTTCGAAAAACACGGGCGGATTGCGAAAACGGCCGGCTGGCGTGAGAGACTCTTGGTTAATGGAGGAACACGCCGCGAAGGTTGTTGCGGCGAGAGTGGCAAGGAGGAGGGGGCGCATAGGAAGTTTGCAGGAACTTAGCGGAAGCTTGGGGTTTCGGCGAGCGGATGATGGAAATACAAAAAGCACTCCCGTGAGGGGAGTGCTTGTCTGTTAAGTGAACCTTTTGCGAAATCTGAGCGCCAGTCCCGTCCGGTTATGCGACGGAAAGAACATTGCGGCCACGGTATTTACCGCAGCTTCCGCAGGCTCGGTGGCCTTTCACTGAGGCGCCGCAGCTTCCGCATTTGCTGAGGACAGGGGCGTGCCAGCGATTGGCGGCTTTGCGCGTACGGAGGCGCATTTTCGACATCTTTCTCTTGGGGACTCCCATAGTACGTGAAGGTTAAAAGTTAAGTTTGAGTTGAGAGCTTCCTATCCCTGATTTCCGTCAGGATCGGGGACCCGGTCTTTCAACTGGTCCAACACCGACCAAATGTCGCGTTTTGGAGGTTCGCCGTCTCCTGAGCCGACGTCTCCGTCGAATCCTTTGGCGGAACTGGTGGCAGAAAGCTTTTCAAATGACGAGCTTGTGCACACCAAACCTCCATCACGCTCACAGCTGGGGTGTGCGGGAAGGGCGAGGAGGATGTCCTCACGGACTTCTTCTGTCAAGTCCACCGTCTCGGAGTTGGTCAGGGGTTTCTGGCATGCGAACTCGGGGCAGTGGACGGGAAACTCAAAGGATTCGAGGCAGCGGACGCACCGGAGACGGAACCGGGTCGACAGCGTTCCGGTCGCGAAGAGGCCTCCGTTGCTGATGCCGACATCGAGTGCATAGGATACCGGTGCGGCAGGTTGGCAGTCGGGATCGGGGAGATCGAAGATGGATGTTGGGTCTTCGCCGTCGAAGTGCCTTCCTTCTGGTGGAATCTGCAGGGTGTGAAATTTCATTTTCGGCGGGTGATGGTTCGCGGGTTGCGGGTGCGAGGGGATTTTTTCCGGCGGGTGGCGAAGAGCGTTTTGAGGGTTTTTGAGACTGGGGGTGGAACGAATGGGGAGATTTCTCCACCGAGGCGTGCGATTTCTTTAACGAGGCGCGATGAGAGGAAGGACGTTTCCTCACTTGGCGTAAGGAACAGGGTCTCAATCTCTGGGGCGAGTCGTCGATTCATCAATGCCATCTGGAACTCGTATTCGAAGTCGGACACTGCGCGGAGTCCGCGGATGAGGGTAGATGCACCGGAGTTTCGCGCGAACTCAACGAGCAGGCCATCGAAGGTCGCAACTTCAACGGCTTTTAGGTGGGACGTAACGCTTGAGATGAGCTGCATTCTTTCGTCGATGGAGAGGAGGGCCGCCTTCTGTTCATTGTGCGCGACGGCGACGATGACGCGGTCAAACAGGCGGCAGGCGCGCTCGATGACATCGAGATGACCGTTGGTGATGGGGTCGAAGGAGCCCGGATAGACGGCGGTGCGTAGTTGAGCTTTGGGCATACGGGGTTTTAGAACTTTTCGAGGTCCAGCGTGAGGATGTCCTTGGTGGACTCGGAGAGATCGATGCGTCCTGAGGAAGAGGACGTCCACGCTTTGAACAGCAGTTTGCGCAGCTGGAGCAGCTCTTTCACGGTTTTGACTCGGTATTCGACCGTTTTCGCGTGGGTCGAGGTCGGGTAACTTTTTTGGACTTTCGCCCAGACGTCGAGTCCGACGGATTTGGAGACGGACTCGGCGAGGGACTCGAGTTCGACCTTTGCCATGTCGAGGATCGGCTCGTTGGGGGAGATTGTGGAGACGGAGTAGATGCGGAGGAGGGAGCTGCCTCCGTTGTCGACGGTGAGTTCCCAGACGCGAGACGTGGCGTCGACGGTGTAGGAGTGGAGTCCGATGGCGGTGATGGATTTCAGGTCGATGGCGATCTTGCCGCCGGGAAGGCAGAGGGCGATGAGGTTTGGTCCGGTGGAGCGGGGTGGGGGTTGGGCGGGTGCTGAGGGCGGTTGACTTTGCGGAGGGCGAGATTGGGCGAGCGCTTCAAGGGTGAAGCTGGCGAGGAAGGTGGCCAGGGCGAGTACGAGGGGACGCGACATGGTGTGAGTTTAGGGGGAGGGCATTTTTGGCAACAGCCTTTCGTTTGCCGCAGTGGCATGTGATGTGCCCGATGGTTGGCATGCAGCTGTTTCGAATCGTGATGGGTGGAATCTGCCTTTGGGCATCCGCGTTGGTTTCTATCGGTGCTCAGGATGTGGCCGCGTTGCCTTTGAGCACGGAGTTTCCCGAACTGTTGAGGGGGCGGGAAGGTGGGACGGTGCACGATGTAGCGGGCTGGAAATCTTTTCGAAGGGCTGAGATTCGTGAGTTGGTTGAGCGCTACATGTACGGGATTCGTCCTGCTGCACGTCCGGTTCGAGGCGTGGTGATCCGAGAGGACGCGGGGGCTTTGGGGGGGAAGGCGATTTTGCGAGAGGTCGCAGTGGAGATGGGGTTGGAGAGGCCGGTTCACGTGATGGTGGTTTTGCCGAAGAGCGTTTCGGGGAAGGTGCCTGCATTTCTGGGGATAAACTTTTCTGGGAACTATGCGCTGGTTGATGACCCGAAAGTCGCGTTGCCGGAGGGGTGGGTTTACGATCGTTACACGAAGGGGACGACCGGTCGTGCATCGGAGGAAGCGCGCGGGTCTCAGCGCGAGGCGTGGTCGATTGAACGCACGGTGGAACGCGGGTATGCGGTCGTGACGTTTTACAATGGGGATGTGGTTCCGGATCGGGCGGATTTGGCGGAACCGGTGCTTGCTCGTCTCGGGGGATGGACTGGGGAGCGATCGATGGAAGGAACGGGGACGTTGATGGCGTGGGCGTGGGCGTTTTCTCGCGTGATGGATTACTTGGAGACGGTGCCCGAGATTGACGCGGCGCGGGTGGCGACCGTTGGGCATTCGCGTAATGGAAAAACGGCGCTTCTCGCAGCCGCGATGGACGAGCGATTTGCGATGGCGATTCCTTCGCAGTCGGGGCAGGGAGGGGTTGGCCCGATTCGTGTGGCTGCGGATTTAGCGAAGATTTCTGAAAAGGGGCGTCCGAAGGCGGAGACGGTAGCGGTGATCACGAAGAGTTTTCCGCACTGGTTTGCGAAGCGGTTTTCGAGTTTTGCCGGGGAGCCTGAACGGGTTCCTTTCGACCAGCATGCGCTGGTGGCATTGTGCGCTCCGAGGCCGGTGCTGGTGAGTAACGCGGTTGAGGATGTCTGGGCAAACCCAGCGGGCCAATGGGAGGTGTTGAAGGCTGCGGGTGGGGTGTATGCGCTTTTCGGGGTTGAGGGATTACCCAAGGGGCCAGAGCCAGAGGTCGGGAAACTTTTTGCGGGGCGGCTTGGATATTTTGTGCGACCGGGTGGGCACGCGATGACGGGAGTCGATTGGGCCGCTTGGCTCGACTATGCGGACATTCATTTAAAGCGACCATGAGTCGAGGTGATTGGATTTGGTGTTGATGCGGTGGTCTTTCTTGGGATTGTGAGGGGTCACCCATGCCGAATTCTCCCCTTCAGAAAACTGTGTCGTCCACTCACGTGGCGAAAGGACCGGACGAGGTCTCTGAACTCGTTGAAATCGTTGAGGCGAGATTGGGTCGGAGTTTGAAGGCGAAAGAGCGTGGTATTTGTGAGGCGATAGATGCGCTTTATCGGCGTTGGAACGGGCAACTGACGGTGCCGGGAACGGCGTTGGAGGATTTGTTGCCGCGCACGCCGAACTTAGCGGCGCGAAATGTGACGTTGTGGCCGAAGTATCCCACGGGGCCGCTGGAGGCGCTGATTTACGTTCGGGAGATTTTGTTGAAGGAGGGTGAAGATTTTCCCTCGGCGGTTGATGGCGTGGTGACTGGAGACGAGCGGGTTGGTGTTTTGGGGCGGTGGGAGTCGGATCGGAAGGTAGGGGAGTGGCAGACGCGGATTCGGGAGGTTTTGCGGAGGCAACCGAGCGCGCGGATGAAGCGTGTTGAGGTGGGGCTTTTTCTGACGAAGGGTCGAGTTTCGGTTCGGCAGCGAAACTTGGAGACAGGAGTGTGGTCTGATTGTCCGCACGGTTTTTTTACGGATGGTGGGCCGATGGCGCATGGGGCGTGGGTGGACGCATCGGGGATGGATTTGCTGCATGTGCTGGCGGCTCTCTCTGAGGCGCCGCGCGGGTTTGAGTACGCGCACCATGGAATGGAGCGCGCGCTGGGCGTGATTTTACGGAACGAATCGTTGCGAAAGTTGGTGTTGTCCGAGCTAGGGGAACCTTTGATTTGGCGGGATCACGCGTTGGAGTGGCGACTGGATCATGAGGAGAGCGGCTATCGGCTAGGGTTTTACCGTGCGGACGCGGTTCCGATGGATGCTGCGAGGATTGTGGTTCCGGGAGAGCCTGGATTTTACGTGACGGGGGATTCGGTTTTCGTTTTGGACTCTGTGCCGATGTGGGTTCCCAAGGAGCCGGTAACGATTCCTGCGGAGGCTTTGGAGACTCCGGATGGCGCGGCATTTTTGCAACGGCTGGGCTTGCCTCTGCCGGACGACATTTCTTCGAGGGTCGTGGATGTTAAGCCGCAGGTGGTTGCTCGACTTTGGATTGAGGAGGATTTTGAGGGAGAGATTTTGATGATGGAGTTACGCGCGACGGCGCCGGAGGTAGACGCGGAGTGGATTTTCACGAAGGAAGGCTGGTCGGTTGTCCGGAAGCCAAGGCAGACCGAGCGGACGATTGTGAGCTTGGGACAGGTAGCGCGCGGCGAGGTGCCGGCGGTTCTTTCTCTCTTTCAGGTGCGTGAGGTGAAAGGGCGGTGGGGCGCGTGGATGCGCCTGATTGGGAGGGGTTTCCCAGAGGAGTTTGCTGCGGCAATGGAGGAGTTGCCTGAGGGTGTTGATGTCGAGGTGAGTAAGGATTTGAAGTCGATTCTTTTGGATCCTGTGAAGGCGTCGCTGAAGGTTCAGGCGGTACCGGGGACAGGGAACAAAATGGACTGGTTTGACATCACGGTGGCGCTCTCTGCGAGTGACACGGAGCTAACTTCTGAGGAGTTGAGGATCCTCTTGGAGGCGCGTGGTAAGTTTGTGCGGATTAAGGGAAAAGGATGGCGTAGGCTGGAACTGGATATGACCGCGGAGGACGAAGAGGCTTTGGCGGATCTCGGTTTGAATCCGGACTTTGAGGGCGTTGACTCACAGCGGGTCCATGCGTTGCAACTTTCGGGAAAATCGATGTCGAGGCTGCTCTCTGAGGGGGATGCTCGGATGGTTCGGACGCGTATTGAGGACATTCGAACGCGAATCGCGCCGGACATTCCCGAGGGGCTGAATGCGGATCTTCGGCTTTACCAGCGGGAGGGTTTCCAGTTTCTCGCTTACCTCTCGAGCAACCAGTTCGGAGGGATTTTAGCGGACGATATGGGGCTCGGAAAAACGCTTCAGACGCTGACATGGCTCGCTTGGTTACGGAACCAATCTGACTTCAAGGGCCTCCCCTCGTTGGTGGTTTGCCCCAAGTCGGTAATGCAGAACTGGCGATCGGAAACGCAGCGTTTTTTGCCGGGAATGAGGGTCTTCTTTTGGTTGGGTTCTAACGCTGCCACGTTAAAGGCGAGTCGGGAGCGGGCGGATTTGTTGATCATCAACTACGCGCATTTGCGGGCGGCTTCGCAGGTTCTCTCGGATGTGGAGTGGCATGCTGTGATTTTGGATGAAGCCCAGTTTATCAAAAACCCGCAGTCTCAGACTGCGGAGGCGGCGTTTTCCTTGAGGGGGCGCTATAGGCTCGCGCTGAGCGGGACGCCGATTGAGAACCGGTTATTGGACCTTTGGAGCATCATGCAGTTCGCGATGCCGGGGGTGCTCGGCGCTCGGGCAAAGTTTCAGCGTCAGTTTGATTCACGCACAGATCCGCTTGCTCGTCGCAGACTGGCTGCGCGGGTCAGGCCGTTTGTGCTTCGGAGGACTAAGGGGGAGGTGGCTCGCGATCTTCCCGAGCGGACTGAGAAGGATTTGGTGGTTGATTTAGACGGGGAGCAGCAAACGCTTTATCGCGCAGAGTTGAAGCGAGCGAGGCAGATGCTTCTTTCGATTCGGTCTGGTGCGGAGATGGATAAGCAGCGCTTCACGATGCTGTCATCGCTGCTCAAGTTGAGGCAAATATGCTGCCATCCCGGATTGTCGGACGATGGTTCAGGACACTTAAATAGCTCGAAGTTGGAGGCATTGATGGACCTGCTAGAGCCGCTGATGGCTCAGGGGCACAAGGTGCTCGTGTTCTCACAGTTTGTTGAGATGTTGGAGCGAATTGAGCGGGAAATCGAGGGGAAGGGCTACCGTTACACAATGCTGACTGGGCAGACGGAGGATCGAGAGGAGGTTGTGAAGCGGTTTAAGACGACTGACGGCGCTGCAGTGTTCCTCATTTCACTTCGCGCAGGCGGCATGGGATTAAACCTAACAGAGGCTTCGTATGTGGTTCTGTACGACCCGTGGTGGAATCCTGCGGTCGAGAATCAGGCCATTGACCGCACCCATAGCATAGGGCAGACGCGAAATGTCATCGCTTACCGGTTGATTGCCCGAGACACCATTGAGGAGAAGATTCGACAGTTGCAACAGTCCAAGGGGCAACTGGCAACAGACATCCTCGGCGAGGAGATTTTTGCAAAAGCACTGACGCTCGATGACTTCCGCTTCTTGCTGGATGAGTAAGGTTTAAAGGGCTTGGATTCTGCTATTCTCTGGTGACGACGAAACGGGAAGATGAACTATTTTTTCGAGTGTCCGTATTGCAACCAATCGTTCGAGGTTGATGCTGAGTTGGCAGGCCTTAACTGCGTATGCACGGGCTGCGGGGAGGTATTCGTGGTCCCACTTCCACCAAAAGTAATCCATGATGGAATCGCGAATCGGCAGGACGATGAGAACGATTTAAGGCCAGAGGTCTGGGTTCCAGACGAGGCATGTAGCTCGGTTTCAGATAGCCAAGAAGAGGAACAACACGGTCCCCTTGCTCCTCAGTACGCGGGTGATGCGCTCCTCGGAGACCGAGTAGTGCCTGTCAACTTTGTTCCCACGGGAATGGAACCGTTGCCCGAAGTGTACGGGATGATTCCCGAGCCCGGTGCGGAACCGAGCGGACACAAAGACCTTCCCGCGGAAATACAGATTCGGCGGGTTACCCCGATGATGATTGAAAACTCGGGAGACGGACGTGCTACTGGGGCGCCATTCGGCATTTTGCGAACACATTCGAGTGTTCGAAGCGCCGCTGATGAGCGGACTGCCAAGCCCAAAGCCGAGGCACTCAAGTATTCAGTGATTGGCGTTGCGGTTGGCTTTTTACTGGCAGTAGCGGGAGTCTTTTTGAACGGAAAAAACAGCTCGCCGGGCTCAAAACCTGACGGGGTTCCAAAGGAGGCATCGCCCGCCAGCGGACGAGAGGAAGCATCTGAAAATGAAAATGCCGAACTGGGGAAACTGGAGCTGGAGAACCGTTTCCCCGATAGCTTCATGGGAATCAAATTCGGATCAAAAATAGAGTATATCGCTGACCGAGTTACATGGGCGAAAGAGGGTGAAAACCTTCACAAGCCAACCACACTGGCCGACGAGCGAGTCCAGGCGGTTCTAATCCCGGATCATGATGGACGGTTGACCGTTGGCGCTTACGTCCGAATTTCAAATCAACCTGATTCTGAGCTTGTTCCATTTCTCGAGTGGGCCCTCACGGTTCAAGATGCCGTTACCGCAAAGTTTGGACGTCCCACGTCAGTCCACGTTGTCAAAAACGCTGCGACAGAAACAGAAATTGTGCGTAAGATTCGTGAGGGAAGTGACTTTTATGAGTGCACGTGGGAAGATCCATTCCGCCAGTGTCTGATAACGCTGGGTGTCTCGGGGAAAAATTCTCGCCTAGTTGTTTTTCGCCTTGAGTACAAAAGCATTCCTCTCACGCGAAGTTACTTAAACCGCAAGATGGCTGAGTAGCGAGATGGCCGTAGTAGGCATGCACGCGCCAAACACCGCCCCGAAACGCTATCGGGCCAAGCGGATTTGGTAAAAAACTTCACTTCGCAAGCGATTGAACGAAAAAGACATGCGTAAAACGCCTCCCGTTTCCTCCACTTTTTTTTTGACGGCGAGAGAAGGTTGGGTAGATTTCACAACCCGCCGCTGAAAAGCAGCGAACGCCAGCGAGAGATTCTCCTGGTGCGATCTTTGAGAGTCTAGTTTCCAATGTCGGTTTTGAGGCAACGAAGACTC
>JBEEPE010000019.1:0-4708 GCA_041191265.1 Verrucomicrobiota bacterium | reverse complement strand
CACGCCCAGCCCTCGAACTCGCCACCGCCCGCATCCTCGCCGCCGTAGGCGACCGCGATAAAGCGCTCCAACGCCTCCAAACAGCTCTCAAACGCCATCCCGAAAACGAGCGCGTTCGTCTCGACCTCGCAGAAACCCTCCGCGCAAAAGGTGACTTCAATGCCGCACGCCTCGCGTACCGCGAACTGAAAGACCAGTACCGCGCGGACTCCGAAATCGCCGGCTCCTACCTCGACGAAAAAAACACCGCAACCGCCATCGACCTCTACAAGAAAATGCTCACCAAACACCCCGACCGCTCCAACGACATCCAATGGAGCCTCGGGGATATCCTCCAACGTACCGGCAAATACCCAGACGCCATCGCCGCGTTCACCGCCTCCCAAAAAGAGCCCCAAGCACTCTTCCGAATCTCGGAATGCCAAGGCGCCCAGAAAAATCACGACGCCGCCGTTCAAACCCTCACCAGCGTCATGAACTTTTTCAAATCCCACGCTCCCGAAGCCCACTACCGCATCGCAAATCATCAAGCCGCCAAGGGAGATAAAGAAGCCGCCATACGCACCCTCAAAAGCGTCTGCAAAGTCCACCTCAACACCTCCTGGGCCGGCAAAGCCCATCAAGATCTCTCCCTCACCTACGGCATCGACGTCACCCTCGGCGGCGCCGCCAAACAGGCCGACTAACTCAGTCCAACATTTTTCGGCAACTGCGCGCCCCATCGACGACTCATCCACCAAACCCTCCCCATTCACAGCCGCCACGCTCACTCAACACGCCACAAAAAGGCGTGATTCCGCCGAAACAAACGCCTGCCGCTAGAGTCCATCCTGCTTCAACAACCCACACTCAAACAAAGATATGCGTCACTCAGCCGCCGTCATCTCCGCATTCTCTGTCAGCCTCGCTGCTCACGCAGGCATCGATTTCAAACAACAAGTCAAACCCGTCCTCGAAGCCCATTGCGTGCGCTGCCATAGCGCCGAGAAAACGAAAGGGGGCCTGCGCCTCGACACCAAAGAAGGACTTCTCAAGGGCGGTGATAGCGGTTCTGTCACCGCAAAAAAAGACCCAGACGCGCTGCCTGAACTCGCCCGCCGCGTCACCCTCCCGCGCGGCCACGAAGAAATCATGCCGCAGGAAACCGAACCCCTCTCCGGCCCCCACCGCAAATGGCTCGTCGAATGGGTCAACGCCGGCGCGGAATGGCCCGAGGGCGTCGTCCTCAAACAACTCAAAAAGGAAGTCCCAGGGCTCGCAGAAAAAAGCCTCATCCCAGACAAGGCACCCGCGTCACTGAAAGAGGCCGCCGCCACCATCGACAGCATTCTCGCCAAAGAAAACGCTGCTCTCAAAGAAGGTAAACCCCAGACCGCCAACCCCATCGACGATCTAGCGTTCCTTCGCCGCGCCTCCGTCGACCTCATCGCCCGCATCCCCACCGCCGAAGAAATCCGCCAGTTCGAACAAGACCGCTCCCCAGACCGCCGCAGCAAACTCGTCGATCGCCTCATCGCCAGCAAAGCCTTCGCCGATCGATGGACCGTTTTCTTCGCCGACATGCTCCGCATCCGAACCAATAAGCGGCTCGCCGGCGGACCCGAACTCCTCGCCTTCGTGAACAAAAGCGTCGCAGAAAACAAACCCTACGACCGACTCGTGCGCGAACTCATCACCACCAACGGTCGCCCCGACAACTCCCCCGCCGTCGGCTTCACCCTCGGCGACGATGCCAACCCCATGCCGCTCGCTGGCGCCACCTCCCAAATCTTCCTCGGCGTCCGACTCCAATGCGCAGAATGCCACGATCACCCCTTCGACGATTGGAAACAAAAAGAGTTCTACGAACTCGCCGCGTTCTTCGGCCAAACCAAACAGGTCGAAAAAGGAAAGAACGTTAAAACCATCTACGCCACCGAGATCGACGAAAACATGGTCAAGTGGCCACCAGAACGCGAACAACCGCCAAAGCGCGACTCCGTCGCCGCAAAGTTCCCCATCCAACTCCTCAAGTTCGATAAAAAACCCCACTACATCGCCCGCCTCGAAGACCTCCGAAACGGACGCTCCAACGCCGCTGCCACCAAGGCCGCGAGCAAGGAACTCGACGCCCTCGTCGATGACCTCGACACGCGCAAAGTGCTCAAGACCAAAACACAGGACGCCGCACTTCTCGCCGAAGCCGCAGCCGCCGCTCGTGCGCGAAACCCCGACAAAACCATCTACAGCGAAAGCGGAAAACGCGCTCAGCTAGCGGACTTTATCACCGATCCCGCCAACCCCTTCTTCGCACGCGCTTTCGTCAACCGAATCTGGGCCGAACTCGTCGGACGCGGCTTCGTGGAACCCCTCGACAACTTCTCCGCCTACAACGAGATGCGGCACCCACAAACGCTGCAGTACATCGCGCAAGAGTTCATCGCCTCCGGGTACGACCTTCGTAACCTCGTTAAACTGGTGATGCTCACCGACACCTACCAACGGGGCCATTTGCCCGAAGGGGTTTCTCCCAACGCACTCGCACTCGCGGAGTCCAACTTCACCAGCACGCGCCCACGGCGAATGCTCGGTGAAGTGCTGCTCGATAGCATCACCACCGCAGGCCACCTCTTCGCCCACAAATGGCCCGAAGGCGCAAACGTCCGAGAAATCGAAAAACAAATCCGGATCCCGCTCGCCCCGCGCGAGATGATTGCCGCCGCCACCGACGGCGCGTCAGCGGACGACAAAGCCACGATGATGGCCATGCAACCCTCCAACCCCGCTGCCTACGACTCCGAGAAAGGCGCTGCCCTCGATTTCGACGCACTCCTCAAACCCGCCATGAACAAAAAAGGCGGCAAGGACGAATCCGCCGGCGACGTGCTCTCTGAGTCCAAGATGGACGCGATGAAAAAACAGAAAATGGAGGACGACGCCGCAGAAGCCGCTCGCGAGGCGCGCCGCCGCCTGCTCGCATCCGGAAATGCAGAACGTTTCCGTCTCGAAACCGTCAAACAGGTCATCGATGACAACCCCAAGTTTGACAGCAGCATGCGGATGGCAACCCCCGCGCCTCCCTCGCATTTTCTTCGCGTGTTCGGCCAACCCGCCCGCGACAACCTCGGGGAGTTCCGCGACGAACTCCCGTCCCTGCGCCAAGAGCTCATGATGCTCAACGGAAAAGCCACCCACGAAGCCGCGCGCGTCGGCCCACTCGAACCCGTTTTCAAACTAATCGACGGCCCCTCCGCCCAGCCCGACAAAGCCGTCGAACTGGTCTACCTCGAATGCCTTACACGCCGGCCGTCGAAAGACGAACTCGCCGAAGCACGAGAAGTCATCGCCTCAGGAAATACCCCAGTCGACGGCCTCGCCGATCTCCGTTGGGCCTTGCTCAACTCCCAAGAGTTCCGCTTCGTCCCCTAAACCCATCCCTTCCACGCCCGCTCAGTTCACCCTCAAACCATCAACCAAATAAAACCATGTCCTCCTGCAACGACTACACCGTTTCCCGTCGCCGGTTCCTCAGCCGGTTCGCGGGGTCCGCTGCCCTCCTCGGCATGCCCGTTAACCGCCTCCTCGCTTCCCTCGGCGCAGACCACGCCGCAAAAGCAGAGTCCGTGATCCTCTTCTGGAACGGCGGCGGCATGAGCCACATCGATACATGGGATCCAAAGCCAGGACGCCCCACCGGAGGCGAGTTCGAAGCCATCAAAACCAGCGCTGACGGTGTGCAAATCAGCGAAATCTTCCCCCTCACGGCGAAGCAAATGCACCACTGCTCCATCATCCGTTCCATCGCAGGAACAAACGGTGATCACGGCCGCGCCACCTACGAACTCCAAACCAGCTACCCGCAAAACCCCGCCCTCGTCCACCCCGGCATGGGATCGTTTGTCGTCAACGAAACCAACCGCATCGGCGACCTTCCCGCCTACATCAGCATCGGCGGCATGGCCCCGCGCGCCGGTTACCTCGGACAACGCTGCGAAGCCTATTACATCGGCCTCCCCGGTGAACGCGACCCCTACCTCGCTTTCCCCGATGGCATCAATCAAGTGCAAGGCCAGCGCCGCCTCGAAGTGCTCGCAAAAATGAACGCGCGCGCCGGTAGCAAAATGGCCGCCAGCCAGTTCAAAGAAGCCGAAGTCGCCCTCAAGGACGCCGTTACACTCATGAAGAGCCCCGCGCTCTCCGCCTTCAACCTCGATAAAGAGGACCCAAAAACCCTCGAACGATACGGCCTCACCGAGTTCGGCCGCGGCGCACTCCTCGCCCGCAAACTCATCGAATCAGGCGTGCGCTTCGTGCAGGTAAACCGCGGCGGTTTCGATAACCACATGGACGTTTTCCCCGCCATGCGCAACCACGGCTCCGTCATGGACCCCGCGTTCTCCTCACTCATTGAGGACCTTCACGCATCCGGTCGCCTCCAAAAGACGCTCGTCATCATGCTCTCCGAGTTCGGCCGCACCCCCAATATCAACAAAGATGCCGGACGCGACCATCACGCCCGTGTCTTCAGCTGCATCATGGCCGGAGGCGGCATCAAAGGCGGCCAGGTCATCGGCTCCTCCGACAAAGACGGGATGGAACCCGCCGACCGCCCCGTCCAAGTCGCCGACCTGCACGCCAGCGTCTGCCACGCACTCGGCATCAACTTCCACCGCGAACTAACCACCCCGCTCGGACGCCCCATGAAGCTCGTCAAAGAAGGCGCAAAACC
>JBEEPE010000018.1:0-3786 GCA_041191265.1 Verrucomicrobiota bacterium | reverse complement strand
GACCGCCGCCAAGCCCAAGACCGCCATCACCCCGACCCGCGCCGAGGATTACCCGGAGTGGTACCTACAGGTGATCCGCCATGCCGACCTGGCCGAGAACAGCGCGGTCCGCGGTTGCATGGTGATCAAGCCGTGGGGCTACGCGCTCTGGGAGAACATCCAGCGCGACCTCGACGCGATGTTCAAGGAGACGGGGCACGTGAACGCCTACTTCCCGCTCTTCATCCCCGTCAGCTACATCCAGAAGGAGGCCGCCCACGTCGACGGCTTCGCCAAGGAGTGCGCGGTCGTCACCCACTCGCGCCTCGAGGCCGGTCCCGACGGCAAGCTCGTCCCCGCGGGTGAGCTCGAGGAGCCCCTCATCGTCCGCCCGACCTCCGAGACCATCATCGGCGAGACCTACGCCAAGTGGGTGCAGTCCTACCGCGACCTTCCGATCCTCATCAACCAGTGGGCCAATGTCGTCCGCTGGGAAATGCGGCCCCGCGTGTTCCTCCGCACCGCCGAGTTCCTCTGGCAAGAAGGCCACACCGCTCACGAAACCGAACAAGAGGCTCGTGAAGAAACCGAGCAAATGCTCAAAGTCTACCAAACCTTCGCTCGCGATCACCTCGCGCTCCCCGTCATCACCGGCGAGAAAAGCGCAGGCGAACGTTTCCCCGGCGCCGTCCAAACCCTCTGCATCGAGGCCATGGTCCAAGACCGGAAAGCCATCCAAGCCGGTACGTCCCACTTCCTCGGACAAAACTTCGCCAAAGCCAGCGGCATCAAGTTCGTCTCCCGCTCCAACACCCAAGAACTGGCATGGACCACCAGCTGGGGAGTCAGCACCCGCCTCATCGGCACCGTCATTATGGCCCACGGCGATGACGACGGCGTCATCCTCCCCCCTCGCATCGCCCCCGCCCAAGTCGTCATCATCCCCGTCACCCCCAAAGAAGAAACACGGGCCGCGGTTCTCGACGCCGCAAAACAACTCGCAACCCGCCTGCAATCCCAGTCGTTCCACGGACATCCCATTCGCGTAGAAATAGATCAACGCGACATCGGCGGCGGAACCAAAAGCTGGGAGTGGATTAAAAAAGGTGTGCCTGTTCGCATCGAGATCGGTCCACGCGACCTCGAAAAAGGAACCGTTGCCCTCGCCCGTCGAGACGCCAGTCCGAAAGACAAAAGCTTCCCAACCACCGACGAAGCCGTTGCCAACATCGCAGCCACCCTCCAGTCCATCCATGACACACTGCTCGAAAGAGCAACCGTTTACCGCGACGCGAACATGGTGCAAATCGACTCTTACGATGCGTTTAAAGAGTTCTTTACCCCGAAGAACAGCGGCAAGCCAGAAGCTCACGGCGGGTTCGCGCTCGCCCACTGGAACGGATCACCCGAGGTAGAACAACGCATCAAAGAAGAGCTAAAAGTCACCATCCGCTGCATCCCCACGCCAGGAACCATCCCCGGAACTTCCGAGCCAGGTCGTTGCGTTGTCACCGGTGAACCCAGCGCAGGACGCGTCGTCTTTGCAAAATCGTACTAACCCTCCCCCCATCAAAGTCATGTCAACCACACCCGTCGAACACAACGACCCGCTGAACGCGCAAATCCTCTCCATCTCCGAGGACAAAATCCAAGGCTTCGTTCGCGAACCATTTCTCGAAATCGCCGAAAAATCCGGAGTGCCCCTCGAAACCGTCATCGAACGCATCAGCGCCATGCTCAACGCCGGCACTATCCGGCGCGTCCGCCAAACCCTCATCGCAACCAACCTCGCAGACGGTGCCCTCGTCGCGTGGCGCGTTCCCGAAGACAAACTGAACGCCGCGTTCGATTTCATGTTCCAAAAGGATCCGTTCTCCGGACATGTCGTCATCCGTTCCACCGACCAACAAACCGCCGGCTCGGAGTTTCGCCTCTGGACAACCCTCAAAGTGCCAACCGGCCGCTCCCTCGACGAGCACTGCCGGGTCCTCATGCGCCACACCGGATGCGATAAGTTTAAGCTCATGCCCGCCAAAGGCATCTTCGCCCTCGGAGTCGGACACGTCCGCCGCAAAACCATCGAGCCAGGTGACAAAGCGGCCGATCCCGCTCAAATGATTCCCGTCGCCTCCGTTCACCTCACCGACGAAGAGTGGACCGTTCTCGTCGAACTCAAACGTGAGTTCGAAGCCTCCGAGATTGGACTCAACCCATGGGCCGGCAGAGCGCAACGCGCAGGCGTTAGCCTCGATCGATTCTTCGAAGTCGCCGAAAGCCTCCAGTCACGCAAGGTCATCGGCCGCTTCTCCACCTTCCTCGAGCACGTGAAACCCTCGCAAGCCGGTGTCCGCGTAACCCGTTTCAACGCCCTCTTCCACTGGGCAGTCCCCCAAGGACGCGAACTCGAAGCCGGCGGCCAAGTCGGACGATTCGATATCCTCACCCACTGCTACTGGCGCGAAGGCGGACCCGATTTCAACAACGTCAACATCATGTCGGTCGCTCATGGAACGGAAAAGGATCGCGTCCTCGCCCACAAAGCGGCTATCGACCAACATCTTGTGGAACAGGGCATTCCAGTGACCTACACGAACGTTTTCTGGGGGGGGCGCAGCGAAATCAAACCTTCCGAAATCTCGCCCATGGCCCACAAGGAGTGGATGTCCCAAATGGCCTAGCACCTCGTTCGGCCAAAAAACCGCGTTGCCGAAAATGGATCTCTACCGCTCCCTCATGCGCCCCGTGTTCTTCCGCATCGACGCGGAAACCATTCATCACGTGGCCATGGGAGCGTTGGAACTTTTCGGCCCTGTTCTAAACAGCATTCGCACGCCATTGCCGCCCGAGCTGGCGCGCGACGCGTTTGGACTCCGCTTTCCCTCGCCGGTTGGACTCGCCGCGGGCTTCGATAAAAACGCGTTCGCCCTCCCCGGCTGGGAAGCCCTCGGGTTCGGGTTCGCAGAGGTCGGCACCATCACGGCAAAAGCCCAACCCGGAAATCCGAAACCAAGAATCTTTCGCGTTCCAGAAATCAGCGGCCTCATCAATCGCCTCGGATTCAACAATCAAGGTGCCGAACAAATCGCCAGCCGCCTCGAAGCGCTTCAAGCCTCCGGTCATTGGCCAACGATTCCCGTCGGAATCAACCTCGGCAAAAGCAAGGTCACCCCACTCGAGGAAGCCGACGCAGACTACGCCGCGTCTTTCAAAAGGCTCCGCCACTTGGGTGACTACTTCGTGCTCAACGTGTCGTCCCCGAACACGCCAGGGCTCCGCGCTCTCCAAGACCGAACCGCCCTCGACAGCCTCCTCCGCAGCATCCAATCCCTAAACACCGGCAACCTGCCGATTCTCCTGAAAATTGCGCCCGACCTCACCCTTGATGCGATCGGTGAAATCATTGCCCTCGCAGAATCGCACCGACTCGCCGGACTGATCGCAACCAACACAACCATCGATCACGCCACCGTCCCCCACCACCGCCTCCAAACCGGCGGCCTCAGCGGGATGCCCGTCCGCCAACGCTCCATGGAGGTTCTCACGTTCATCGTCAAAAACACGAAACTCCCCGTGGTTTCCGTAGGTGGCATCTTTGATGCAGACGAGGCCCTCCGACGCTTGGACGCAGGTGCCTGTCTCATACAACTTTACACTGGCCTGATTTACCGGGGCCCGGCCCTCATTCACGAAATCCATCATCGCCTCAGAAACGTTTAGTCTCTTTCCTCCAACAGGATAATCCACACTCGGATCAGCCTACTCTCGCCCCAAAGCCCTCTAGGGGATCAACGCCTCCCCCGAAATGTT
>JBEEPE010000017.1:0-8312 GCA_041191265.1 Verrucomicrobiota bacterium | reverse complement strand
GACGGCCGGTTTGAGGAGTCGGAGTGAGGCGGGGTTTCAACGACTGAGGTGTCATGAGTTTCATTCAACTGATTGTTCGAGGGCTGACTCATCATTGGCGGTTGCATGCCGGGATGTTCCTCGGGGTGTGGATTTCTGCGGTGGTGATGTCGGGTGCGGTGACGGTGGGGGATTCGGTACGGACGACATTGCGGCGGGCGGGAGAGGCGCGCTTGGGCGGGGTTCGGACGGCGTTGGTGGGTGGGGAACGGTTTTTCCGAGCGGAGTTGGCGCAGGCGACGGGCGGGCGCGACGCGGCGATGATTGCGACGCGGGGGAGCGCGACGGTGCCGGACGGGAGTGTTCGAGCGAACTCGGTTCAGGTGTATGGGGTTGATTCGCGGTTTTGGGCGTTCAGTCCGGATGGGGCGCGGCGCGAGATTGCTCCGGCGGAGTGTGCGGTGAATGAGGTGTTGGCGGCGCGGTTAGGGGTGAAGGGTGGGGACACGCTGGTGGTGCGGGTGGAGAAGGCGTCGGCGCTTTCGAAGGATGCGCCCCTTTCGGGCAAGGAGGATGAGGTGGAGGGGTTGCGGGTGCGGGTGGCTGCGGTGCTGGACCGCAAGCGGTTTGGGGCGTTCGGTCTTTCGCCGGTTCAAGTGCCCGGACCGAGCGTATTTTTTGATCGCGCATTTCTTGCGGATCGAATGGGGGCGGAGGGGAAGGCGAATGTCTTGTTGAGTGGGGAAGCGGATTTGGAGCGGTTGGAGGGGGCGGTGAAGAAGGCGTGGCGTCCGGAGGACTCGGGGTTGGAGGTTCGAGCGGTGGGGGTGGACGGCCAAGGGGCGGAGGTTCGGAGCGGACGCGTGTTTTTGGATCGAGAGTATGTGGACGGGGTTGCTGGGGGGCGGGCGGTGTTGACGTATTTTGTGAATGAGATTCGGTCGGGCGATCGTGTGACGCCTTATTCGATGGTGTCTGCGTTACCGGAACGGGAGACGGGGCCCGTGTTTCCGGGGATGGCGTCTGACGAGGCGGTGGTGACGCGGTGGGTGGCGGATGATTTGGGGTTGAAGGTCGGGGGGACGTTGGAGTTGGTGTATTTGGTTTCTGGGGGACGGCGGGATTTGGAAGAGAAGCGTGCGGCGTTTCGCGTGGCGCGGATTTTGGAGATGGACGCGCCGGGGGTGGAGGCGGGGTTGATGCCTGATTTTCCGGGGATTGCGGATGCGGGGAGTTGTCGCGACTGGAAACCGGGTTTTGCGATTCAGACGGAGCGGATTCGTGATCGGGACGAGGAGTATTGGAAGAAGTATCGTGGGACTCCGAAGGTGTTTGTGGGGTTGGAAGCGGGGCGCGCGCTTTGGAAGAACCGGTGGGGGAGCACGACGGCTGTGCGGGTGGATCGCGCGTTGGAGGGGTTTCGCGAAGAGGTGGCGGCGATGGCGGCGCAGACGCGAGTTGGGGTGCGGGTGGTGGATCTTGCGGGGGCGGCGCGGCAGGCGGTGGATTCGCCGGTGGATTTTGCGGGGTTGTTCGGCGGGTTCAGTTTTTTCCTGATCGTGTCGGCCGTGGTGCTGGCGTTTTTGTTGCAGGCGATTTCGATGCAGCAGCGGACGCGTGAGGCGGGTACTTTGCTGGCTTTGGGGTTTACGAATGGGCAGGTGTTTCGCGTGTTTGTGGGGGAGGCGGTTGGGGTGGTTTTGTTGGCGACGGTGATTGGAACGGTGTGTGGGGTGGAGTACGCGGCGGTGATTTTGCGGTTGATGCAGACGACATGGAAGGGAGTGGCGTCCGGGGTGGTGGTGGAGATGGGGATGAATCCGGTGCATTTGGTGTGGAGCGGTGTTGGGGTATTTGTGGCGGCGGCGCTGGGGGGCGGACGTGTTGTTCGGCGGTGGATGTCGGGGGTTCCCCGTCAGTTGCTTGAGGGCAGAGAGGAGGCGGGCGGGACGGTTCGAGTGGCGCGTGGCGGGGCAGGGTGGCGCGTGGCGACGGGGGTGTTGCTGGCGGGAACTGGGGCCGCGTTATCGTTCGGACCGGGTGCGATGGGAGAGGGCGGGACGGAGCGTTTCTTTGGACACGGCGCGTTGGTGTTGGCGGGTGGGCTCCTTGCGTTTGCGGGATTTTTGCGTTGGTGCGGTGGACGGAAGTTCCGGGGGAGATTTGGGTTGGCTTTACGGTACTTGGGAGATCGTCCCTCGCGTCCTTTGAGCCTCGCGATGAGCATGGCGGCAGGGACGTTCTTGGTGGTCGGGGTGGAGTGTTTTCACCGAACGTCTTCGGAGGCGGATGCGAAACCGTCTGGGGGGACGGGAGGTTTTGCGTTGATGGGGGAGAGTGCGTTACCGGTGTACGTGAATTTGAACAAGGCGGAGGTATTGGAGGAGATAGGGGTGGATGTGAAGAAGGTGGCGGGCGCGGAGGTGGTGGGGTTGCGTGTGCGCGAGGGGGATGAAGCGAGTTGCTTGAATCTGAACCGCGCGGTGGAGCCGAAAGTGTTTGGCGTTCCTCGGGGCGCGTTTGCGGAAAAGGGAGCGTTCCGGTTTGCGGCGGGGTCGGGGTGGGAGGTTTTGGATGCGGTGACGGAGGAGGGGGTGATTCCGGTGGTGGCGGACGAGGCAACGGCGCGATGGTCTTTGCAGAAGGGGATGCATGACGTGGTGACGGTTCGCGAGGGGGGGCGCACGGTGCGGATGCGGATTGAGGGGATGTTGTCGGGTTCGGTGTTGCAGGGAGTTTTGTTGATGCGGGAAGAGGCGTTCATGGAGGCGTTTCCGGATGCGGGCGGGCAGCGCCAGTTTCTGATTCGGCTGGGGGAGGGTGCGGGGGATGTGGCTGGGGTTGCGGCAGCGTTTACGAAGGCGCTTCGGGACAGGGGATTGGAGCTGCGCTCGACGATGGATCGGTTGGCGGAGTTACGGGCGGTGGAGAACACGTACTTGCTGATTTTTCAGATTTTGGGTGGGTTGGGGGTGGTGTTGGCGACGTGTGCGACGGGGGTGATTGCGTTGCGGCATGGGCTGGAGCGGCGCGCGGAGTTGGCGATGTTGGAGGCGGTGGGATGGACGCGGGGACGGGTGCGAGCGGTGTTGCGTTTGGAGCATGTGCTGGCTGTTTTGGCGGGGGCGGTAACGGGGGCTGGGGCATCGTTGGTGGCCACGGTTCCTGCGCTGATGCAGCAGGGGCGGCCGCTTGATCCGAGGATGCTTTGGGGTGTTCCTGGGGTGTTGGTTTTGGTGGCGTTGGTGAGTTTGTGGGTTGCGGTGGCGTTTTCGGTTCGGAGTCGGGCGCTGGACGCACTTCGGCGCGAGTAGAGGTGGGCGCGTGGATTGCTGGAGTGCGTGACATGTTCACGTATTCCGGATCCCGACGCGGTTTTTTGATGTCAGCATTGGGTGTTGCGGTGGGGGGACCGCTGGCAAGGGCGGTGGAGGGGCGGCGTTGGGAGGTGGCTTCGCGCGTGTTGGAGGATGCGGTGAAGTTGGGGTTGGTGCGTTCGGCATCGATGCACGTGGAGGTTCACGGCAGTGGTCGGCCCGAGATTTATTCACTGGCGGTGGGGGCTGGGGCTTCGGTGAAGGACATGTATTTGTTGGGGTCGATTTCGAAGCCGATTGTGATCACGGGGTTGATGAGTTTGTTTGATCGCGGCGCGTTTCGGTTGGAGGACCGAGTTTCGAAATTTGTTCCAGAGTTTCGCGGAGAAGGGCGCGAGGAGGTGACCCTTCAGCAGGTGTTAACGCACGTGTCGGGGTTGCCGGATCAGTTGGCGAACAATGCGGACATGCGGAAGGCGCATGCGCCGTTGAGCGAGTTTGTGCAGGGGGCGGCGCGGACGCCGTTGCAGTTCAAGCCGGGGACGCGGTACGACTACTCGAGCATGGGGATTTTGTTGGCGTCACGGGTGGCGGAGGTCATTAGCGGAGAGGAGATTCGTGCGTTTACGGAGCGGGTGGTGATGGGGCCGTTGGGCATGACGCGTTCGGCGCAGGGGTTGGGGCGGTTTGAGGTGAAGGATTTTGTTCCGATGCAGATTGAGTTTGCGGCTCCGGAGGCGGGCGGCGGGGATCCGGGTTCGGTCAGTTGGAACTGGAACAGCGCGTATTGGCGGGCGTTGGGAGCGCCTTGGGGGGGGACGCATGCGTCGGCGGCGGATGTGGCGAAGTGGTTGGGCGAGTTTTTGTTGGAGCAAGGTCGAGTGATTCGTCCTGAGACAGCGCGATTGATGTCATCCAACCGAAATCGGGAGGGGTTGGAATCGCGGGGTCTGGCGTTGGATGTGGGGGAATCGTTGGCGGGGCGCGGGGTGTCGGACCGCGTGTTTGGGCACACGGGATCGACGGGGACGATTGCGTGGGCGGATCCGGTGAAGCGCGTGATTTGCGTGGTTTTGACGAGTTTACCGGCGCGAGCGGTGCAACCGCATCCTCGGGATCAAGCGGCGCAGGCGGTGGTTGGGCTTTTGGGATGAGGTTTGCGGTTGCGGAGAAGCGATCGCGGGGGCGAACGTGTGCCGATGGCGGTGATGTATCCAGAGGCAGGTCCGGTGCGGGCGGCGATTGTTTTGGCGACAATCAACGCCCGTTACATCCATGCTGCGGTGGGGTTGCGGTATTTGTACGCAAACCTGGGTGAGTTGCAGTCGAGCGCGCGGATTCTGGAGTTTGATTTGAAGCAGGATGTGGAGCGTATTGTGGCGGAGATTTTGGGGGCGGGTCCCTCCATTGTGGGACTCGGAGTGTACATCTGGAATGCGGTGATTTCGTGTGAGGTGGTGCGGCGATTGAAGGAGTGCGCGCCGGAAGTGACGGTGGTGTTGGGCGGGCCCGAGGTGAGTTTTGAGTGGGAGTCGCAGGAGATTGTTCGCCTGGCGGATTATTTGATTACGGGGGAAGCGGATGTTGCGTTTGCGGCGTTGTGCCGACGTTTGCTTGCGGGCGAGGGTGGGGTTCCAAAGGTGATGGCAGCGGGGTTGCCGGTTTTGGAGGAGGTGGCGTTTCCTTATGAGCACTACACGGCGACGGACTTGAGGAACCGCGTGCTGTATGTGGAAGCGTCGCGGGGGTGTCCGTTTACGTGCGAGTTTTGTTTGTCCTCGTTGGACGTGCCGGTGCGGGCTTTTCCGTTGGATCGGTTTTTAGCGGGGATGGAGGCGTTACTGGAGCGTGGGGCGCGGGTGTTCAAGTTTGTGGATCGGACGTTCAACCTGAGTCAGCGGGTGAGTCGGGCGATTGTGGCCTTTTTCCGGGAGCGTTGGTGTGAAGGCATGTTTTTGCACTTCGAGATGGTGCCGGACCGAATGCCGATGGCGTTGATGGAGGATCTCGCGTGGTTTCCTGTGGGTTCGGTGCAGTTGGAGGTTGGGATTCAGACGTTTGACGTTGCCACGGCGACCAATATTCGGAGGCGGCAGGATTACGTCCGTTTGGAGGCGAACATTCGTCATTTGCGTGAGCACACGGGTGTGCACATTCACGCGGACTTGATTGCGGGGTTACCGGGGGAGACGTGGGAGAGTTTTGGACGGGGGTTTGACCGTTTGGTGGCGATGGGGCCGCAGGAGATTCAGGTGGGGATTTTGAAGCGTCTGAGGGGAACGCCGATTATTCGTCACGACGAAGCGTTTGCGATGCGGTACCGGTCGGAGCCGCCGTACGAGATTGTGAGCAACCGCGATTTTTCGGAGGAGGCGTTGATGCGGATTCGGCGGTTTGCGAAGTACTGGGATTTGGTGGCGAATAGCGGCCGGTTTCGGGACACGTTGCCTCGAGTTTGGGAGGGGATGGAGGGGCCGTTTGAGGGCTTCATGGCCTTTAGTGATTGGTTGGCGGCGCGGTTGGGGCGGTTGCATTCCATTCCGTTGGCGGAGTTGGCGGAGTGTTTGTTTCGGTATTTGGACGGTGTTCGAGGTTTGCGCGGCGTGGAGGCGACGTTGATGGGGGATTGGTTTCGGGATGGTGCGCGGCGCGAGCGGTTGCCGTTCATGCGGGAGCGGGCGTTGGTGGGGGAGGTAGATGCTGGGAAAGGGAGTGGGGGCGGCGCTGGGAAGCGGCAGCGGCGGCATGTTGGGGCGTGAGGGGGGTATTCTTGCGGGGCGAGGTTGGCCGCTGAGGGGTGGGCTCACGATTGAGCGGGGAAAGAACAAGATTGGGTGAATCTTGGGCAATCCGTGTGGAGCGGGGTGGGTGCGGAGGCTTCTAGGGTTTCAGCGTCGGATTTGTTCGATGCCAATCCCATTTGTGACAATGAAAACTGCCCGTTTCTCTGCAAATCGTTCGACCAAACTGAGGCGTGATGCTGCTGTCCTTTTGCCGAGGGCGGGTGAGAGCGCAGGGGAGTCTGGGAGTTTTGGCGATGTGATTGGGGCGGTGACTCGGTCCCAGGCGATGGCGGTTTTGGACGCGGACGGGGTTTGGGTGGAGACGAATCCGGTGTTTGAGCGGGTGACGGGGTACTCCGCGGAGGAGTTGGAGGGCCACCATCATCGGATGCTTTTGGAGCGGACGGATTCGATGGGGCCCGGCTACGAGGGCTTTTGGAAGGCGTTGCGCGAGGGGGAGGTGCAGTCGGGCGAGTACCGGTGGGTGGGGAGTGGGGGCCGTTCCGTTTGGATTGCGGGATCGTACACGCCAATCCTGAGCGAGGATGAGGCGTTGGAGCGGGTGGTTTTTCTCGGGATTGATGTGACGTCGTCCCGCGTGGAGGAGCAGGTGCGGGCAAACATCATCAATCAGACCTGCATCATTTCGGAGACGGATTTGAAAGGGATGATTACCTCGGTGAACGGGAAGTTTTGCGAGGTATCGCAGTATCGTGCGGAGGAGTTGTTGGGACGTCCGCACAATGTGACGCGGCATCCGGACATGCCGCGGGAAGTGTTTCGTGCGATGTGGTCGACCATTGGGCGCGGGGAGATGTTTCGCGGGGTGGTGAAGAATCGGGCGAAGGATGGGACACCGTACTATGTGGATGCGGTGGTTGCGCCGGTGTTGGGGGAGAACGGGAAACCGAGGAAGTACATTGGGATTCGGTACGACATCACGGCGGCTGAGACGGAGCGCCAGAATATGCGCGGTGTCTTTCATGCGATTGACCTTTCGTTTGCGTATGCGGAGTTTGCACCGGACGGGACGATCATTTCGGTGAACGACAAGTTTCTGGGGTTGAGCGGGTTTTCGCCCTCGGACTTGGAGGGTAAACCGCATGACTTGTTGTGTGAGATGAATGATGTGGAGTTGCCGAAAATCTTGGAGTTGTGGGATCGGTTGCGGATGGGGCAGGCGGTGTCCGGGGAGTTTCGGAGGCGGGGTCGGTCGGGGAAATTGTTTTGGTTGCAGGGCGTGTATTCGCCGGTGGTGGACGAGACGGGGCGCGTGATGAAAGTGGTGTTGGTTGCGATGGATGTGGCAGATGCGGTCCGGCACCGGCAGGAGATGGAGCAGGTGTTGTCGGATGTGTCACGGAACGCTGTGACGTTGTCGGCGGCGTCGGAGGAGTTGAGCGCGAACAGTCAGACGATGGTGTCGAATGCGCAGGCGACGGCGAGTCAGGCAGGGATGGTTTCAGCGGCGGCGCAGCAAGTGAGCAGCAGTGTTCAGACGGTGGCGCGTGGTGCGGAGGCGATGCGGTTGAGTATCAGCGAGATTGATAAGAGCGCGAATGAGGCGGCGAAGGTGGCGTCGGTGGCGGTGAGCGCTGCGGACAGTGCGTCGGAGTTGATGGAGAAGCTCGGGTCGAGCAGCGCTCAGGTTGGGCATGTGATTCGGACGATTACGACGATTGCGCATCAGACCAACTTGTTGGCGTTGAATGCGACGATTGAGGCGGCGAGGGCGGGCGAATCGGGGAAGGGATTTGCGGTGGTGGCGAATGAGGTGAAGGAGCTGGCGAAAGCGACGGCGATGGCGACGGACAATATCAGCGACATGATTGAGACCATTCAGAGCGACACCACGCGTGCGGTTTCGGCGATTTCGGAGATTCACGAGGTGATCACGCAGATGAATGCATTTCAGGGAACGATTGCGAAAGCGGTGCGCGCGCAGACGGCGACGACGGCTGAAATTTCGCGGAACGTCTCTGAGGCTGCATCGGGGAGTGACGAGATTGCGCGGAACATTGTTCATGTGGCTGAGGCGGCGGAGAGCACGACGCAGGGGGCGAATGATACGGAGCGTGCGGCGTTGGAGTTGGCGAAGCTTGCGGCGGAACAGCAGCGGATGGCGGATTGTTTTGAGTCTTGAGGGAAGGGTGGGGGGAGCGGCTGTTTTGAGGGAGAGGTGCGGCACGGTTTCCCCTTTGGGTGGGTTTGATTATGGAAAGCGAAAAGCAAA
>JBEEPE010000016.1:0-3795 GCA_041191265.1 Verrucomicrobiota bacterium | reverse complement strand
GCGAGGTGATGATGCTGATGAGATCGGGGATCTTCATGGGCGTGGGCGTGGGCGTGGGCGCAGGGCGGGCGCGGGTTGCGGGTGGACCGGAGGAGATCAGGCTTCGCGGCGGGTCAGCATTTCAACGAGGCCTGAGAGAACTTCGTCGCGATCTTGTCCGTTCAGGGCGAGGGCGAGCTGCGCGGTGAGAAGGCCGTACTTCAGACCGAGGTCGTAGCGGCGGCCTTGGAGTTCTGCTGCGAGGTAACGCTCGTGGCTGGCAAGTTTTGCGAGCGCAGGGGTGAGGTGAACACCGCCTTTGCCCTCGTTTGTGCTCACCTCTTTTTCGAGGATGTTCATGACGGACGGGGTGAGCACGTGCATCCCAAAAAAGCAGAGGTAATGACCGGCTCGCAGACCGGGGACGATGAGTCGTTGTTCTGCTTCGGTAGGTGTGGGTTTTTCGAGGATTTCGTTGATGTCGTAGAGGCCGCGTTGTCCAGCGGTCAGGCGGCCGCCGACGGTGCCGTAGAGCGGGAGTTTGCTTTCGTGCGTGGCTTGCACGGCCGACACGGCGCAGGCGTTTGCGTTGGCGACGCGGACGAGTTGTTGCGCGCAACGGTCTTGGGTTCGGCTGACGTATAGGTGGTCGCCGACGAGCAGGAGAAAGGGTTTTTCGGAGAGCGAGTTGCGTGCGGTCCACACGGCGTGTCCGTACCCGAGGGGCTGCGTTTGTTCAACAAACTCAAATCGTGAGGCGTAAGGGCCGGCGGCTTTGGCGAAGGCGGGTGCGTCGCCGGGGGCGACGACGAGCACAATGGATTCGATGCCTGCTTCGAGCACTTCTTCCGCGAGGATTTGGAGCGCGGTTTTTGGGGTGCCGTCGCGGTCGACGAGGTTTTGGAGGGGAAGCGAGCGCTGGGATGCGCCGGCGGCGGTGATGAGGGCTTGTTTAATCTCCACGGGGTGCGGGTTGTGACGTGTGCGGCTATGCTCCCATCCTGTGGCGCACTGTCAAACGGGGACGGGGGGAGTGCTCAGCGCGGGTGGGTTTGCGAGGTTAGCCACGCGGTGGCGGATTGAGCCGCCCGTGTTCCGGTCGCGAAACAGGCTTGGAGCAGGTAGCCGCCGGTGGGCGCCTCCCAATCGAGCATTTCGCCCGCCAGAAATAGGCCGGGCATGGAACTCGCCATCAGTGAGTTATCCACCGCGGAAAGCCGGACGCCGCCCGCGGACGAGATGGCTTCGTCGATGGGGCGCGGGCGCAGGAGCGGGAGCGGGAACGCCTTGAGCACGCTGGCAATCTCCTCGGGCGTGTTGAACGCTCGCGGGTGGGGGAAGCGGGTGAGGAGCGCGTGTGTCGCGGGATCCAGCCGCCAGCGGATGCGTGCTTCCTCGCCGAGATTGCGCCGAACGGGGCCCAGTTTTGATATGAGGCGTTCGAGGGGCGTGTGAGGTCGAAAGTCGACGTGCAGCAGGGGGTGACTCTGTTCGCGCAGAAGGTGTCCGAGTTGGTAGACCGCGCCGCCCTCGATCCCGTGGCGCGTCAGCATTAACTCGCCGCGCACCACCTGTTCACCGCACCGGACTTCCAGCGCTTTCAACGGGCGTCCCTCCAGCAGGGGGATGAGTTCGTCGGGCCAGCCGCATTCCCAGCCGCAGTTGGCGGGTGCGAACGGTGTCACGGGGACGCCGAGCGAGGTCAGGACGTGGAGCCAGCGTCCGTCGGAGCCCGTTCCCGGCCACGATGCGCCGCCGAGGGCGAGAATGACGGCGTCTGCGCGATGAGTGAGCGGGCCGGAGGGCGTGTCGAATCCGAGTTGAAACCCGTGGTCGCAGCGGATGCTTCGCAGCGCGTGGCGCATGGAAAGTGTTGCGCCTGAGGCGCGGATGCGGCGGACCCATGCGCGGAGGAGCGGCGCAGCGGTCAGGGATTTCGGGTAAACGCGTCCGGTTGAAGCGGTGAAGGTGGGGCTGCCCAGTTCGGCTGCCCACTGCTGTAAATCGTCAGGGCTGAACGTGTTTAGCAGGTCGTTCCAGAATGGGGTTGTGCGGTCTGGAGAGCGGTAACGGGTTGCAAAGGTTTCGCGGGGCTCGGAATGGGTCAGGTTCAGGCCGCCTTTTCCTGCCACGAGGAATTTTCGTCCGACCGAGGGTTTAGCGTCGAACAGGTGGACGCTGGAGCCGAGCGCAGCGGCGGTTTCTGCGGCGCGGAGGCCGGCGGGGCCTCCGCCGATGACGGCGATGGACGCCATGTTTATTCGAGGCCGGAGAGGCGGCGGCAAGCGAGCACGGTGTTGTGCATGAGCATGGCGATGGTCATGGGACCGACGCCGCCGGGGACGGGGGTGATGGCGCGGCATTTCGGGGCGACTTCGTCGAAGGCGACATCGCCGACGAGGCGGCTGCCTTTGGGGGAGGAGGGGTCGTCGATGCGGTTGATGCCGACGTCGATGACGGTGGCGCCCTCCTTGACGAAATCAGCGGTGACGAAACCGGGTTTGCCGATGGCGGCGATGAGGATGTCGGCTGAGCGGCAGACGTCGGCGATGTTTTTGGTGCGGCTGTGGGCGACGGTGACGGTGGCGTCGCCGCCTTTGCCTTTGTTCATGAGCAGCAGGGCCATCGGTTTGCCGACGATCATGCTGCGTCCGAGCACAACGGCGTGTGCGCCAGCGGTTTCAATGCCGGCTTCGACGAGGAGGCGTTGGCATCCGAGGGGTGTGCACGGAACGAAACCGGAGGGGTCGCCGAGGGTGAACTTGGCGACATTGACCGGATGGAACCCGTCGACGTCCTTGGCGGGATCGATGGTTTCGATGACGGCTTGTTCGTTGATGTGCGGCGGGGGTGGGGATTGGACGAGGATGCCGTGGATGGACGGGTCGTCGTTGAGTTTGCGAACGAGGTCGAGCAGCTCTTGCTGGGAGGTGGAGGCGGGGAGTTCGAACTTCAGCGAGTGCATGCCGAGGTCGTGGGACATTTTGTCCTTGGAACGCACGTAGGCTTGGGACGCGGGGTCTGCGCCAACGAGGATTACGGCGAGGCCCGGGGTGATGCCCATGGTTTTGAGAGCGTCTACGGCGGCGCGGGTTTCGGCGTGGGTTTTTGCGGCGATGACTTTTCCGTCGATGAGTTGCATGGGAAGGTGGTTGGTTTCGAGGGAGGGAGAATGAGGGGTAGAGGGGGATTGTGGGGGAGTCGGGAGTTTTGAGCAAATCTGCCTTGCAAAGGTGGGGGCGGCTCGTAGCTTAGAGGGCCGTTTCGGTAACGGCTGGATAGCTCAGTTGGTAGAGCAGAGGATTGAAAATCCTCGTGTCGTCGGTTCGATTCCGTCTCCAGCCACTCCCTCACTCCAACGGAGAACGGGAAAATGAGTTTGCTCCCGGCGTCGATTTGATTTTCCGGTCTTGTGATCGGTTTTTGTGTGCTGCGCCGGCTTTGGGTTCGTTTTTGGGTGTTTCCGTGAGGAATCGGGGGTGCGGTTGAGAGATTGTCCGCGCTTCATCGGAAGTACGGAGGCACGCGCGATGCTCCAGCCACATTTAACCCTCTTTTTCTCATGCGCTTTCGAACTTTTTTAGTCTGTATCCTTGGGCTCTTGATGTTGGGAAACGCTGCGCTTTTTGGGCAAACTTCGGGGCAGGATAGCTGGACTTATTCGGGCAAGCGGTTGGCGACGCCGGACACCACCACGCCGAGGAAGTGTATCACGGTGGGGAAAGATGGGATTTACGTGGGGAAAATGAACGCGGGGGCGACGGCGGGCATTGGAGTGGAGCAGTACACGTTGGCGGGACAGTTCGTTCAGGCGTG
>JBEEPE010000015.1:0-4197 GCA_041191265.1 Verrucomicrobiota bacterium | reverse complement strand
CAAGAGTGGGAAGGTGAAGGAGATACCGTTGCGTTTTAGTGCGACGGTGGATTATGTGAGGGACTTCAGTGCGGATCCGCGGCGAGCGACGAGTCGGTTGAATGGGGCGACGGATGTGGTGTGGGATTCGATGAGTGCGCGCCGGAAGGAGAACGGGGTGAAGGTGGGAGCGGCGGTGGAAGCGCGGTTGTCGGCGAGCAAGAGCGTGCGGTTGTACGGCGAGCAAGAGATGGGAGCCCGCGATAATGTGACGCGCTACGGAGTGTCCTTTAGCATCGAGTTTTAGGACGGGTGCTCGTCTCCACGGCGCGGGCACTTCGTCTGGGCACGCGCTTTGCGGATGGTGGGAGGTATGTTGAGACTCTTTTTCGCTGCGCTGTTTTCGTTCGTTTGTGGGGTGGTTGGGGCGGCACCGCTCCACGAGCGGACGCCGGTTTTTCCTGCAGGGATGAACGGAGTGGCGCGGCACCGCATTCCGGGGCTTGTGGTGACGCCGAAGGGGACGGTTTTGGCGTATTGCGAAGCTCGAAAAAACAACTCTTCGGATTGGGGCGAGATTGAAGTGCATCTCCGCCGTTCTTCAGACGGTGGCCGGACATGGGAGCCTTCGCTTCACATTGCGCACAAGGCGGAACGGATGGAGGGAAACCCCACCAAGAAAGAGGGCGGCGAGCGCGAACAAACCGTGAACAATCCGGTCGCAATCGTTGACCGGTCCACCGGCGCGATTGAGTTCCTTTATTGCGTGAACTACGAACGCTGTTTCGCGATGCGGAGCACGGATGACGGACGCACATGGAGTGCGCCGCGGGATATCACCTCGTCCTTTGAACCGTTCCGATCGAAGTACGACTGGAAGGTGATTGCCACGGGTCCAGGCCATGGGATTCAACTTCGTTCTGGCCGCTTGGTGGTACCGATCTGGTTGGCTTACGGGAAGAAAGGGGCGCATGCACCTTCCGCTACTGGAACTATTTACAGCGATGAACATGGAAACACGTGGAAGGCTGGGGAGATTGCGGTTCCGAATGAGGGCGAGTTCAAGAACCCCAACGAGACGATGATCACGGAGCTGTCCGACGGCCGTGTGCTGCTGGTCAACCGGAACACGGCGACGCGAAACCGCAAAATCCTAGTGACCAGTTCGGATGGCGCCACTGGTTGGAGTGCGCCGGTTTTTCATGAGGAACTTTGGGAGCCGATTTGCATGGCGAGCGTGGTGTCGCATCCTTCCGCGCCCGGAACGCTGCTTTTTTCTAATCCGCATACACTTCCGTTGGATGCCGCAGGGAATCCGAAGCCCGGAGGGGGCGGGAAGCGTCAGAATCTCACGATTAAACTGAGTCGGGATGATGGAAAAACGTGGCCGACCTCGAGGGTGTTGGAGGAGGGAGCGAGCGCGTACTCGGATCTTGCGGTGCTCGAGGATGGAACGGTCCTTTGCTTTTTTGAGGCGGGGTCTGGGATTGATTGCGCGCGCTTCAATCTCGAATGGGTTCAGGGGAGGTGAGGGGAGCGGATGGCAGGCGTTCCGCCTGTGGGGGGATGGGGAGGCGGACAGGGTGTCCGCGGACCCAGTGGGGCCGAGCGTGGAAGCAAGCCCACGCTCTTGGGGATCAATCGGTTTGGGATGGGGCTTTTGGGATGACCAGTAGGCCTTCTCGCATGGTGCCAGCTTTGCGAAAGGGGGGCGTGCCAGCCCATGCAAGACGGTCTGTGCGCCGCTCTTGGAGAGCCACGCCTGCGAGGCTGGAGACGAGCGCTTGGAGTTCGTCATGAGAGGGTTCTGCTTCGCAGCGGAGATCGAAGCGGTCCGCCAGCCATGCGCGACGGGTTGCGATATCTTCGGCGGTTGCGCGCGCTTTTGATGGAAGTGGCGCGAGGCCGAGGTTTCGCCATGCGCGGAACGGGAAGGTTTCAATGCATGCGCGGCCATGATGCTGCGCGGGGTCAACGGCGAGTCTGGGAAAGCCGGCAGCCGCGAGAGCGTCAAAAATACCAATCGAAAACTCTGTGAACGCCAGATAGTTGGCGGGTTTGCAAAGTCCGGGTGGACCTGTTTTGGAAGGCGTATGCATCTCCTTCTCGCACACGCGGCAGTGGACGAGGCCATTGTCCTCGTCCTTCCATGCTTGGGTTCCGTCCAAAAGGATGATGTTTACCGCATGTTGCTCAGTGACTTGAAGAATGCGGTCTGCCACTTCGCGAACGGTTGGTGTTGTTGTTGAATGCCAGCGTAACAAGTTTGCCTCGAGGTGGAGTCCAACTCTTGAAACCAGCGCGACCCCAAAATCGCGGAGATGTTTCAACGCGAGGTCAACGGCGAGGACCGGAGGCGCCTCAGGCATTCTGTGTGCGAATGAAGTGGGTAATCCGCATGGGGGTGATTATTTGGAGGCGGATAGACTGTAGCAGCGCACTCCATCGCGATGACGGACGTAAATCTTTTCGTTTGCGATGGTTGGGGAAGGAATCCAGAGCGCTTTCACATTGGTCCGTCCGAGTTCTTTGTAACCTTCGCTGGATGCTTCCACCATCAAGAGGTTGTTACCGTTATTGGCGACCACGAAGAACTTTCCATCGGCGAGCACGGGTGAAGTGATGGTTGAGGGGACTTTCTGGGTCCACGCGACCTTTCCTGTCAGGAGCTCGACGCAACGGTGGTCACCATCTTCAAAGAGGAAGGCGTGGCCGTCATGAATCACCGGGCTGCTCTGCGAGCGGCGCGCGTCGGTGGGATGGTTCCAGAGGGTTGTCGCGCCGGTGAGAGAAAGTCGGTATCCAGCGAACCCGATGTTCTCTTTGCTGGAGAGGACGGCAGCGATGTCGCCGTGAATGGCTGGCGTCGAGTCGCCGCCGCCGGGGGTGGTCCACACCACGGCACCTGATGTGGGGTCGATGGCGGACAGTTCGTTGCGACCGTTGATGAGGATGAGGTTTTTTCCATTGGTTTCCCAAACGGCTGGAGACGCGTTTGTTCCTGCGACGGCGGGTTGTTCCCAGAGGGGTTCACCGGAATCGGTGTGGTAGGCGGCGAGTTTTCCGGCGAGCAGGATGACCGCGTTGCCCACGACGATGGGCGAGGAGCCGGGGGCCTTGCCTGGGAGGGGTTTGGACCACAGGGGTTTGCCTGTGGTCGCGTCGATGGCGTACACGCTGGTGCTACCGAGGGCGAAGATGCGTCCGTTTGCGACGCAGGGTGTGCTGGAGCAGTTCCGGCCCTTGGGTTCGCCGGGTGCGCGGGTGGTCCAAAGCGTTTTTCCTGATGTGGCATCGAGGCAGATGACGGTGTCTTCTGCTACGCGGCGCGACGCTGGGATGGCTTCTAGGACCGCCTGTTTGACGTGATCGGCGAAGCCCTGTTCGTTGACCCACGACTCGAGCTCGGCTTGCGATGCGAAGGGTTTTTCGACGCGCTGACGGAGTTTTTCGTAGTCAGGTAGTGGGATGGCTAATTTGCCTTTTTTGAATCGGTTTCGTACGAAGCCGCCGAAGAACTCCTTTTGTTTTTTGTTGAGATTTTCATCGATGAACTGTTCGGTGAAATCGTCCAACTTTTTGCCGCGGAGGGAGGGGGAAAGGGATTCGCGCGTTGTTTCGATTTTATCGACCAGTTCTTTTCCGAGAGAGCTGGCGTTTTGGTGGTTGAGGCGCGTGCGAAGGATGAGGTCGGTGATGGTGCGCGTTTCGCTGGGTTCGTCGCGGTGCCACACGACGGAGAGGAAAACGCGTCCGTCTGCGACGACGGCGCTGCCGTGTCCGCCCTCGTCATCACTGGGGATGCTTTCGCTTTCCCAGAGGCGCGTGGGGCCTTCTGGTGGCCAATGGTTTGGGAGGGGTTGGCTATTGGGGAGGGTTCCGTTTCGGAGGGGGCCGCGCCATTGGGGCCAATCGGCGGGGCCGGCGAGCGTGAGGGTGCAGGGAGCGAGGAGAGCGAGGAGGAGGGAGGAGGGTGACATGGGCTTTTGTTCAAAAACAATGTTGGGAGGGATAGGTTGCGCAGTGGGATGGAACGTGGGGCAGGCGAAGTTTGTTGGAGACGAAGGAGGATCGAAAGTACCGAAAGGGCGGGATGCGTTTGGACGCCCTTACAGGGCTTTTGGATGGGGGGATGGGGACCTGGGCTATCGTGGGAGGCGCCGTTGGCGCCTGGGGAGGGAGGGCCGTTGTGGTGGGCAGGGGGCGTGTGGGGTTGTT
>JBEEPE010000014.1:0-6451 GCA_041191265.1 Verrucomicrobiota bacterium | reverse complement strand
ACGATTCGCGCGGCATCGGGATGCAGGTTCTTCAGTCGTGCGCGGAGCGAGTCGGGAATCGGCTGTGATGCGGCAGGTGGCGTGGGAGGTCGCGGGGCCTGTTGGCTTGAGCTCGATGTAGTAGCGGGAATCGGCGGGGGGCGGTTTGGGGTGAAGAGGAACTCCATTGCAGCGGCGGTGTCGGCCAGGGTCGTGGAGTGGCCGCCGTCGGGACGGTGGATGTGGTAGACTTGTCGTCCTGCCGCTTGAAGGACTGAAACCAGTTTAAGGGTGCTATCGGGCGGCACGATGGTGTCTTGTCCACCCGTTGTGAAGGCAGCGGGCATGGTGAGGCGTTCGGGATGAAGACCCGGGCTCCTTGCTTCGTATTGGGCGCGGGCGGTGGCGAGAGTGCCGCCGTATGAGGCGGAGATTGCGTCAGTGAAGCGTTTGTATTCCACCATGTTTGCTGTTCCGTTGAGGCTGCAGAACCCGTGAACTCGCTGCGGATGCAGGGTCGCAAAGATTGCTGCAGAAGTTCCTCCCATTGAACCGCCGGCGACGAACGTGCGCTGAATTTTGCGGCGGGACTGCACTTCATCCAAAATCTGTAACAGGTCGTCCTCTGCGGCCGGCCCCATCCACGAGGTTTTTGCGCGGTAGTCTGGCGACACCACGATGGCTCGGTGCTTGGCGGCGACGTCGCGGAGGCCCTTGCATTCGCCGCGAGTGTCCTTGATGAACTGCCAGCGATCGGAGCCGTGTCCGTGTAGCGCGATGACCAAGTCCGCAGGCTCGTCTGGACGAAAGTTCGGGGGGAGGAGTTCCACGTAGTGCTGGGTGGTTCCGTCGCGTTTCGCGGTGAACGCGATGTCTTCCTGTCCGGAAAGCTGGCTGAGGGTGAGGAGGAGGAAGAGGGGGCCGAGAAATCGCGCGTTCACGTGTTCGGGGAGCGCAGACGGCGTGCCGTGACGCCGTTGTGGAATCTCCGGAAGAGGGTCTGGGCAAAGGAGGTGCTATGGTTTTGGGGTGTGGTTGAACTGAACGCGAGCGGTGGTGAGGCGGATAGCGGCAGGGTTGTGGACGGAGACGTCCGCGCCCGTGGGATGCGTTGTGTTTCGGTGGGCTGGTTGATCTGGGTTTCGTTCGTCGCTTTTGGGTTAGTCGTTCGGGCGTCGGAACCGGGAATCGCGCTGTTTGAGAATCGGATTCGGCCGTTGCTGGTGGAGCATTGTGAGGAGTGTCATGGGGAGAAAAAGCAGAAGGGCGGGTTGCGCTTAGACAGCCGGGAGGGGTGGATGCGTGGGGGTGAGGGGGGGCCGGCGATTGTGCCGGGGGACGTTGCGGGGAGTCTGTTGGTGAGGGTGTTACGTCATGAGGATCCGGAGTTTCGAATGCCGCCTGAGCGCGGGTTGAGTGCGGAACAGATTGCGGATGTCGAGCGATGGATTGCGGGCGGGGCGCAGGATCCGCGCGCGGGGGTGAAGGCCACGGGGATGGGTGTCGAGGAGGGGCGGAGGCATTGGGCGTTTCAGCCGCTGGGCTCGACGGGCGGTCCGTCCGTGCGTGGGACGGCTTGGGTTAAGGGGGATATTGACCGGTTTATTTTAGCGCGATTGGAAGCGGAGGGCCTGTCTCCTTCGAGCGAGGCCTCGCGTGAGATTTGGATTCGTCGGGTCACGTTTGATTTGATTGGTCTTCCGCCGACGCCGGAAGAGACGGCGGCGTTTGTTGGGGATGCGAGTGCTGACGCGTGGGAACGGGTGGTGGACCGGTTATTGGCGAGTCCGCGATATGGGGAGCGTTGGGCGCGGCACTGGTTGGACTTGGCGCGGTATGCGGACACGTGTGGGTTCCACAATGATTTGGATCGTCCGTATGCGTGGCGTTACCGGGATTACGTCATTCGGAGCTTTAACGAGGACAAGCCGTACGGGAAGTTTGTTGCGGAGCAACTCGCTGGGGATGAGGTTGCTTGGGCGGATGAGGAGACGTTGGTGGCGACGGGATTTTGTCGGAATGGACCGAGTAATGACGACAACGTGGGGAACGATCCTGAGCAGTATCGGATGGATCAGTTGGACGATGTGATTTCGACGGCGTCGTCGGTGTTCATGGGATTGACGCTGGGGTGTGCGCGGTGTCACGACCACAAGACGGATCCGTTAACGGCGGCTGATTACTATTCGATGGCGGCGATTTTCAATGGCACGACGAAGCGCGGCGTGCCGACGAAGGATGGGAAGAAAAAGGAGGCGGAGGGGGAGGTTCGTTATCACGCGTTGGTGGAGACGAAGGCGGAGGTTCCGGTGATGCACATTCGGAAGCGTGGGGTGGCGAAGAATCGCGGGGAGGAGGTGGGTCCTTCGGTGCCTGGGGTGCTGGGATTTGGGCGGTTTGAGGTGAGGCCGCCGAGTGGGGATGGGGCGAAGAGTTCGGGTCGGCGGATAGCGTTGGCGCAGTGGCTGACGGATTCTCAGAATGCGTTGGTGTGGCGGGTTTTGGCGAACCGGATTTGGCAGCATCATTTTGGGCGAGGGCTGGTTGGCACGCCGTCGAACTTTGGTCCGAAGGGTGAGATGCCGTCGCATCCGGAGTTGCTGGATTATTTGGCGCGGCGGTTGGTGGAGGAGGGGGGGCGTTGGAAGCCGTTGCATCGCGAGGTGGTGTTGTCGGCGGCGTATCGTCAGGTGTCGAGGGGGCGGGAGGACTGTTTGGAGCGGGACCCGGATAATCGGTGGTTGTGGCGGGTATCGCCTCGTCGGTTGGAGGCGGAGGCGGTGCGGGACGGGGTGTTGTTCGCGGCGGGGAACTTGGATTTGCGGGAGGGCGGGGTGGGGATTAAGCCGCGGATTCGTGGGGATTTATTGACGGCGAGTCAGCGCAATAAGTGGCCGTTGTTGCAGGTGGAGGGACCGGATCAATGGCGGCGGAGTGTGTACATTTATGTGAAGCGGCAGTTGTTGATGCCGATGATGGAGTTGTTTGATGCGCCGACGACGACGGACAGTTGTGCGGAGCGGATGCGGAGTGTGGTGCCGACGCAGGCGTTGGTTTTGATGAATGATGAGTTTATTGAGGATCAGGCGCTTGCGTTGGCGCGGTTGGCGCGGGAGCGCGGTGGAGGGGTGGAGCGTGAGATGGTTCGGTGGATGTTTCGGCGGGTATTGGGGCGTGAGTTGGGGAGGGAGCGGGAGGAGGGGTGCGTGCGGTTTTTGGCGGAGCGTCGGGCGGCGGGTGGGGGTGAAGAGGCGGCGTTTGCGGATTTGGGGCATGTCTTGTTCAACAGCAGCGAATTTATTTATGTGGAATGAATTGAGTGCGGGGATGCGTGGGAATGTGGGGATGTCGCGGCGTCGGGCCTTGCAGGTTTCGGGTGCGGGGTTTGGGTCACTTGCGTTGAATGCGTTGTTGGGGGGCGAGGCGGGTGGGGTGGATGCGGGGTCACCGTTATTGGCGCGGGTGGGGCATTTAGCGCCGAGGGCGCGGTCGGTGATTTTTCTGTTCATGTATGGGGGGCCGAGCCACATCGATTTGTTTGATCCCAAGCCGGAGTTGGAGCGCTGGCATGGGAAGGCGATTCCGGTTTGGAAGCCAGAGGACGGGTTTATGGGGCGGAAGACGCAGAATGTGGCGATGCGGGGGTACTACGAGTACCGCAAGCACGGGAGTGCGGGGATCGAGATGGCGGAGGTGTATCCGAACTTGGCGCGGCACGCGGACGATTTGTGTGTGATTCGGTCGATGCACGCGGAGAGCAACAACCACGGGCCGGCGTTGTTTCAGATGAACAGCGGGTTCATTCAGGCGGGGCGACCGAGCATGGGTTCGTGGGCGGCGTACGGGTTGGGATCGGAGAGCGAGGATTTGCCGGCGTTTGTGGTGTTATTGGACCATCAAGGGGCGCCGGTGAATGGGGCGCTGAACTGGTCGAACGGCTTCATGCCGGCGGCGTATCAAGGGGTGCCGTTTCGTCCGACGGGGGAACCGATAGCGTATTTGAGTCCGGCGAAGGGGGTGGACGAGAGGCGTCAGCGTGCGCGGCTGGATTTGTTGAAGCGCTGGAATGGGGCGTATGCGGAGGCGAATCCGTTGGAGAGCGCGTTATCGGCGCGGGTGGCTTCTTACGAGTTGGCGTTTCGGATGCAGCGGAGTGCGGCGGAGTGCACGGATTTGCGTGGGGAATCGGAGGTGGTGCGGCGTGCGTACGGGTTGGAGGAGCCGGTGACGCGTCATTTCGGGCGAAACTGTTTGTTGGCGAGGCGGTTGGTGGAGCGTGGGGTGCGGTTTGTTCAGGTGTACAGTGGGGGGAATGAGGGGCCGAAGGCGTGGGATGCGCATGATGATTTGCGGAAGAATCATGATTTGCATTGTGCGGAGACGGACGGGCCGATTGCGGCGTTGCTGAGTGATTTGAAAGCGCGCGGCTTGTTTGATTCGACGTTGGTGGTTTGGGGGGGGGAGTTTGGGCGGTCACCGGTGGCGGAGAACGGGAAGGGGCGGGATCATCATCCGAAGGGATTTACGGTTTGGATGGCGGGTGGGGGGATTAAGGGAGGCGTGGTGCATGGGGCGACGGACGAGTTTGGGTACAGCGCGGTGACGGACCGCGTGTCGGTGCCGGATTTGCATGCGACGATTTTGCATCAGCTGGGGTTGGATCATGAGCGGCTGACGTACCGGCATTCTGGGCGGGACTATCGGTTGACGGACGTGAGTGGGCGGGTGGTTCGGGGGATTCTGGCGTAGCGGGATGTCCGGCGGGGTTTACATTTGTTGTGGGCGGGGCATCATTCCTGACCCCGTTTTGCGTTTGGCAATGGCGCGGGATTAAACCGTTAGAGCGTCCATGAACTGGTTGAGTAAAATCATCAATAATGTCTTCAGTCTGCGGGAGCGATCGCAGGGTGATGTGATGAAGCCGTTCCTCGAGCACATGGAGGATCTTCGGTGGACGTTGATTAAGATGGGGGTGACGTTGGCGGTTGGGATTGGGTTATCATTTTTCTTTGTGGAGCGGTTATCGGCGGTGATTCGGGCGCCGTTGGAAGCGGCTGCGGACATGACGTTTGTGGTGAAGAAGGGGAGTGCGGAGTTGGAGACGGCGGATTCGACGGCGGGCGTGGAGGTGGGCAAGGTGGTGAAGGGGGAGGGCATTCCGGAGGGGGCGAAGATTACGGAGGTGAAGAAGAAGGGGATTGTGTTGTCGGCGCCTGCGGAGCGGGACGGGTCGGTGGTGCTGCGGAGTGCGGAGGTGACGGCGCGGCGTCCGCTGGAGTTGCAGGTGTTGGGGGTGACGGATTCGTTTATGATTTCGCTGTCGATGGCGTTTTATTGCGGGATTGTTCTGACGTTTCCGGTGTTGGTTTACTTTTTGACGGAGTTCATTTTGCCGGCGCTGACGACGCAGGAGCGGCGGGTGTTACTGCCTGGGGTGGTGATTGGTTTTGTGTTGTTTGCGGCGGGGGTATGGGTTTCGCACCAGTATGTGTTACCGATGACGTTGAAGTGGTTTTACAACTACTCGATGAACATGGGGTTGGATCCGCGTTGGGGTGCGAGGGACTATTATGGGTTTGTGGCGCACCTAGCGATTGCGTGCGGATTGTTTTCGGAGTTGCCGGTGGGGGTGATTGGGTTGGCGGCGATTGGGTTGGTTCGGTACCGGTTTTTGGCGGATACGCGTCCGTATGCGGTGACGGTGATTATGTTGTTGGTGGCGTTTATTGCGCCGACGCCGGATCCGATGACGTTTTTGATTTTGGCGGTACCGGTGATTGCGATTTACGAGCTTTGCATCTGGATTGTTTACTTCATGGATTTGAAGAAGATGCGCGCGGAATCGTCGGAGATTCGGACCTTGGATTAAGTGGGGAAGGGGAGGCTGGATGGCGGCTGAACCGATGGTTTTTGAGGTGTACCGGGACGGTCGTGTGTCGCGGGTTCGTGACCGGTCGGTGGTGTTGACGGCGATGGGGGTGGATTGCGTGGTGCGGCATGAGGGGGGCGAGTGGGTGTTGTTGGTGGCGGAGGGGGATGGGGAGCGGGCGCGGTTGGAGATAATGGGTTACGAGGAGGGGGAGGAGCGGCGTTTGGCGGAGGGGGCTGTGCAGCCGGTGGTGGGTGTTGCGCCGGGCGAGTTTCGGGGCGGACTGGTTTTTTCGTTTTTATTGATGGGAGCGTATGCGTTGCAGCGCGCGACGCCGGACGAGGTGGTGGAGGGGTGGGTGATGGATGTGGGACGGGTGCGGGCTGGGGAATGGTGGCGGTTGGTGACGGCGTTGGGGGTGCATGGGTCGTTTGAGCATGTGTTTGCGAATGGGGTGATTGGGGGATTTTTGTTCGCGTTTTTGGCGCGCGAGTGGAGGACGTGGGTTGCTCTGTTGATGGCGGTGCTGTGCGGGGTGTTGGGGAATGGGTTGAACTTGGTTTTTCATTGGGCTGGGGAGCATCGATCGATTGGGGCGTCGAC
>JBEEPE010000013.1:0-17118 GCA_041191265.1 Verrucomicrobiota bacterium | reverse complement strand
GTTGGAGATCGGCTTGGGTGAAATCCTCGGGGTCGAGGCGCCCATCGCGCACTTCGCGGCAGAGGTTACGAATGGCGTCCTCGAGTTCGGTGCGTCCGCTGTAGTTGATGGCCAGAACGAGGGTCATTGCGGAGTTTGTGGCAGTGTCGCGGATGGCGGCATCGAGGGCGGTTCTTGCCGTGGCAGGGAGGTCTTGGAGACGGCCGATGGCGCGGAGTTGGATGTTGTTTTGGTGAAGGATGGGAAGCTCGAGTGCGAGGAAGTGTTCGAGCAGGTGGAACAAGGCGTCGACCTCTTCGCGCGGACGTTTCCAGTTTTCGGTGGAGAACGCGAAGAGGGTGAGGCATTCGACGCCGAGCTCGGCACATGCGGTGGTGACAGCGCGGACGGCGCTTGCACCACGGCGGTGCCCTTCTACGCGCGGCAGACGACGTTCGGCGGCCCAGCGTCCGTTACCGTCCATAATGACCGCGATATGACGCGGCACGACCTGATCGGTGGAGGGCGGTTCGGGCAGTAGGGAACTGGAGGACGTGGTATTCAAGGCGTGGCTCGGTCGTCAAACTAACGAAAGGACAAGCCTTTTTTCCATGTCTAAGCGCGGGTTCAGTCAAGAACCATGGTTTGTTCCCGATTCGGGCCGACGCTGACGATGCGGAGTTGTGCTCCGCACACTTCTGCGATTTTGAGGAGGTAGGTCCGGGCGTTTTCTGGAAGGTCTTTCCAGTTTCGGATGGCGTCGGTCGGCGTTTTCCAGCCTGGCATTTCGATGCAAACCGGTTCGCAGGCAGCGAGTTCGGCGTGGTCGAGCGGCGGGATTTCGAGGGTTTCGCCGTGGAGTTTGTAGCCGGTGCAGATTTGGATGCTGTCGAGGGAGTCGAGTCCGTCGAGGTTGGTGACGGCAAGATCGTCGATGCCGTTGATCATTCCAGCGTACCGGACGGCGACGGCGTCGAACCAGCCGCAGCGTCGGGCGCGTCCGGTCGTTGCGCCGAACTCGCGACCCATTCCGTGGAGCATGTCGCTGATTCCCTGATTTTCGGTGGGGAACGGGCCTTCGCCGACGCGGGTGGTGTAGGCTTTGACGACACCGAGCACGCGGTCGATGTGATGCGGTGGGACCCCTGAACCGGTGCAAGCGCCGCCGGCGGTGGTGTTGGAGCTGGTGACGTACGGGTAGGTGCCGTGATCGATGTCGAGGAATGTGCCTTGAGCGCCTTCGAACAGGATTTCGCGCCGCTGTTTCACGGCGTTGTGGAGGTAGACCACGGTGTTGCCGATGAAGGGACGGAGGAGTTCAGCGGCTTCGGTGCACGCGGCGAGGGTGCTTTCGAAGTCGACCGGCTCGATACCGAAGGTAGCGAGGACGGCGTTATTTTCGCGGATACGCTGCGCGAGTTTGGCGGCGAATGCTTCGGGTAGGAGGAGGTCGGCGACGCGGAGGCCGGTTCGCGCGATTTTATCTCCGTAGGCTGGGCCGATGCCGCGTTTGGTGGTGCCGATTTTTGCGTCGCCGCGCGCGATCTCCTTCGCTTCGTCCAGCTTGCGGTGGTACGGGAGGACGAGGTGTGCTGCGTCGCTGATGAGCAGGTTGGAGGCGGTGACGGCGATGCCTTTGTCTCGGAGGCCTTTGATTTCTCCGGCGACCGCGACGGGGTCGAGGACGACGCCGTTGCCGATGACGCACATTTTATCGGGGCGAAGGATTCCGGAAGGGATGAGGTGCAGGACGTATTTGGTTCCTCCGACGATGACCGTGTGACCGGCGTTATTGCCGCCTTGGGAGCGAACGACGATGTCGGCGTTTTCGGTGAGGAAATCGATGATTTTGCCTTTGCCTTCATCACCCCACTGGGCGCCGACGAGAATGGTGTTTGCCATAGAGAAAATGGAAATTGGGAATGAGGTCCGACCGACGGACCAAAGAGTTCCAATCTAATCCGACTAGAGGGCAGGGCAAACGAAACCCGTTGGCGATGGTCTTGAACGCGATGTTTCTCGGGTCGTACCGATGAATGGGCGGGGTTGAGCGGGGCCCGAGTGAACCGCGGTCTGCCGGTTTCGAGGTCGTCATGATTGCGGCGAGGCGTACTTGGCGCTCGGCCACAACGTAGGGCGTGACAGGGCGCATGGCTTCGAGGGAGCGGGAGATTCCCAACGTGGTGTCGGAATGAAGTTTGCTGACGTTTTGGCGACGACAATGACCTTTCGATTATGAGTGGGGACGACCTACGGCCGGGCACGACGGGTGGCGAGGTTCAGCCGCTCACTTACCTTCTTCGGTTCGCTGAGGCGGGCGTGGGTTCGCGGGTGGTTGCGTTGGTGGGGGGGTCAGTTGAGATCGGAACGGACGACGGAGTGGGGGTGCGGGTAGAAGGGGAGGGGGTTCAGCGGCGGCATTGTCGGGTTTCGGTGCGTGATGGCGAGGTTCATGTTGAGGCGTTGGAGGGGCTTATTTGTGATGAGCAGGGGGAGCTGGTTGGAGTCATTCGCGGCGGGGTTCCGATTCGATTTTGGTTGGGTAGGCTGGAAATGTTCGTTGAGCGCGGGAATCTTCCGGAACGCGGCGGTGATGCGACGATTGTGTGGGACACGATGCGGGCGGAGACTGCGGAACGAACGGAAAAGCCGGCTGTGGGGGGTAGCCCGGCGGTGCGCACGGAGTTTACGTTGAAGCGGGAAATCGCACGGGGCGGGATGGCTCGGATTTACTGTGCGCACGACTCGAGTTTGAAGCGTTTTGTTGCGGTCAAAGTATCGTCGGATGAGCGATCGTTCCGTGCCGAGCGTCTTCGTCGTGAAGCGCAGGTGCTTGGGATGTTGGAGCATCCAAACATCGTGCCGGTTCATGGGGTGGGTTATGACGAAGTGGGGCGGCCTTTTTATGCGATGAAGCTGGTGGGTGGTCGGTCGCTGCAGGCGATTCTGAACGAAGTCAGGGACGGTGTTGGTACTGCGGCAGAGGAGTTTCCGCTTTCGCGGTTGATCTCCATTTTCCGACGGGTTTGTGATGCTCTGGCTTTTGCGCATAGCCGTGGGGTGATTCATCGCGATGTGAAGCCTGAGAACATCATGGTTGGGGGTTATGGGGAGGTGCTGTTGATGGATTGGGGATTAGCCAAGCTGACGGGCGCGCCGTCTGTGGTTGTGGGCGATCTTTCTCCGGCGTCTGGCGTCGGCGATTTGGACCCTGGGATGACGATGGATGGCGAAATCGTTGGAACGCCTCGTTTCATGTCACCGGAGCAGGCTCGAGGGGAGCACGATTTCGTCGACGCCCGGAGCGACGTGTATGCGTTGGGAGGTGTTCTCCAGGCCATCCTCACTCTTCGTCCGCCGGTCGAGGGGAGGGGGACGGCGGAGGTATTGGAACGAGTTCGTGCGGGTCAAACTGCACCGCTGGAGGGGTTAGGCGTGGTGAGGATGGGGAAAGGGATTGGGGGACGCCCCGAACCGGTGCGCTTGTTGGTGCCTGATTCGCTGAAAGCGGTTTGTCGCAAGGCGATGGCCCTTCGGGCGGCTGATCGATATGCCTCGGTGACTGAAGTTGCCGCAGATGTGGATGCGTACCGTAACGGGTTCATGACGACGGCAGAGGCCGCAGGCGTGTTTCGTCGCGTGCGTCTGTGGGTTGGTCGGAACCCGGTGTTGACGGGTTCGGCTGGCTTATTGGTGGCGGTGTCTGTTTTCGCGGGACTGCAAATTGTGGCGGAGGGGCGGCGAGCGAGCGAGGCGCTTGGCCGGTTAAAAGGTGAGGCGCCATTGTTTGCTGCGGGGGCTCGCGAAGCGTTGAAAAAAGGGGATTTGGCGGAAGCGTTGAGGACTTCGAGCATTGCGGTGGAGTTGGATCCGAAGAAACAAGAGCATCACCTGTTGAAGGCGTGTGCGCATCAGCTCCTGTTGCAATGGGACGAGGCGTTGAGTTCTTTCCTTGTTGCGCGGCGGGTTGGTCAGTCTGCCGAGTTGGACGAGATGATTGAGGTTACGCGCCGGATTTTGAGCATGCGACGGTTGGGGGACGAAGCTGGAGCGGTTGTTCATTTGTTTGAGGCGCTTGCTCGTGGGCCGAGGGCTCGCGAGGCCGTGGCTCTGGCTCCGCATCTCGGTGACTATTGGAAAGCGAAAGTGGATGAGCCAAAGAAGGATCCGCGCGCGGTTAAGGTGCTTGAGGAGATGCTTGAACAAAAAATGTTGCCCTTACCGGGCGCCTCGGTGCTTCTGTCGAAAACTGAGTTCACGCGTGCGGAGTGGATGCAATACATGAAAGCGGAGGGGCTTGCTTATCCGGAGGGAGAGGGAGCGGGCGGATTTCATCCGGTGGTGAATGTTTCTTGGGAGGAGGTTACGACGTTTTGTCGCTGGTTCAGCGAAGCTACGGGTAAGCGTTGGCGATTGCCGACTTCCGCTGAGTGGAGCATTGCGGTTGGGGATGAGAAATCAGAGTTCCCGTGGGAGGGATCGTGGCCACCGGGGTGGGATCGAGGGAACTATGCAGTGGATGCGAACGGAAAGCGGGACGAAGCCGGATCTGGCGCGGATGGGTTCAACGGAACAGCAGCTGTCGGCCAGTTCCTTCCCAATCGTCTGGGGTTCTATGATTTGGGCGGAAACGTTTGGGAATTCGTTTCGGATGAAACGCAACGACCGCGAGAGCGCATTATTCGAGGCGCATCGTGGAACGATTACCAAATGACCTCTCTGCGCTCGAGTTATCAGGGAGTGTTTTCCGTGGGCAGTCGTTGGAAAACGATTGGTTTTCGCGTTGCGTTGGAATCAAGCAAATCGGCTCAAGAAGGTGCACCAGACGGGACTAATCGATTCCCGAAACAAGCGCGCTGACGCTCCCGTCAGAACAGCTCAGAGATTACTTTTCCCTCGGTCAGAGGGATTGGACGTCCGTCTGACGAGGTGAACGACAGGCTGGCGGGGTCGTAGCCGAGCGCGGCGAACATCGACGCGTGGATGTCCGCAGGCGAGACGGCGCGCTCCGTCGGAAGTGCGCCGATGGCGTCGGACGCGCCAATGACTTGTCCGCCCCGCACCCCGCCCCCAGCGAGCAGCACGCTGTAGCAGCCAGGCCAGTGGTCGCGGCCCGCGTCCGCGTTGATCTTCGGGGTCCGTCCGAACTCGCCCATCCAAACGACGAGGGTTGAGTCCAAGAGGCCCCGCTCCTCGAGATCGTCGAGGAGGGCGGCGTACGCTTGCTCCATTGGGGGAACCAACCGATCGCGGAGGCTGTTGAAGTTGTCCTTGTGGGTGTCCCAAATGATGCTTGGCCCGTTGACGGTTGTGACGAAGCGGGTTCCTGCTTCGACCAGACGACGTGCAAGAAGGTGACTCTGTCCCCAAGCGTGCCGGCCATACCGTTCCCTGACTTTTTCGGGTTCTTTTGACAAATCAAAGGCATCAGCTGAGTTGCCTGAGGCGAGAAGTGTTGCCGCTCGGGCTCGAAAGATTTCGTGTTCACGCATGGAGTCCGAGGGCAGGGGTGCGGACAAGCCCTCGATGTTCCCGAGAAGCGCTACACGCTCTTCGAAACGCGCTTTTGACACCTCTGCGAGGAGCGACAGGTCTCTCACTTTGAACGCTGGCGCGTTGGGGTCGTCATCCAAGACGAAGGGGTCAAATCGGGGGCCGAGGCAGGCACCATCCTGACCTGGGGTGATGTAAAGTTTGCTGTCGCAGGTGGGGAACGGGGTGATGACGTAGGGCGGAACTCCGGCGCTAAAGCCGTCGCGTTGCGCGAGCCAGCCGACGAGCGAGCCTACGCCTGGTAAGTCGGTGCGGGACGGGTGAATCAGCGTGCTGTCCACGCGGTACGGTCGGCCGACGTTTGCCCAGTGCATGCCTGCGTTGTGGCTGCTGTGCTGGTGGTGCACGGAGCGGATGAGCGCGAGCCGGTGCATGCGTTTCGCCATCTTCGGAAGCAGCTCGGAGACATGGATTCCTGGGACGCTTGTTCGAATGTTGGAGAACGGGCCCCGCGTTTCGGAGGGCGCGTTGGGTTTTGGGTCCCAAAGGTCGATGTGGCTCGGGGCGCCTCCGTTAAAGATGAGGATGACGGATTTAGCTCGAGAGGGAATGGTGGAAGTGGTTGCGAGACAGGGTGCAGCGAACCGCCCCAAAATGCCGCTTAAAATCGCCCCAACACCCCGTGTGAGAAGGTGGCGCTTTGTGTAGCCGTCAGCAGGCTTACCCACCGAGACGCCTCCTCGGTCAACCGCACTTTGTGGGTCTGCGTACCGTGGTTGTGGCGTCTTTCGCATGGTGTCACTCAAGGTTCTTGCGGCACCGAGCGCGGGATGAGTCTGACGGTCCCCTCTCGAAGCCCAGACTCATCCCACAACCCATCATTTCTCGTCAGCGGCGGCTGCACGGACTTCCCAGCGTTCGCCAAAGAATCCGGCGAGCGCCACTTTGCCGGGGAACCTTGGCCCGACATCGGAACGGACGTCGACGATAGCCCAGTCGGGCAGTTTCGGAGTTTGGCGGGCGTTGTTGAGGTAGTCGTAGTCCCGGTAGGTGAAGCCGCTGTTCAGCACCACGTAACGCGAGGGGTTCAGGGGATTGGGATAAATGAGCACCGGCACATGCTCCTCCGCCCCAAACTTTTGTCCGCGAACCTCAATGCCGGAGCTGCTCCATTTCACGGGCAGGCGGTCAGCGATTTTTGCAAGCACCGCGTTGGAGGAGGGGTCACCCCACAGCACGAGGTTGGAGGATGCAATGGTTTCGTCCGACACGCTCGAGTCGGCCACGGCATTGATTTCGCCGCGGAACTGGCGGCGCCAGTGTTCGAGTGCGCGCGTCATTTCGCCCTCTACCCACTTGCCGGTGGCGGCGTTCATGGGTTTGCCGGAGGGTTTCACCATCACGAAACGATCTAGAAATGCGTCGTCTACGGGCCCTTGCAAGCCGGGCGTCTTTCTTAACTCTTTTGCGGGTGATGGTTTGGCGACCGACCAAGTGCCGTTGGTTTTTTCAAAAGTGGCTGTCCAGGAGCGGTCTGTTTCGACTTTGGCTTCCGTCATGACGCTCGATCCGTCGATGGAGACGACGGGTTTTGCGTCTGCTTCAAAGGGGAAATGCCCGCTTTCAAAGCGCAGGGTGAACTTCGTTACATTTTTGGTGGCGACCGTGAACGCCCGTTTTTGTCGGTCGATGCGAGCGTCGATGGAGGAGCGTTCCCAATGTTGGGCGAGACCTTCCAGCTTTACCCAATGCGACTCTGGATAGCGGAGCGTGTACGTGACGAAGCGGACGCGTTCGGGGGTTTCGTCGCGGCCTTTGGCGACAATCGCATCGATCCTTCGATTGATTTCGATTTTGGCGTCGGGGTGGTATTTGTGACCGGTTGCGGGTCCGATGAGGTGGGTGAGCGTGAGTCCTTCTTTTGCCGCAGCCGCTTCCATTTGATCGGCGGCTTGCTTCTGTTTATCGACCTCACCGCTATAGGCGACGGTGGGAAGATTCGCGAGGTTAAGGGCGTAACCGGTGGCGTCATACATCCGCCACAGCTTCTTTTCGTACCAAGCAGGAGTGAGGGTTTCGTTTTGGAAAACCTTCAGGAAATCGGGAGTTTCCGAGAACCCTGCGCCGGGTGCTGCTGCTGCGAACAAGCCAGGGTAATGCACCGCAAACTGCCACGCAGCTGCTCCGCCCATCGAGAATCCGCGGACCACCACGCGGGAGGCATCGATCGAGTAGTTCGCTTTGATGTGGTGGAGCGCCTCGAGGAGATCGATCTCGCCGGCAAACTTGTTCGCATTGCAGTAGCGCCCATAGAGATGCGCGACGATTCCGCCTTTGGGCGTGAACTCGCCTGCCGACTTTCTGCGTCCATCGATGAACGAGAGTTCGCTCAAGGTTTCGCCTCGGCCGTGGCACCAGAAATCAAGGCGTCCAGGTGCTCCGTCTGGCGTGATGCTGGAGGGAATGACGAGTCCGTACGGCTGAACCGAGCCGTCGATTCGGGAGCGGTACCCGCGGACGACGAGGCCTGTTTGTTTGGTCCAAGGAGCCTGTCCGTCGCGCAGTGCTTTGGCGCGTGCGCGCCCGTCTTCGATGAGACTTAGCGCGGTCGCCAACTCTTGTTTCTTGAAGAACTCGCCAAACCGAAGCGCCCAGTCGACGGCTTTGTGGAAAACCTCCACGTCCGGCAGCAAATCCGCAATCTGCGGCTTTTTCGCTGCCATCTCGCGGAGAGCGCCGAGTTCGCTCGTGAACTCCGCGAGCGCTTTCTCGACCGGTTGTTTGTCCTCGGCGGTCAGCTCCGCTCCCGGAGGAGGAATCCGTCGCACGGAATCGGATTGGTTGTCTTTCGGGCCGTCTGCGAGAAGGGAGGAACTGAGAACCAGTGCGGTTCCCGCACTCGTGAGCCAACGGGACGCCGTTGCGGAAAGTCGTCGCTGAGATTGTCTTTTCATAGCCACCCCACCCTTCGCAAAGTTCGGGCCACGTTTCACACGCCCTCGCCCATGAACCTATCTACCGCGCTCCTCATTGACCTGCTTCTGACGCTCGCCGGTTGTGGGGTGATTATTCTTTTCTCGCTTTGAACGCCCTGTTTTTGCGCACGCTTCGGCGTCCCATTTTTTGCATTGGCGCGGGGCTTCTGGCTTACGTGATGTTCCGGGTCTTTCGTGCGCAACTGCAGTCCGGATTGATTCGAGATACGTTTCCGAGCCTCGTTTGTCCGTTCGTCCTTCTGCCTGTGTTGAGCGTGCTTCGGATTGTCCGGAGGGGTACTGACACGACCAGCGTCTGTCACGATGGACTTTGCGTTGGTTTGGCGTTGGTTCTGTTGGAAGGAGTGGCGCCGTTGGCGGGAAAAGGCACGGCTGATCTTGGGGATGTTGGCGCGTTCGTGGTGGGAGCGATCCTTTATCGACTGGGCTCGACTTGCGGGTTCCGTGGGATGTTTAGCGGAGCGTTGCGGTGCGGAGTCGGCGGGAAGTCTCTGAGCGGGAGCGCTCATTGAGAGGTTGATCCGAAGGAGGGTCTAGGGTTGGTGGGGGCAATCCCCGCTCGACACCCCAGAGGGGGTGCGGTTCGATTCTGGGATGAGCACGTCTTGGAATCATTTTTGCGACTCTGTGGTTCGCCACGCGGACTTAGACATTAGCGTGGATGTTTCGCGCATGCGGACCAGTCCCGGCTTTTTTGAGCAGATGCAAGCGGCTGCGGAAAAAGCGCTTTCGGAGATGGCAGCCCTTGAGGCGGGCGCGATTGCGAATCCGGACGAGAACCGGATGGTGGGGCATTACTGGCTGAGGAATCCGGGGTTGGCTCCTGACGTTGCGCTGAAAAAAGAGGTGGAGGATACGTTGCGGGATATCTCGGCGTTTGCTGCGGAAGTGCACGCGGGTGGCTTGATCAAGCACGTGTTGGTGGTGGGTATTGGGGGATCGGCGTTGGGGCCCCAGTTTGTGTCGGATGCGCTTGGTTTGGAGGGCAATCCGATTGAGCTGCACTTTTTGGACAATACGGATGCGGATGGGATGGATCGCGTATTGGGGGCGCTTGCGCCTGCACTGGGTCAGACCCTGACGGTGGTGATTTCGAAATCGGGGGGCACCAAGGAAACGCGGAATGGGATGTTAGAGGCTAAGGCGGCCTACGAGCGGGCGGGCCTACGATTTTCAGACTATGCGGTTGCGGTGACGGGGTTTGGTTCCGAACTGGATCGTGTGGCGATTGCTGAGGGATGGAAGAAGCGGTTCCCGATGTGGGATTGGGTGGGCGGGCGTACGTCGGTCATGAGCGCGGTGGGTCTGGTGCCGTTGAGTTTGCAGGGAATCGATATTGCGGGATTTTTGAAAGGTGCAGAGGTGATGGATCAGTGGACGCGGACGGCTGACGTTCGGAAAAATCCGGCGATGTTGCTGGCGTTAATGTGGCATTCGGCGGGGGGCGGGCGCGGGACGAAAGACATGGTTGTTCTTCCGTACAAAGACCGGTTGGTCTTGTTTTCGAAGTATCTTCAGCAGTTGGTGATGGAGTCGCTTGGGAAGGAGCTTGATCTTTCTGGGAACAAGGTTTGCCAAGGCATTGCCGTTTATGGGAATAAGGGTTCAACGGATCAGCACGCGTACGTTCAGCAGTTGCGCGATGGGGTTCACAACTTTTTTGTGACGTTTGTGGAAGTGCGCCAGGGTCGGACGTCTTTCGGAATGGAGGTGGAGCCTGGAATTACGACGGCTGACTACCTGCAGGGGTTCCTTCGCGGAACGCGCACGGCGTTGTTTGAGAATGGGCGGGATTCGGTGACGGTGAGTCTGCCGGCGGTGACTCCGCAAACAGTGGGCGCGCTGATTGCGCTCTATGATCGCGCGGTCGGTCTTTATGCCAGCCTTGTGAACATCAACGCGTACCACCAACCCGGCGTTGAGGCAGGGAAGAAGGCTGCCACGGCGGTTCTCGCTCTGCAGACTAAGGTGGCGGCTGCGCTGAATGCTTCGCCTCGGACGGCTGCAGAGATTGCGGACGGAATCGGGGCTGACATCGAGGCGGTGTACCATGTCCTCAATCATCTTTCGGCAAATCGCGACAGCGTTCGAGTCGACCGCGGTGCGGGCCCCGACGGAGATCGTTTTCATGCGGTGTCCTGAGTTGTGAGTGATTCCCCCATGCCACCTGCTGGCGCGCGCGATCTTCGTCCGGGGCTGGCGCGGTTTGTCCACCAACTCACCCACGATCTTCGGAACGACTTGGCGGCGGTCGAGGTATTCGCCACGACGGCGTCTGGGAGCGGCGACGCGGCGTTGGTGAGGGACGCGTTGTCGGAGATTTCTTCGACGGTGGCGGCGTGCGGCCGGCGCCTCGCGGCGTTGCGCGCGGTCGCGTGTTTGGAGTTCCCGTCGCCGCAAATGGTGCAGATGGGGGTTGCGGGGTGGATGGACGGCATTCGAAAGCATGTGGAGATGCATGCTGCGTCGCCGTTTGTGACATGGCGGTTGGAGGACGCCTCGAGAGCGGTGCTGCGTTCTGACCCGCTGTTGCTGGCGGGGATTTTAGACGAGTTACTCGCGAATGCACTCCGCTGTGCGGGTGGGGCGGCAAAGAGTCCCTCGATTCAAGTGGCGCTGTTGGCGTCAGCAGACGCTGTATTCGTCGAAGTGCGGCAGCCGATTGTTGAGCGCGCAGCGGTCAATGACGTGGCGTACCTTGATTTTATTCACCTGCAGGGGCCGGCCCTTTCTTCGACGAAACACCATTACGGGTTTGGACTTTCTGCGGCTGCGTTGCGTGCGGAGTCGATTGGCGCGGAGCTTTCGGTGTCGGTGGATGCGGTTGGCGAGGGGGTTCCGTGGTTTACGGCGGTGTTGAAACTTCCTTTGACGGTATGAGCGAGGAAAAAAGAGCCCGTGTTTTGATTGTGGAAGATGAGGCGGCGATGGCGCGCGCCTTGCAGATGTTGCTTCAGACGAGGGGTTTTCAGTGTGCGATGGCCGATACTGGCGCTTCGGCTTTGGAGCTGATTTCTGTTCAGTCGCCGGAGTTGGTGCTCTTGGATCTTGGCTTGCCTGATACGGACGGGCTGACGTTGCTTTCACGGATTCGCGAGACCCATCCGAGGGTGCAAGTGATTGTGGTGACGGCGCAGGACTCGTTGGCGACGGCAATTGAGTGCATTAAGGCGGGGGCGTTTCACTTCATTGCGAAGCCGTATGCGGGTCCGGAGTTGCTGAGTCTCATCCAACGGGCCCTGGAGCAGGTGCGCCTCGCGAACGAGGCTCAGGTGTTGCGTGAGAGACAGTCTGCCTTGGAGCGGCAGCTAGAAATGGCCAATGCTAAGCTGAGGCCGGTTTTCAAAAGCGCGGCTATGTGCGCTATCGACGCACTGGTGAAGCGGGTGGCACCGTCGGATGCGAGCGTGTTGTTGTGCGGCGAGAGCGGAACTGGGAAGGAGATCATCGCGTCGCGTCTGCACGCGGAGAGTCTCCGTTCTGAACGGGCGTTTATTCGAATTAACTGTGGGGCCATTGCTCCGAACATGCTCGAAGCAGAACTGTTCGGGTATGTGAGGGGCGCTTTCACTGGAGCGACTAGCCATTACGACGGGGTTTTTCAGCAAGCGAATGGCGGGACACTTTTCTTGGACGAAATCACTGAGCTACCGCCGGATTCACAGACGCGACTTCTTCGTGTGCTCCAAGAGCGCGAGTTCCGTCCGATTGGATCAGCCAAACTGCAACAGACCGATTTTCGGTTGATTTGTGCGACGAATCGCTCGGTGGAGAAAGCGCTTTCGGAGGGCAGGTTGCGCGAAGATTTGTATTATCGGGTGAACACCTTCCAGATTGAGGTTCCACCGTTGAGAGACCGTGGGGACGATATTCCGGCTCTGGTTTCGCACTTCATCCAGCGATTTGGCGGGCGCGGTGCCAATCGGGTTTCGGGGATTGATCAGGACGCGCTGGAGACGCTTTGTCAGCACCTTTGGCCGGGTAACGTGCGTGAGTTGCAGAACGCGATCGAGCATGCGGCGGTGATTGCGTCCGGTCGGATCACGCGAAGCGATCTGCCATTGGGGATTCGGCAAGCCGTTCAGATGCGTCAGGCGAGTGGTGGCGAGACGGGAGGGATGTTGTTCAAGGCGGAGTCGATGGCGTTGAAGGCCGCGCTGGAAAGTTCCGGAGGCAATAAATCAACAGCAGCCAAAATGTTAGGCATCAGCAGGGCAACGCTTTACGCAAAGGTGCGGCAGGCAGGTCTCGATGCGGCGGGGAAGCGGGGGAGACCCAAAAAAATATCATGAGCGAAACAACGAGTGAGTTTAATGCAGGGGTGGAAGAACGGGGGGTTCGGTTGGACCATTTTTTGACCGAGAAGCTCTCCCACCTCTCGCGTTCGCGGATTCAGGCGCTCTGTAAGGATGGGCACATCTTGTTGGACGGTATGCCGCCCACCAAGCCTGGGGTGATTCTTCGGGGCACGGAACGCATTGTTTGTCATGAACCTGCTCCAAAGGCGGTTGAGACGCGTGCGGAAGATATTCCGCTGTCGGTTCTCTTCGAGGACGAGCATCTCATTGTGGTTGATAAACCGGCGGGGATGGTCGTTCACCCAGCGGTGGGGAATCCGGACGGAACTTTGGTGAACGCGCTCCTCCATCATTGCGATGATTTGTCGGGGATTGGGGGCGAGGAGCGTCCTGGGATTGTTCATCGGCTGGATAAGGACACCTCGGGGTGCATGATTATCGCGAAGAGTGATGGGGCGCATCACGGGCTGGCGGAGCAGTTTCAGTCACGCACGCTGGAGAAGACGTATTTGGCGATTGTGGCGGGGAGGCCTCGCATGCTTTCTGGGAGCGTTCGCGCTCCGATTGCGCGGCATCATCTTCATCGCCAGCGAATGACGGTGGTGGAGGCGGGAAAAGGTAAAGACGCTCACACCGACTGGAAATGCCTCGCGTCGTGGAAACGGCCAGGCACGGAGATGAGCCTCATGGAATGCAGGTTGCATACTGGGCGGACGCATCAGATTCGAGTGCACTTGAAGCACATCGGACTCGCGTTGGCAGGTGACTCCGTTTACGGCAAGCCGATGGATCTGCCGAGGCAGATGCTGCACGCGTGGCGGATTGGATTTCGGCACCCGGTTACTGGGGAAGCGATGCGCTTCACGGCACCGCTGCCGGCGGATTTTGTGGCGGCGATTCCGGCGTCTTCGATGCCCTCAGGCCTCCGCACCGACTGATTCGTCGGCTGCCTCCAGCGATTCGCGTGGCATCGCGAGGTGTTCTTGGGCGACGTCCTCAAGTCCCATCAGCGATTCGATGTGAGAAAAGCGCGACCGCAGCCACTTGGCTCGGTCCATCCCTCGGGAGTAGGCCATCAGCCGCGAACGCATACTGTGCATCACGTGAAGCTCTGAACCCGAGCGGGCAACGGCGTCGCGGCAATGTCGCACGATATGGTTCCACTTGGCCTCGAGGGGGAAAGAAGGCGCCTCTTGGTCGAGAAGGGCCGCTCTCATTTCTCGGAAAACCCATGGAGCGCACATCGCCGCGCGGCCGATCATGGCTCCCGCAACGCCGGATTCGTTTTTTCGGCGGACGACATCTGCGCCGGTGGAAAGGTCGCCATTTCCGATCACTGGAACCGAAACGGAGCGCGCGACTTCAGCGATGACCTGCCAGTCTGCACTGCCCGAATACCCCTGTGACTTGGTTCGTCCATGGACGGCAATAGCCTGAATACCAGATTGTTCAAGGATTCGTGCAGTGGTGGTGGCGTTGACGGTTTTTTCGTCCCACCCGATGCGGATTTTGGCGGTGACGGGGACGCTGCCAGCGCCTTTGACCACGCCTTTGGCGACGGCTTCGAGGAGCGGGCAATCGCGAAGAAGGGAGGATCCTCCGTTCTTTGAGACGACTTTGTTCACCGGACAGCCGAAGTTGATATCGATGAAATCGGGTTGTTTCCAATCGATGGCCATGCGCGCGGCTTCGCCGAGGTGTTCGGGGTCAGCGCCGAACAGTTGGATACCGACGGGGCGTTCGGCCTGATGAAACTCGAGGTATTCAAGCGTGCGTTCGTTTCGTCGAAAGATGCCTTCTGCCGAAACAAACTCCGTGACAACAACATCGGCACCAAACTCTTTGCAGTAGCCCCGAAAAAGGGAATCGGTCACCCCAGCCATGGGGGCGACGTAAAGCGGGAACTGACGGGTGAACCACGGAAGCGACACGGCGTGGATGGTAGAGGCGTGCGGGGGCGGAAGAAATCGGAACTTGGCGGATGGAGATTCGAGGGGAAATCCGTACTGGGTGGTCTGATGGTCGGTCACATTGCGGCGGGTTGTGTCCAGCAGTGGCAAGGGGGTTGCGTTGAGGAGGTGTATGAGAATGGTTTGGCTGTCTGTGACGGGATTGGTTTGGGCAACGCTGGGGAGGGCGGAGCCCGTTTTGCATGAGCCGCGACAGGATCATCTGCTCGTGATCGATCGCCGCGTCATTGAGAGCCAGAGCGGACTGGAGAGGTTCGTAGGCGCGCCGATTCGGGATGATCGGAACCCGCTGCTGCTGAGTGACCAACCGTGGGAAAATGCGACGAATAACTACTATCCGAACGTCACGTGGGACCCGGAGCAGAAGCGCTGGCGGATGTGGTACAAGGACGTACTAGCGGATGCGGAAGCGATTGCGAAGATGGACGGTCCGTCCACGGTTCACAATGTGGGGTGGTATTTGCTTCACGCGGTGTCGAGGGACGGGTTGCGATGGGAACGGCCCGCCGCGGGATTGCACCGGTTTGGGGGAAGCGCGGAGAACAACATTGTTGCTCGGGACTGTCCGAACGTGGGGGTGTTTCGGGATGGGGGAGAGACGGATCCGTCGCGTCGGTACAAGATGGTTTTTGATGTTGGCCTCGGGAAGCCGCGGGCGCGGTTTAGTGCGGACGGGGTGAACTGGGGTGAGGTCATTGAGCCGAAGGGGTTCAAGTCGACGCAGGGTGACACGCACAATAACGCGTTCCGCGACCCGTGGACGGGTAAGTTTGTGTGGTTTACGAAGATGTATTTGGGTGAGCGGTTAGTGAGCCGACTGGAGAGCGATGATTTTGTGAACTGGCGGGCGGGTGGCGTGGTGTTGCGGAGTGGCTTGGAGGAAGGGAGAAGTTCGCAAACGTATGCGCTGACAGTTTTTCCGTATGCGAATGGGTATCTCGGGTATCTGATGATGTACCATGTGGGTACGGGCCGCCGGGTGGACTGCGAGTTGGCTTGGAGTTCAGATTCCGTTCATTGGGAGCGAGTTGCGGCTGGAAAACCTCTGTTGGCGAATGGGCCTGCGGACGCGTACGACGGCGGGTGTATTTACGCGCAGGCGGGACCAGCGGTCATGGATGGGGGGCGATTGGTGTTGTACTACGGGGGGAGTCCGACGGTTCATACGGGTTGGAAGCGTTCGGGTGCGTTGTGTCGGGCGACGTTGCCTGAGGACGGGTTTGCGGGGTTGCGAGCGGGCGCTGCTGGGGGGGAGTTGGTGACGAGCGCATTGCATCGAGTGGGCCCGATTCGCGTGACGGGCGAGGGCGAGGTGCGGTGGAGCGAGGAGAGCGCGGGTGAGGGTCGCATCAGGCTTCGGGTGCGTGTTGGGGCGGGCGCGTGTGTGTACGGAATCCATGGCGTGGAGTTGGTGGATCGCCGTGAGAAGCCGGTGAGTGAGGGGCCGGTGGAGGAGGTGCGCGCGGTGCGGACCGCTTCAGAGCGTTTGGAGCGGAATCATCTGGTGGAGAGGTGGAAGGGCGCTGATGTGCTTGAAGGCTTGGATGACGGCGTGGGGGTTCGGGTGAGTCGTAAGGCGGGGCTGCAGCCGTTTGCATTTGGGCCGGTGGTCTTGGGAGATTGGCCACGGCATTTTGGCGGGCTGGGCGTGCGGATTTCGGCTCGTGTTCGAACGCCTCAGCCCGGGGTGCCGATACGGTTTGAGGTTTTTGCGAAGGACGTTGCGCAATGGTGGCGAGAGACGTCAGAGCGCACGGGGTCTGGCTGGAACGAGGCGGGTGTGGTCGCGCGGTTTGGGTGGACGGATGCGGAAGCGCGCGCGGCGGGTTGGGTGCGGAGCGAGCAGGGGTTTGGGTGGCGCGAGACGCTTCGCAATGCCGGCAAGGTGGTGGTGATGCCTGGGGGCGGGTTCAAGGGGCAATCGTTTGATTTAAGCGAGGTGCGTGTGGATGCGTTGGGGGAGTGATTTGATTCGCTGCTGGGGTCGCCAGAATCAGGAGGATAGCGCTGGGCACGAACGACGTGAGCGGTTTCAGAGGTGTTTTTCGTCAAAGGGAATCTGGTGCCGCATTAACAACGCGCGATGTTCCGCTTGGAAGCTTTTGGTGCGATGGTGGGTTTCCTGATGGGCGATGTATTTTCGGACCCTTTTGACGTTGGACCACGAAACGGCGAAGGCGCCGTATCCCGGTTGCCAAGCAAAGGTGGAAAGTTGGGCTGATTGGGTTTTGATCCACTTTGAGGATGTGTTTTTGACTTTTTCTGTGACGTTGCTGAGGGCCTCGGTGCGCGCGAGTTCAAAGAGAAGGTGGATGTGATCCTCGACGGAGTTAATGAGAACTGGGTGGCATCCCATGCTTTTGAGAACCGCTCCCATGTATG
>JBEEPE010000012.1:0-13097 GCA_041191265.1 Verrucomicrobiota bacterium | reverse complement strand
CACTCGGCAAAGTCTCTTGCTTATCTGCCTCCGTCAGGTTCAACGATTTCGCGACGGACTCGTGAACGTGTCTGGCTAGCGATCCACCGGAGTTGGCCGCCAAAAATCTCAGGATTGGCTCAATGAATCGGTCGTAAGTGGGGATAGCCATAGATACTGATGATAAGCGAGTTAGTCGCCTAGCTCACAGGGAATAATGCAGGGAGATTTTTGCCAAAGCACGCCTCCAGATTCGAGAGTTGCACTGTCCACTTTTCGTCGGAAGTTGGGGTGTTAGGTTAGCGGGTCTGTCGGACCGACTTTCTCACGCGTTGTTGTATGGGATTTTTGACACGGGGTATGCAAACCCTGCGGATGCGGCGTTGATTGTGGAGCGGATGGTTGCGGGAGGGGTGGATGTGGTGCAGGTGCGTGCGAAAGGATGGGAGGAGGAGGATGTGGAGGGGTTGGCGGGGACAGTGGCAGAGGTTTTATCGGGAACGGGGGTGCCGCTCATTCTGAATGACTTCCCGCAGTTGGTGCCGTCGGTGGGTGCGGATGGCGCGCATGTGGGACAGGAGGATCATGCGGTTGCGGATGCGCGCTGGCGGGCCGGTCGAGCTTTAGCGGGGGAGGTGCCGCCGGTGTTAATTGGGAAGTCGACGCATGCGTTGGTGCAGGCCGAGGCGGCGCAGGCTGAGGGCGCGGATTATATCGGGTTTGGTCCGTTGTATCCGACTCCCACGAAGGCGGGGCGTCCGGCCATTGGGTTGGAGGAGATTGAGGAAGTGCATCGTCGGGTGTCGGTGCCGATTTTTTGCATTGGGGGAGTGAAGCGGGAGAATCTTGAGGCGGTCTTGGGTGCGGGTGCGCGGCGGGTCGTGATTGTTTCTGGGATTCTTTTGGCGCCGGATTTGGAGGGATATTGCCGCGATGTGAAGTCGGAGTTGCGCCGGAACGCTGGGTTGGTGTGAAGGGTCCGGAACTCGCTACTTGGCGAGGCATGGGTAGATTCGTTTTTCTCGATAGAGCTCGGGTGCTTTGGGGCGCGGCGGGCCTTTTGGCGTGGGCATTGTTGTCGTCCGTGGCGGGTGCAGCGGAGGTGAAGGGGCGTCCGAATGTGTTGTTCATTTTGTGCGATGATTTGCGGTGGAACGCGATGGGGTGTGCTGGGCATTCTGCGTTAAAAACACCGCACATTGACCGGTTGGCGGCGGAGGGGGTTCGGTTTGCGAACACGTTTTGCACGACCTCGCTCTGTTCGCCGAGTCGGGCTTCGATTTTGACGGGGCGGTACGCCCATGCGCACGGGGTTCGCGACAACTTTACCGAGTTACCGGCGCGGTTGCCGCATTGGCCGGGGCGGTTGCGCGAGAGTGGGTACCACACGGCGTACATGGGCAAGTGGCACATGGGTGAGGAGAATGACAAGCCGCGTGCTGGGTTTGACGATTTCGTGACGCACAAGGGTCAAGGCAAGTACTTCGATACGCCGTGGAGCGTGAATGGGGCGGAGGCGAAGGTGGTTCCGGGGTATTATACGACGACGGTGACGGATATGGCGTTGGATTGGATGAAGCGGGACCATGGGGGGCGTCCGTGGGCGATGTGTTTGGGGCACAAGGCTCCGCATAGTTTTTACACGCCAGAGGAGAAGTATGCGCATGCGTTTGACGGAGTCCGTGTTCCGTATCCTGCGACGGCGTTTCGGTTAGCGGACAAGCCGGCGTGGATTAGGGATCGGCTTTATACTTGGCACGGGATTTATGGACCGCTTTTTGATTGGCGGAAAAAGTTCCCGGATGATCGGCCGGAGGCGGTGAAGGATTTTGAGAATATGGTGCACGGGTATTGGGGCACGATTCTGAGTGTTGACGACAGTGTTGGGCGGTTGGTGGCGTATTTGAAGGAGTCGGGTCAGTTGGACAATACGGTTATCATCTTTATGGGGGACAATGGCTTGCTTGAGGGAGAGCACGGGATGGTTGATAAGCGGACGGCGCATGAACCGTCGATTCGTATACCGTTGTTGGTTCGGTATCCGGGGTTGGCGTCGGGGAGGGTTGTTTCGCAGCAGGTGCTGACGTTGGATGTGGCGCCGAGCGTGTTGGAGTTGTGTGGGGCGTCGTCGATGGATGGGGTTCAGGGGCGTTCGTGGGTGCGGATGGTGAGGGAGGGGGATCCGGCGTGGAGGACTTCGTGGTTTTACGAGTACAACTACGAGAAGCAGTTCCCTTACACGCCGAATGTGAGGGCGTTACGGACGGACCGTTGGAAGTTTATTCGGTATCCGCATGGGGATGGCGGGCCGGATCGGCATCCGGAAGAGTTGTACGACTTGGCGGCGGACCCTGAGGAGACGCGTAATCTTGCGGCGGTGGAGGCGCATCGAGAAACGGTGATGTCATTGCGGAGTGAGTTAGCGCGAAGAATGGTGGAGGGCGGCTTGACGCTGGAGAGAGATAAGATGCCGTTGGATGAGGGGGTTAAAAAGGAGTTGCCGGATCAAAAGATTCGGTGAGGGGCAGCGGTTGCTCTGGGGGTGGGTTGCGGCCCGTTGACTCTCGGGGTCGAGCTTCTAAGGTTCAGTGTGTGAACGCTGAAGTTCTTTCTCCAAACCCCGCAGATGAAGGATCGGTTAAACCTGCGGGTGAGGTGTCTTCGGGCGCGTGGTCCGGGGATCACGGGTCTGCCGGTGATTTGCGACGGATTTTAGCGCCTGTGCGAGCGGATTTGGAGCAGGTCGAGGCGGAGATTCGCGCTCAGGCGGCGCAGTTTGATCCGGCGTTGGAGGAGCATGTTGCGTATGCGATTGAGAGCAGCGGGAAGCGTCTTCGTCCGGCGATGGCGGTATTGGCTGGGGGATTGACGGGTGGTGTGACGCCGGAGCATCGGCGATTGGCGGTGACGGTGGAGTTGATTCATGCGGCGACGCTGGTGCACGACGACATTTTGGACCATGCGGATGTGCGGAGGGGGCAACCGACGCCGAATGCGCGTTGGGGCAACTCTGTGGCGGTTCTCTTGGGGGATTGTCTTTTTGCGCACTCGCTACGGCTGGCTGCGAGTTTTGACGATATTCGGATTTGCCGACGGATTGCGCAGGCGGCGAGCGAGGTGTGTACGGGAGAGATTGTGCAGACGCAGCGGCGGTTTGATTTTGCGTTATCGGTTCCGGATTACTACCGGATCATTGGGATGAAGACGGGTGCCTTGTTTGCGATAGCGGCGGAGTTGGGGGCGGCGTTGAACGGGGCGTCTTCGGACGTTTGCGCGGCGATGAATGTGTTTGGGATGCAGATTGGTACGGCGTATCAGGTTTACGATGATTGCATTGATTTGGCGGGGGATGAGCAGCGAATTGGCAAGACGTTGGGGTCCGATTTGCGTCGTGGGAAGTTGACCTTGCCGATTTTGCATTTGTTGGGGACGGCCTCTTTGACGGAGAAAGCGCGGATGACGGCTCAGATTTTGTCGGGGGACGAGCAGGGGGTTCGGGCGTTGGTTGGGCAGGCGATTGAGGCTGGGGCGGTGCGGTACGCGGTGGAGCGGGGGTGCGCGATGTTGGACGACGCTCGTGGGCAGTTGGAGGCGGTTCCGGTTGCGGCTGCGGTTTCTGGGGTGTACCGGGGGGCGATGGAGGATTTGTGTGTAACGTTGCGCGGGTTGATTGCGCCGTTGGGGGATACGGTTGCTTGAGGTGGGATGGCGATTTTGAAAGGACAACTGATGAGCGAGCCAGAAGCGTTGGAGTTTGATTCGGTGGAGGCGGTGATTGCGGATGTGAGGGCTGGGAAAATGGTGGTGGTGACGGACGATGCGGATCGTGAGAACGAGGGGGATCTTGTGATGGCGGCGGGACGAATTACGCCGGAGGCGGTGAATTTCATGGCGACCCATGGGCGCGGTTTGATTTGCGTTTCGGTGATGGACGGCCGTGCGGATGCGTTAGGGCTTCAGCGGATGGTGGCTCAGAATCGGGAGAGTCACCGGACGGATTTTACCGTATCGGTGGACGCGCGGACGGGGGTGTCGACGGGGATTTCTGCGGCGGACCGTTCGCGGACGATTTCGATTTTAGCGGATCCGGGGGCGCGGCCGGAGGATTTGGTTCAACCGGGGCATGTGTTTCCGTTGCGGGCCAAGGAGGGGGGAGTGTTGCGGCGTGCGGGCCACACGGAGGCGAGTCTTGATTTGGCGAGGCTTGCGGGGTTGGAGCCGGCAGGGGTTTTGTGTGAGATTTTGAATGCGGACGGCACGATGGCGCGGTTGCCAGAGTTGCAGGCGTTTCGGCGTCAGCACGGGTTAAAGTTGTGCAGCATTGCGTCGTTGATTGAGTACCGGCGGCGGAGTGAAAAGTTGGTGGAGTTGGAGGAGCGGGTGCAGATGCCGACGGATGCGGGGGAGTTTGAGTTACACCTTTACCGGAGCTTGGTGGATGGGGCGCATCACGTGGCGTTGGTAAAGGGGGACGTGGGGAGTGGGGCGCCGGTGTTGGTGCGTGTGCATAGCGAGTGTTTGACGGGGGACGTTTTTGGCTCGGCGCGTTGTGATTGCGGGGGCCAGTTGCGGACGGCGATGGAGCGGATTCAGGCGGAGGGGGCGGGTGTTGTGTTGTATATGCGTCAGCAGGAGGGGCGCGGGATTGGGTTGCCGGCGAAGATTCATGCTTACAAGTTGCAGGAGCAGGGTTTGGACACGGTGGAGGCGAACTTGAGTTTGGGTTTTCCTGCGGAACTTAGGGACTACGGGGTGGGCGCGCAGATTCTAGTGGATTTGGGTGTGCGGAAGATGCGGTTTCTCACGAACAATCCGAGGAAGGTGATTGGGTTGGAGGGCTACGGGTTAGAAATTGTTGAGCGGGTTCCGATTATGCTGCCTCCGAACCCTCACAATCAGAAATACTTGGAGACGAAGCGTTTGAAAATGGGGCACTTGCTCTGAGGAATGGCGTTCGGTTTGATGCTTGGGGCAGGGTTGACGGGCTTAGAGGGGCGATTGCGAGTTTCTGTGATGGGATGACATGAAGACGAGATGGTTTCTCTTATGGTTTGTTTGGTTGGGGTTCGTGTCGGGTTGCTGTCTTTGGGCGGGAGACGTTTCGACGCTCGAGGGGCAGGTTGTTTGCGGCTATCAGGGTTGGTTTCGGGCGGAAGGGGATGGGGCGGGGTTGGGGTGGGTTCATTTTGGGCAGGGGGGACGATTTCGTCCTGGGCGTTGCACGTTCGATGTGTGGCCGGATTTGACGGGTTTTTGGGCGTCAGAGCGGTTTTCGACCCCGTTTCGTTTTTCAGATGGCAGGGTTGCCGAGCTTTTCAGCAGTGTTCATCCGGACACGGTGCGCCGGCATTTTCGTTGGATGCGGGAGTACGGTATTTCTGGCGCGTTTGTGCAGCGGTTTGGGACGGTGATTGTTTCAGAACGGGATCGTTTGGTTGCGGATCGTGTGTTGAGGAACTGCGTGGAATCTGCGGTGGCGGAGGGGCGAGCATTGACCGTGATGTATGATTTAACCAACTTGCCGAAGGAGCGCTTCACCGCGATTGAGGAGGATTGGGCAAGAGTTCGGGCGAGCGGTTGGGAAGCGAATGCGTGTACGCAGCGTCATGGTGGGAAGCCGTTGGTGGCGCTGTACGGTCCGGGGTTCGCGGATCAGCCTGAGGCGATGGGTGAATGGGGCGCGCTCGTTGCGTCCATGCGCAGGAGTGGTGCGTCGGTGATGCTTGGAGTGCCGACGCACTGGCGTGAGGGGACGGGGGATGCGCGTCCGGGCAAGGCGGTTCACGATATTTTGCGGCAGGCTGATGTGATTAGTCCGTGGACGGTGGGGCGGATGGCGCGAATGGTGGATGTGGAGAGCGTTGCGGAGCACGTTTGGCGTAAGGATTTGGAGTGGTGTCAGAGGGAGGGGAAGTTTTATCTGCCGGTGATTTTTCCCGGGTTTAGCTGGCATAATTTGTCGCGAGAGAGAGGTGTTGATTCTCCGGTGGACGTGATTCCGAGACAGGGCGGTCGCTTTTTTTGGAAACAGGCGGTGGAGGCGGCTCGGGTGGGGGCGCGGAGTTTGTATGTGGCGATGTTTGATGAGGTTGACGAAGGGACAGCGGTCATGAAATGCGCGGTGGAGCGACCGGTGGGGGAGAGTCCGTTTGTGGATGTATCCGACGTTCCATCGGACCACTATTTGTGGCTGAGCGGGCAGGCTGGGCGGTTGATTCGGGGCGAGATTGGGGCACGCGGAGAGTTGCCGGTGCGCTGACGTTGGTATTGAGAGAGGCTTGAAAAAAGGGGTTGCTTCGGGGGGGGGGCTTTGCGACGCTCTGCCTCCGATTTCGGGGTCTTAGCTCAGTTGGTAGAGCGCCTCAATGGCATTGAGGAGGTCAGGGGTTCGAATCCCCTAGGCTCCACTTCCTTTTCCTCCCAAACCCACCCCAAAGTACATTGGGAAAACAGCTTCTGAGAACGATCAGAGGCGAAATCAAAATCAGAGTGACACCTTGTGTACTGTGTTCCGTCACTTGGTGAACTAGTATCGGTAGAAGAACGTTTTCGTACAGGGCTAGCGAAAACTCAGAGTGCCGCACCATGCGGGAAGGTGTGTCGGCTTGTTGCGGTTACGAAGTGGTGGAGATTTGTGAGGAGACTGTGTCGGGGCGTGTTTCCGCTGATGAAAGAACAGGATTACAGCGAGTTGAGGAACTGGCACGGGTGGGAGTGATCAAGAAGTGCTAATTCACGAAGTTTCCCGTATCGGGCGACGGAACACTGTCACCCACAAGTTTGTCGAAAACTTACTGGAGATGGGAGTGTCTCTGTACTGGCATCAACAACGCATTGAAACACTCTTGCCGTCTGGGAAAAGAAACCCAGCGACTGGAATCATGCTGGCTCTACTATCAGAAATGGCACTGGCAGAGACCGAGACATTAAGGGAGAGAATCGTGTCTGGGCTGGAGGAAGCGAAAAGGAAAGGGGTCAAAATTGGTCGCCCAGAGGGTACAATGATCCGAATGCCGAGTTCCTTTAGAAGCATAGGAACATTGTGCGCCTATTGGAGGAGAAGCACTCAATCGCAACACTGGCAAAATTTCAGGAAAGGGAAATTCAACTGTCCAGAAAGTTAACGTGCACCTTAAGGCATCCACCGTTGAAACACACTGACGGTCATCGCACGAAAGCAAAGGAAGTCCGCGCGACTCTTAGACGGAGTCCTCTATTGCCCTCTCGAGATGCGGGCTTTCCACTTCAGCGGGTCCTGCGAGCAGTTGAATACGGAGTAGACTACAATCCGGTTACCTGCTCTCTCGTAAATGATCTCGAAAGGAAATTTAGAGATTAACGCTTTACGGCAACCAGCAACGCAGACTGGAAAAATCTCTGGATGTTGCCGTATTAGAGTCAGCCCATCGTGGACAGAGCTTAAAAACCGATCCCCAAGTCCGTGTTCTTTGGCCTGGTACCAATTGTAGGCATTGAGTAAATCATCTTCAGCATCGTCTAAGATGATAAAATCAAGCATTTTGCCCCGTGATTCTCGCCTTTACCTGCTCCCAAGTGCGGGCTTTTGTTGGGTCTTTTTCAAAAGCCTCTTTTCTGCGGATTAACTCATCAATTTTCCACTGGGCTAATGGGTGTGAGGGCTGCTGGGACTCCTCTTCCGCAATGCTATCCCATAGTTCCTCTACGAGTTGGAGCTTCTCCGCCCTGCTGAGCTGAAAGATAGGTCCAAGATGAGCGTTCACGGAGTGGAGGGTGTCACACAAGCCGTCAGTATTCAAGCAAGCGGATCGTTCAGGGGCAGGTCTGCTTGTTAAATGAGGTCAATGAACTCTGGGGACTGGTGGCATCGGAGTGACAGGCGGATTTCGGTCCAATGGCTGCACAAAGTTCATATATATTGGCATCTAGGGCTGAATGTGCACCGCTTTACTCTGAAAGATTTATGGGTTCGAATCCCCTGGGCTCCACCATTTTCCTTGGGTCGGGTTGGGTTCGGGTTGGTTCTTGTTGGCTTGGGTGCGGCAAGGTGAGGGGCGTTGAGGGGCGGTGAGGGGCGGTGAGGGGCGGTGAGGGGCGGTGAGGTGCTGGCGACGAGGTTTTTGCTTCTTTCGAGGGTTGTTATTCGGAGAATGCGACCATGAGATTTCTCGGGAACGTTTTTGAGCGGTTGAGAAAAAATCCGAAGCGCATTGTTTTTCCGGAAGGCACTGAGCCTCGGGTCATTCGGGCTGCAGGCCGTTTTGTTAAATTGGGGTTGGGCACCCCGATTCTGCTTGGGCCGCGACTGGAAATTGAGGCTGCGGCAACGGAATTAGGGGTGAGCACGCAGTTCATGGGGATTATCAATCCGCCGAAAGCGTCTGATTTACCCATTTTTGTGGAGCGATTGAATCGTCTCAAACGCTACCGAGATCTCGGGAAAACGGAGGCTGAAGAAACCATGAAAAAGCCGAACTATTTTGGCGCCATGATGGTTCAGTACGGGCATGCGGATGGGATCGTGGCGGGTGCTGGCGAAGAAGCGTCGAGTACCTTGAGACCGCTTTTGCAGTTGGTGAGCCCGCTGCCTCACGTCCGAAGCGTGTCCTCCTGCACCGCGATGGACTTGTCGAACAAGCGGTACGGGGAGCGTGGGCTGATGTTTCTTGCGGACTGTGCGGTGATTCCCGACCCGACGATTGAGCAGCTTGCAGATATTGCGGTTGAAACGGGCGTGTTGTGTAAAACGCTGACGGGGTTGAAGCCGCGTGTCGCGATGCTTTCGTTCACCACGCACAGCGGGGGGCGGCTTCCACAGCCGGCCAAGATGGCAGCGGCAACTGCGCTTGCGCGTCAAAAGGCGGTTCAGCGAAACCTTGAGATGGAGATCGACGGGGAAATGCAGGCGGATACCGCGATTCTTCCGGAGTTGGGGATGAAGAAAGCGCCGCAGAGTCTGGTGGCAGGTCGGGCCAATATTTTGGTGTTTCCCGATTTGGCGAGCGCGAACATTTCTTCAAAGTTGGTTCAGCATCTCTCTGGTGCTGAGGCGTATGGGCAGTTGCTGCTCGGATTGGCTCGTCCGTGCGCGGATCTTTCGCGCGGTGCTACGGAGGACGATATTCTTGCGGTGGCTGCCATCATGGGCGTCCTCGCCATCGAATCGCGCAAGGTGGTCTTGTCGTGAGTGACGGGTCCGACCGATTGGAGATGGGGCTTAGCGTGGGTGAGTTATGCGCGGGCGGAGTAAACGGCCTCGAGAATGTCCGCGGGACTTTTGAAGTGGCTGGCTGTTCTTCGTTCCTCGATTTGCTTCACGAGTTTCGGCCCTAACTTCAACCAAGTGGACGATTGGCCGAAGTAGTCGGCGTCTGAGTTTGCCGCGAGGCGCGCGAGTTCGTGGTCCGCCCCGCCAAAGCGTTGAATGATGGCTTCTTCGGAGAGGGTTTCTCCTTTCCGGAAGATGCCGAACAGGTTCCCACCGTCTCCGGTTTCACTGCACATTAAGGGATGGAGTCCTGCACGCAGCGCTGTCGCTTCGAGCGTTCTCGCTGAGAATCCACTCAGGTGGCCTCGGTGCCACTTGTGGGGGAATCGCATTCCTCGGTAGAGAATGTTTGGCACTTCGATCACAAAGACACCGTCGTCTGAAAGGCAGGTGGCCAAGCGCGCAACTTCTTTCACGGGAAACTCAAGGTGTTCCAACACATGGAACATGGTGATGAGGTCGAAGCGCTTACCCTCTACCTTGAACTCTGAAAAAACTCCGCTCGTTACATCTAGTCCCAAAACCTGCTTGGAATGAGCTGCATAGCCTTCATGCGCTTCCACGCCGGAAGCCTTGTGTCCGAGCTTTTTCATCAGAAACACAAACTCCCCACTGCTTGCACCTGCATCGAGTGTTGTGAGTTTTTTGTCGGCAACGGCAGGAAAAAGTTCGCGGATTCGACCGAATCGGTCGAGTGCAACTCGTGCGGCACGAAGCACATGGCGTCCGCGAGGCGAAACGGCACCCTTATACTCTTGGCGATACTCCTTTTTATAAAACGTTTCGACGTCCGAGATGGGGATGGGGTCGACACCGATGAAGCCGGTGTCTTTCCAGCAGACGTTCCGAAGCGGCGCGCCGTGCCTATCCATCGTCGCGACGATGAACGCTTCTCGTCCTCCAGTCAGGGGATTGGGGCGGTGCGTGGTGACGGATTCAGAAAACATAGAAGAGCGCTACCTACTCGGTGGCCGGAGGTCAACCTGAGTGTCCGTTCGCGGTTTTGTTGCGCTCGAGCTTGGCGCGGAGCGTCACGCGATTCATCCCGGTTTCGCGGGCAAGCACGGTGGGGCGACCATCGAAGCGGTGTAGCAAATGTTGGAGGGTCAGGGATTCGATATCGTCGTGTATTTCGCGGTAGGTGCGTTTTTGTGCGAGTTGCGAATCGAGCCAGATGGCGAGGGCGCCGGTGAGTTCGCTGGCGGAGGGCGCGGGGTGTGACGCGGAGATGTCTGCGGGAAGATGATTGCGTTGAACCATGGTGCCGGTGCAGACGGCCACGGCGTGTTCGATGGCGTTGCGGAGTTCGCGAAGATTGCCCGGCCAGTCGTGTTGCGTGAGGGCGTTGATGGCGTCATTGGAGAGGCGTAAGGAGCGCTTCGCGTTGGCGAGGAAGTTTTCTGCGAGGCTCGGGATATCCGCAGCTCGTTCTTTCAAGGGGGGAAGATTGATTTCAAGCACTCGCAAGCGGTAGTAGAGGTCCTCGCGGAAACGGCCATTTTTTACTTCCTCGCGAAGGTTTCGGTTGGTGGCGGTGATGAGGCGGAGCTCCACGCGGATATCGGACCGTCCGCCCACCCGGGTGAATGCTCGTTCTTCCACGAAGCGCAGGAGTTTGGTTTGGACGCTGGGCGAGATGTCTCCGATTTCGTCGAGGAAGAGGGTGCCTCCGGCGGCTCGCTCGATATGGCCTAGACGGTCGGAGGTTGCTCCGGTGAATGCTCCGCGTTCGTGGCCAAATAGTTCACTTTCCAACAGATGTTCTGGGAGTGCTGCGCAGTGGAGGGCAACGAAAGGGGCGTCTTTGCGAGAAGAGTGTTGGTGGATGGCGCGCGCTGAAACGGATTTTCCGGTGCCGGTGGGTCCTGAAAGCAGAACGGGTGCGTCGGTGGTGGTTGCGTGCGCGATTTCGAGAAAGACCCGTTGCATGGCTGGAGTGGAGCCGAGCAAGTCGGGGCGTGGGGCAGGATGGCGTTTGGAAGCGGCTGAGGAAGCGGGGGCTTCGAGGATTTGCCGCATCGTTTGTTGAAGATCCGCGAGATTCAGTGGCTTCACCAGGTAGGCGACGGCTCCGAGTCGCCGCGCGGTGACCGCGTTTTCCAAGGTTCCGTGCGCAGTGATGACGACGATGGGAACGTCGGGTGCCTGCTGGCGGGCTTGCTCGAGGACTTCGAGGCCGCTGATGTCTGGCAGGCCGATGTCGAGGAGGACAAGGCGTGCTTCGGCGAGGCGTGTGAGGCCTTCGCGTCCGCTTGCGCAAAGTTCGGAAGAGTACCCGAGCTTTCGTGCGGCGAGGGAGAGTGCGGACGCCAGAGACGCTTCGTCTTCGATGATGAGAATCATGATTTTTGGACGGGGAATGTGAGGATGACGGCGGCGCCGGTGTTGGTGTTGGTGAGGCGCAGGGTACCGTTGGCGGCGCGGACAATTTCTGAAACGACATTGAGGCCGATGCCCATTCCGCCCTCTTTTTCGCTGTAGAACAGTTCGGTGGCGTGGGTGAGTGCGGAGGGTGTGAAGCCGGGGCCTGAATCCGTGATGGTGAGAGCGATATGGTCGTCGTGGGGGGCGGTTTTGATGCGAAGCACGCCGCCTTGCGGCATGGCGTGGATGGCGTTGATGACGAGGTTCTCGAGCGCTTGGAGAATGCGTTTGCGGTCTGCTGTCACGCGTGCGGGTGCGATTTCGAGTTCGACGCGGATTTTTGCATGTCGGAGAGCGGGGGCTGTGGTTGCGAGGGTTTCTTGAATGAGTTCGGCGATGTCGTATTGGCTCTGGGCCGGTGCTTCGGGCCGTGCGAGGAAGAGCCATTGATTTACGAGGGACTCGATGCGTCCGGTGGCGGCGATGATGGTTTTTGCGGATTCGGCGGCCTCCGTCTCTTCGATGAGTTGGGCGTGGAGGCGGATGGCTGCGACAGGGTTATTGATTTCGTGAGCGAGGCCGGTGGCCATTTGACCGAGGGAGGCGAGGCGTTCGGCGTGTTCGCGTGCGCGGCGTTCTTCTTGCCAGCGGACGCGGCCATCATTGAGCGCGCGGGCGAGGTCGCCGATTTCGTCGAAGCGGTTTTGCACTGGGATGGGCTGAAGGGGTGTGGAATGGAGGAGTGGGACGCTGTCGGCCAACGTTTTCAAGGGTAGAACGATGGTGCGCGAGAGAATGGCGGCGAATGCAAGGGAGAGTCCGCAAAAGACCCCTAGTGGGATGAGGTAGCGTGGGGCAGTGAGCGTGTGGCGAGCGGGGCGATCGCGTTCGAGTACGAGGTGGTAGCCGTCGCGGACGGGGACGGTGACGCGTTGGCGGTTTCCGAGGATGGGTGTGACGACTGAGTCGGAATCGCTGCTTGCTCGGAGCGGATTTTCGGAAGGGCGCTCGAATCGGACGTCCAGTTGAAGAACTTCGCTGAGGCTTTGGGCAGTCTTGTTTGAAAGTGGAGCCCCAGTTCGGATGAACTGGGCATTGGCTCGGGCGGTTTCGAGAAAGAGTTGATCGGATTGCACGCGCGACTGGTAGTCGATCCATGCGAGGAGGCTGATCGAACCGATGAGCACGAAACACAGCGAGGCGGCCATTAGGCGAAACGTGATGCGCTGCGAGCGATGGGTGTGGGGTGTCCCGCGCATGCCGAGAGTTTGAAAGGGGGGGTTGGAGCGAAGCGAGAGATGAGGCGACGGGTGGAGTCACTTCAAAAAAACACCCTTCTCCAGTTACGAAGAAGGGTGGAATGAGGAACGTTAGAATGTGTTTCCCTAGTTCACGAAGGCGAACTCGTTGGAGAAGATGATGGCTTGCACCAAGGTTTCTAGCGGGGTGAGGACGGCGGCGCCTTGTGCCTCACCTTCGTTGGTGATGCCAATCTCGGCGTTGCCGG
>JBEEPE010000011.1:0-4156 GCA_041191265.1 Verrucomicrobiota bacterium | reverse complement strand
TTCAACGCGACCAAATCTCCCTCTCCAGCGACGGTCACGCCCTCCCCGTCGATCTCATCACGGAACCCTACCCCGGCTACCCCACCGACATGCAGGCTCAAATGTGCGCCGTCCTCTGCATAGGTTCCGGCACAAGCACCATTACAGAAACCGTTTTTCCACAACGCTTCATGCACATTTCAGAACTGAAACGCATGGGCGCGGAAATCACCCTCGAAGGAGCCTCCGTCAATATCACGGGCGTCGACCAACTCAGCGCAGCACCCGTCATGGCCAGCGACCTCCGCGCCAGCGCCGCCCTCGTCCTCGCAGGACTCGTCGCCAACGGAACCACCGAAGTCCATCGCGTGTACCACATCGACCGCGGCTACGAATCCATCGACGAAAAACTCAACGAGCTCGGTGCCCGCATCGAACGCGTCAAGGAACGCTAACCTCATGTCCTCACCCACTCCCCAACCCGTTCAGGGAGCCTCCATCCAGCCCGCGAAAACCCCTCGCAAACCCTCGCTCCTCAGGAAGATTAAAATCTCCCTGTTCCTCGTTCTCCTCAGCGCCTCCACCCTCGCCATCCCCGGCGTCTTTTGCGCCGCACTCCGAGCCTCACTCCATCTCGTCGCTTGGAACCTCAACGCCGATTTTCACGCAAAAGACATCTCCGGCTCCCTCTGGAACCCCGTCACACTCTCCAAACCCGTCTGGCTCCAACACAACGGCGCCAACGGTTCAGTGCACGCCGAAGCAGACCGCCTCATCCTTCGCTTCTCCCCCAAAGCCCTCCTCCAAGGCCGATCCTACGGCTTCCTCGACCACGCAGCCGCCGAAGGGCTCACCGCAAAAATCCGCCTCTCCCCCCTCTCTCAAACCATCCCGCCAACCTCCCCCACCCCAACAAACCCCTCACCTGAGCTGCGCGCGGCTCTCGCCTTCTTTACCCCCGCACGCGTCTCCCTCAACGCGCCACAACTCATCATCCAAGGATCCGGCCAAACCCTCGCCCTCGTTGATCTTAAAGCCAATATCAGCCCCCTCGAAAAAGGCGCACTCTCCGCTCAGTTCGCCACCCTCTCCGTCGATGGTTGGACCAAAACCTTTCGCAACATCACCGCCGAAATCGCACTGCAAGGGACCAAAATGCAGTTCGGAAAATTCTCCCCCGCCGACAACCTCCACGTCACCTCTCTCTCCACCGACCTTCCCAACCTTCTCAACGGACGCGCCAACCTAGAACTCACCGCAGAAGCATTCGACGGATCGCTGCGCCTCAAAATTCTGTCCCCCGAAAAACAACCCGGCGCCATCGACATCAGCCTCTCAGGCAACAAAATATCAGCCGCACCCGCCGCAACCTTTCTCGGACTAACCGACGCCGCAGGCGGGACTCTCTCCGACTTCCACTTCACGTTCCTCGGCGATATCGCCAACCCGCGCTCCGCCTCCGGATCGCTCCGCGTCGAAATCGAAAACTTCCAATGGGAGTCCCGCCAGTGGAACCACCTCGTCCTCGGCGGCACCTTCGTCAACGGACGCCTCACAATCCCCGAACTCAACCTCAAACAGGGAAACAACCTTCTGTCTGCCACCGGAGAAGTCGCTCTCTCCGAAGGCATCGCGCGTTTTTGGCAAAATGACTTTTCCCTCAACGTCACTGCGCGCATCGACGACCTCACCCAACTCTCCGCACTCCTCCTGCCGGAATTCAAATACGCCGCTGGAAAACTCACTGCCGACGGTGCCATCCGAAACAAAGCAGGCACCATGTCCGGCACCCTCATCCTCGCGGGAACCCGCATCATCTGGCGTCGAGCGCCCATCGAACAGTTCCACGCAGCCTTCAAACTCGACGGTAAACAAGTGCTCGTCAGCTATCTCGAGGCACTCAATGGACGAGATTATCTCCGCGGCCGCGGATCCTTCACCCTCGGCGCAAACCCCGACTACTCCGGAGAACTGCATCTCGACGTCGCAGAACTCTCCCGCTACGCCGACCTCCTCACCCCGCCCCTTTCGCCCTTCCCGCTCAAGGGAAGCGCCTACACCGATTGGATCGGCTCTGGGGGACCCGAAGGGCACAAGGGAAAGTTCGAGACCCACCTGTCCAACCTCGCGCCTCTCGCAAAAGCCGGCGCATGGACTCACAAACTCACCGGAAAAATCCTCGGCGATTACACCAAACAAGACCTGAATATTCAGGACCTTGAGCTGACAGACGGAACGCAAACCCTGAGAGCGAAGGCGTCCTTTCTCAAAGATCAAACGCGGATCACCGAACTGACCTATGGCTCGCCGGAAGCCGTCTTCGCCAAGGGACACGCCACCTTTCCGGTCGATCTCCGGGCGTCGTGGCCCGCTTTTCCAAAAGAGTCCCTGCTCACCGGAGGAAACACCGATATCGATTTCCATTTCAGTAAGTTCCGCCTCGAGGAGATTGCCCCTCTCTTCGGCCTGAACGCCCCGTCCAATCTCCTCGTCGACGGCACACTCAAGGTCTCGGGCGCCGGTACCGAACAAACCACCAACGGACGAATCCATCTCTCCGGCAACACGATTCCGTGGACCGATGGCCACAATGTCTCGGCCTCCGCCGTTCTCGATATTAAGGGCCGCATCGCCCAAATCTCCGAGGTCCACATCGACTTCGGTCGCGGAACCGTTTCAGCCTCCGGCACTTTAGAGTTCCCGACTACGGCTCCAGCAACCCTCAACCTGAACACAAAACTCGATGGCGTTGCCTTCCGCAACCTCGGTAGCCTTCGACTCCTAGCCTCTCCTGACTCCGTACTGGATCCGGCACGCAACACGGGAATCGACGCTGCCGTGTCAGGCACACTCTCCATTTCAGGACCGATTGCGTCCCCGAAGGCAGAGGGCCTTCTTCACGTGGATGAAGTTCTGTTTCACGGACTTCCCGATGCATCACTTCTTTGGTCTTCAGACGCCGCGCGTCGTTCACTCCGACTCGGCGGCGCACCGAACTGGGCTTCGCAAACCCAACTCGGTTTGAAAGTGGTGCTGGACGACTCCAGCAAACTTTCTGGATCAGAAGGCAAGATTTCCGGAGCTCTCGACATCACGGGACCTGCCACAGCACCCGCCATCACAGGGTCTGTGAACGCGGCATTGAAAGCGGCCATCGGCGGATTGCCCGTGCAGTTGGACAAGCTGCTTCTCACCTTCGCAGCCCCCATCACCACCAATCCGAAAATCGAGGCGTCCCTCACGGGCACCATCAGGAAGTCTGAGTTCAAAGCCAATGCGTCAGGCTACTGGAACTTCATCCTGCGCGACTATTCCTGCGACCCTTCCGTACCGCAGGACAAGCTCCGGCAAATCATTCAGGGCGAAATGTCGTGGCCCCTCGACTGGTTGAAAACCTCCGCAGAGTGAACTCCATGATCGCGCCTGTCGTTCTCGTCGCTCCCGATAAGTTCAAGGGCTCCCTCTCGGCATTCGAGGTCGCAGAAGCCATTCAGGCCGCCTGGTTGGAGATTCTCCCCCACTCACAGGTCCGCCTCGTTCCTATCGCCGACGGAGGCGAAGGATTTGCGTTGGCTCTCAAACATTCCATTCACGGCGAATGGATGAACCTGCCCTCCTGCGACGCCCTCGGGCGCCCCATCCCCTCGCGCTATGTCCTGTCGCAGGACCAACAAACCGCAGTGGTCGAGATGGCCGATTGTGCCGGCCTCTACCGAATCGATTCCGCAGACCTCCGACCGCTCCTCTCCAACACCTTCGGAACGGGCATCCAAATCCGTGATGCCATCGCCCGTGGTGCAACCAAGGTGCTCATCGGGCTCGGAGGCAGCGCCACCACCGACGGCGGACTCGGCATGGCCGCCGCCCTCGGATGGTCGTTCCTCGATGCGTCAGGAACTTCCATTCAACCCATCCCAGCCGAGTTTCACCACATCCACCGAATCGTTCCTCCCACCCACTCGCTCCATCACGTGTCCTTCGTCGCCGCCTGCGATGTAACCAATCCGCTGCTCGGACCAACCGGAAGCGCTCACGTGTTCGCGCCGCAAAAAGGAGCGTCACCCTCAGAAGTTGCCGCACTCGAAGCCGCACTTGCTCACGTCAGTTGTATCGCACGCGAGCAACTTGGCACCGATTTCGCCAACGTCCCCGGCGCAGGCGCCGCGGGGGGCATTGC
>JBEEPE010000010.1:0-7397 GCA_041191265.1 Verrucomicrobiota bacterium | reverse complement strand
TCCCCATCAGTCGGTTCACCACACACCCCATCGCCGGTCGTCCACCAATGTTCGCCAACTCCTTCTCCTTAAATCCCGACTGACACTGAAAGGCATCATGCTTTCCGTCCGCCCCCACCAGTGACCGAAGAAACACATACCGGTCAGCACGCTTCGCCAATCGCGGCAGTAACTCCGTAAAATGAACCCCCGGAATCGACGTCCGAATCGACTGAAACTCCCCACGAATCTCCGATGGCGCACCCGACTTCGGGTCAATTAAGTCCATCTGCGGCGGACCTCCATCAAGGTGAATATTGATCACCGCCTTCCGCGATGACCCAATCCCCGCAACCGATTCAGCCCGAAGAATGTCCGAAAATAAAATACCACCCGCCCCCAAGACTCCCGCCCTCAGAAACCCACGCCGCCCCCAGCTTCGACAAGATGTTTGGTGACGGCTCATAGACACACTCACGAGGTCGCATTGACCATGCCACCCGACTCATATCCCCGCCGTAGAGAGCCGAAACCCAAACTCGGGATACCGCCAGCAACATCACAAGTTTCTCATTTGTGAAGGTCGGCCCAAATCCCGCTCACCACCCCGCTATGCTCCCTCCCCGCCCAACCCGAATCGCGCTCAGCCTTATCCTCCCTCTCGCGGTTTTCGCAGCCGACGAATCCCCAAAGACCGCTCCTCCCACCGAGAACAAATCAGGCGTCTTCTACCTGAACGAGTTCGGAAAGACCGCGACCCCGAAAGACGCCCAAGCCGCTCTCGACCTCGCATCCGAGACGATCCAAAAACTCGGAGGCGGCATCCTTATTATCCCGCCAGACACCGCCCCAGGCTGGCTCCCGAAAAATCGCGGCCAACACGAAATCCGAATCCCCGAGCCTCCAGCCCCCTCCAAAACGTGGCGCGAAAGCCCCTCCGTCACTATCGTCGACCCGCGCGGTCGTTACCCCTCCCTCCACACCGCCCCCATCACAGGCCTCACCCTCCGCCGCGTCCTCGACCTCCCCCCCGGTGAAAGCCTCCCCCACTGGAACTACAACCCGATGCTCTCCTTCGAGAACATCATCGCCCGAGGCTCAAACAGCTACCACGACTGGCTCCAAGAAGACGTCGAACCCGGCGAAAATGCGCGATTCTACGTTCCCACCGTCCGCGGCCTCTACCCCGGCATGTTCATCAACGCCAACGGTTGGTCCGTCGTCGAACGACTCTACATCCGCTCACTCGGCTACGATGCAGAGAAAAAAGCGTGGTACATCACCGCCGATACCACCAAGCCCTTCAAAAAAGGCATCCTCCTCTCCAACAAAAATCACGTGAACATCCTCCGGATGGACACCTCGTCCCATAACGAGAACCAAACCTTCGATCTTCACATCCTCCGCAAAAACTACTCCCAAGGAGATAACTACCTCGTCGACGCCCGATTTCGCTACATGGGCGATATTCACTCCACGGCAGGTGACGAAAACGGAGTCATTTACGCGGCATTCATCCAAGCCGAACTCCAGGCATTTAAAGCGAAAGTCGACCAGTGGAGCCCCGCCACCGGAGAACTCACCTTCAAAGGCGGTAGCAAAACCGACACCCTCGGCTCCGGTCGCCCCATCCTCAACATGAACCCCGACAAGTGGATCACCGGCGGTTCTGTCACCGTCGTCAAAGCCGCACTCAGCGCCAAAGACTCCGCCGCCGACCCCACCCCCACCACATTCGACGGCACCGCCTTCCCAAATGTGTTCGGACCAAACCATCTCGGAATTAATAGCGCCCGCGTCGGAGGCCTCATCCGATTCTCCAAGGACGCTCCCGTCACCGAGGCCTGCATCGGACGCTACTTCGCCATCGATCAGGACGACGAATCGCCCAAGGGCACAAAAGCACGCCGCTGGTACCTCATCCACAGCGTTCACTCCAACTCGGACGGAACAAAGGACATCCAAATCATCCGCCATTGGTGGGGCGCAAAACCCGCAGGTTCCCCGCTGCTCTACAACCCCGACAACTACTCGTGGGACGGACACGTGCGCGCCCTCAAATACGCCATCGCGCCCGGCGTCAACGCCTACGAGGTTTCTAAAGCGCTCCCCGGACCCGAGAGCAAACCCATCTTGATGCTGGCTCCTGCCCCGTTCGCTGGAACGAAGGTGGATTTCGAAACCGGCGATCCGATCGAGCAAGCAATCGGACCCGACCCCTTTCACCCTCAGCCGTTTCGGAGCTGGACGTGGGACGAAGTGCCCAGCGCCTTTCCCTCTTCGTACTTTGATGTTCGAAATCTCGGACAGGTTCAGCGCCATTCCGTGATGACAGTGGGCGGAGGAACCGGAAACCTCTCAGAAGACCTCGAATCGCGCTGGTCACATCAACCCGTCTACGACCGGTGGATCGACTTCAAAGGCACCGCACGAAACGGAATCGTCTTCGGCGCGGACGTGGCAGGGGCGGCGCTCCTGTTCCAGCAACCGCATCAGCGCCCCCAGCCCATCGTGTGGAACTACACGCAAGATGATCAGATGAAGAAAGTGTCCCTTTCGGTTTCACCCGAAAACGGAACCCTCGCCATCGAAGGCCCTGGCGCCGCGATTCCCGGCGGCATCACCCGCCTCGGAGGCCTTTCAGGCTCGCAAACCCCGGCACGCAACCTCCGTGCGATTGATGTCCAAGTGCCGACCGGAGTCAAAGAACACACCATCGCGTTGCCAGAAACGGAGGCAGACGGAAAGTACGGCGTTTTCGTCGAACCAACGTGGCTCACGATGCACGTGGTTACTGCTCGCACCGAGAAGTCGTTCACCATCAAGTTCTCCGAACCCGCGCCGCAAGGGGCAACACTCAGCTGGCTCCTCGCCCGGTAGGTGTTGAACTCCTGCCCGCACCGCACCGCCGCCCCATATCTCCAACACCGACCTCAGCCCCCTGCAATGAGTGCCGAACCCCTCAAAGCCAGCCCCACCACCATCAAAATCCTTCGGACAGTCGTCGGATTTTTGTTCGCCGCAGCCGCATGCTCGGCCAATGAGCCACCCACGAAACTCAACGCAGCCGGCCTTGAGCAGGCCGCCGCCGGAACATCCGTAAAACTCGCCCACATCACCGCCTTCGAACCCTCTGCCCCACCCACGTCCCAGCAAAACAGACTCGTCGTTGTCGCCGGACTCGGACAATCCACGCCATCGCCCAACTCCGACGCAAGCATCGCAGCCGCGAGAACGTTTCTCGCGTGGTGGAGTACTCCCGAGGCGGAAAAAGCCCGCGCAACGTGGCAAATCTGCGTCGTTCCAAACGCGCTGCCCGACGGCCCGAAAGAGTCCCCGCTCACCTTCCCGCCCGTGAAAGGTTTTTTCAATGATCCCGTCGCCCCTGAGTCCCGCGCCCTCTGGCGCTGGTCCGCGATGAGCTGCCCGGATCTGGTGGTGGATCTTCGCGATGCACCCGCCGCCAGCTCCTTTGCCAATAGCCACGCGGCGCCCCTCTTTCCGAATGCAAAACCAGCTGCAGACCAGGAACTCGTGACCGCACTCGGTTCAGATTCGCCCTCAGGAATCGCTGCAGTGCCCGCCGTTCGTATCGAAGGCACCGCAGACCAGTTGGTGACGGCTCTTCGCGATCTGGTGGGACGCAAACTTCCGCACTCCAAACTCCGCGACGCCCTCGAACAACGCGCCAACCGTGACCCGCTCGAAGTAGCCAGAATCCTTGCCGCAAAATACCCCCAGTCACCCGGCATGAGTTACATCCCGGCCCTCGCATGGTCCGGGGCCATCCAACTCAGTCAACTCACCGGCGACCCCGCATTCCGTCAGAAAGCACTTTCGCAAATGACTCCGTTTTTGGACGGTTCAAAACCCGCGCTCTCAGAGAAAGCCAACCTGCCATCCATCGCCGGCCATCTCGCCTTCAGCGATTTGGCGCGCATGGAGTCTTCCCAGAATGCCGCCGCCCTCGCCCGAACCGCCGCCGAACACCTCCTTCGCACCGCACCACCAACCGAGCTGGTCCCCTCCGCCACCAAGTGGACTGACGACATGTTCATGGCAACCTCCGTTCTGGCACGCGTCGCAGGCCAAACAAACGACGCCGCATGCGTCGAACGAACGCAACGTCTCCTCGAAACCTATGCCGTGCGACTTCAACGAGAGGACGGTATTTTCATCCACGTCGAATCGAGTCCGTTCGCTTGGGGCAGAGGAAACGGCTTCGCCGCCTTCGGACTGATGGACGCGCTGACCCATCTTCCAAAAGAAGCAGACCGACGTGATGCCCTCCTCGAACGATTCCGAAAACAGATGCTCGGCCTCATCAAACACCAGTCTCCCGATGGTTCATGGCGCCAAGTCGTGGACGAACCCGGCGCCTACCGCGAGTTAACCGTCACCGCCATGGTCACCACCGCGATGGCACGAGGAATCCGCCTCGGCTGGCTCGATCAAGCAACGTTCCTTCCCGTGGTCGAACGCGGCTGGCGAGCCGTCTCCGTTCGTGTCGCGCCCGATGCGTCCCTCATCGATGTGTGCACCGGCACCGGCGCGAAAAAAGATTGTGATAGATCCCACTACCTCCACCGCGACGCCATCTTCGGTCCGGATGATCGTGGCGGCGCAATGGCACTCACCGCAGCCCTCGAAATCCACGCGCTCCGCTCAAGCGCAAGTCGCTGACCCAGACCGAACCATCCAGCCGCTCACTTCACTTCTTTCCTCCGCCACTGAACTTCTTGCCGGGAGTGTTCCGAGACGCTCCCACACGCGCCGCCAAGCTATCCGCACTAAACTCACTATCAACGACCTGCCCGCCGCTGATGAGCTGAAGTCCGTATCCCGCATACTTCGAGCCCCCCGAGTTTTTTCCAAACTTCGCGACCGCCCCAAGAGACAGCTCAGCCCCTGGAAGGTAGGCCTGTGACTGCGCTTCAGATCGATGAAAGTTGTGCGCCTCAGTGCTCATCTCACTCACCTTCAAACTTGGAATCTTCAACTCCTTCGATCCGCCCGCCGCAACTTTCAAAACGTGAGCCTCCCCGAGTCCCCCATTTGAACCAGCCGTTTGCTGCTTCCTCAGCACTTTCACCTCTCCATCCAAGATTGCCGGAACTGCCCCAACCAACTCACCACCAATGAGAATCAATAGGCTGAAGACGATTGATCTCATGAGGGCTCAAAACTGAACCCACCACACAAACTCCATCAAGCACGAATCCACTCCCCCCCCCCCCGCGCTCGCTGACCAAGAGTTTCACTGGCAGTGACATGGGTTTACCCTCCTCTCCGAGGCCAGTTTACGGGCTTCAAAAGCGAAGCCAGCGCCTCATGAGGTTATGCCGAAAAACGGGAGGGGATTTTGTGGAAAGGGGCGTTTTTCTCCAACGTCACAAGGCCGCTCCACTGGTGTGACCCGATACTCTCTTTGAGGGGAGGGATAAGTTACGCGAATCTCTCACAATCACAGCCGAGATCGTAGGACAGCATCTCCGGGGGACGCAGAGCGCCAGCGTGGGGCGCATCCTTCGAATGACACTCCGGCTCTCCCATCCCGCCTCTTATCCGCAGTCCACCATCCACGCCGCCCACGCGCCTCCCCTCTTTGGCAAATCGTCCGCCACGCATGGGACGATTGTCTTACAAATTACGACAAGAAATACCGCCCCTCCATGGGCCCACTCCGCCCGGATGCCATCGACACCGTCCGCGCTTTTCTTCGATGTGGCGACCTCGCCGCGGGCTTTACTCGCTTTCAGTGTCCCGATTGCGGTCACGAAAAGCTCCTCGCATTCACTTGCAAATCCCGCCACTTCTGCCCCGCCTGCCATCAACGCCGGGTCCGACACACCAGCGCATGGATCGCGGATTCCGTCTGCCACGCAGTCCCCCACCGCCAGTTCGTCTTCACCTTCCCAAAAATGCTGCGTGGTATCTTCCGCAAACGCAGGCACCTCCTCCATCTCCTCTTCCAGACCGCCACAGAGTGCCTGCGCGATGCCTTCCGCATACGCCTCGGTCTCCCCGATGGCCGAATCGCCGCTGCCGCCTCTGTCCACACCTTTGGCGATTACCTCGTCTTTCATCCCCATCTCCATGTGTTCGCCGCGGACGGCCTCTTCGACGAACACGGCCGCTTCCATTCCATGCCCGACGAATCTCTGGCCCCCCTCGCCGAACTCTTCCGCCATCGCTTCCTCCACGCACTGCGCGCCGCAAAACTTCTCAGTGCACAAAAAGTGACAGAACTTCTCTCTTGGAAACACAGCGGTTTTCATATCGACGGCGGTGAAAAACCCGTCGCATCCGACGACACAAGGGGCCGCCAGCGCCTCGCCGAGTATCTTCTGCGCGCACCGTTCTCCCTCCAGAAAATCCATTGGAATCCCAAAACCCATACCGTCATCTACCGCTCTCGGCGCAGTTGGAAAACCAAGCGCAACTTCGAAGTCTTCAAAGCCACCGACTTCCTCGCGGCCGCCATTGATCATATTCCACCCCGGGGCCAGCAGACCATCCGCTACTACGGACTTTACTCAAACAAGAGCCGTGGCCTGCCACGCCGGAACATCGCCGAAGTAGAACCCATCGGCGAAAAACAGTCCGCACCGAAAACACCCATCGTCCCGCCACCGCAGAAGGTCACCGCCCGGGCCATGCGCCCGCTTTGGCGTGACCTCATCCTTAGGGTCTGGGGTGCCGATCCGCTCCTGTGCACACGCTGTAACGGCATCATGAGGGCCATCGACTCCTTCAGCCGTCCCGCAGAAATTGAATTTTTCCTCCGCCTCAAAGAAATTTGGGAAGCCGTCATCGATATCCCTCCTCCCCCGGATCCCCCCTTCGACATCGAGACCTTTGAACCCATCGAGCCACCGTGGCAGGCCATCCGCGAATGGATTCCCGACGACGATTCAGAGCCATCCGGCGACCTGTTCGACCAGCGCCGCGACTCTCTGAAGGAGGTCGTGATTCTCCGTGAGGACGGTTCCATCCTCGTCCTCGACGGCGACTGAAATCGACGGAGGTCACGGACACCGCCGCGCAAGAGAAACCGCTGCCGAAAATGCGTGGCAACGCGGAGCAAACCATTATTTTTCGGGCAACAGCGCTTGCACACAGAATCTCAGCGCAAACAAGCTTCGTCCTTTGAATTTTGAATCTCGGAGCACCACCGGAACCTACCTTAGCCCGACTTCGCCCCCTCGCTCCCCCCAGACCCCCTCACTCCCCGACGCCCATCCCCGTCTTGGCCATTTCCGATGCGGCGGGCGCAAAAGCAATCTCCTAGCAGACGGCGGGCGGTCTGCGGCCAGGATGCCGACGATGCTGGACAGGAGGGCGGCAAGCGATGCGCGGCGCATGATCATGGACCGGAGGTTTGCTATTCGCCGCTGCCGCGTGTGTCAAAACTTAGG
>JBEEPE010000009.1:0-3788 GCA_041191265.1 Verrucomicrobiota bacterium | reverse complement strand
GACAGCGAGGCGCGCCAGTTTACGGGGGAGACGAGTCTGATTAAGGCGGGGAAGAAGATTATTGGGATGGGGCCGAGGTTTGTGGCGGTGAAGAAGGGGGAGCATGGGTGTTTGCTCTTTTCCGAGACGGAGTTTTTCTCGTGTCCAGCGTATCCGTTGGAGGACATCCATGATCCGACGGGGGCTGGGGACACGTTTGCGGGTGGATTGGCGGGGTACTTGGCTTCGCGAGTGGAGGGAGAGGTGGGGTTTGCGGATTTACGGCGCGCGGTGGTTTGGGGGAGCGTGATGGCGAGTTTCAATGTCGAGGCGTTTAGTTTGGAGCGGTTGCGGACGTTGGTTCAGCCAGAGATTGAGGCGCGGTTCGGCGAGTTTCGGGCATTGGCTAACTTTGATTGCTGACGGGTTACGGAGGTAAATTCTGACGATTGCAGAGTTGCGGAGCCGGGGGCATTCCGACCAAGAATGTGTAGGTGATTTCCCCTCAAAATCAGCTGGGCCTCTTGGATTGGTGGATGAGTTCCTCCGGGACTGTCTGGTCCGATATCTTTGCGGCAAGTTTCGGCAAAGCGGAACGTTTGGGGCGACGTTAGGATTCAAAAGGACATGACGCTGAAAAGTCGCATTTTTTTGGGGAGTGAGGGGTGCCGGACTTCGTCGGTTTCATTGTTGCAGCGTTTTTGCTCTGTCGGCTTGGCGATGGTTTTGGGGGTGGTTTGGTGTTCAGTGGGCGCTTTGGTGTTTTGGAATCGAGCAGAGGCGAAGGAGGGGAAGAAGGATGCGGGGAAGTTGGAGCGGGGTTGCGTGGTTGAGGTGGTTCGTGAGGAGGCGTTACGATTTTATGGGAAGCCGTTTCAGACGGCGAAGGTGGGCGAGCATCACACGGTGTTGGAGGTGCGTGATTCGGCGAAACAGGTGTTTGTAGGGGTCAAGGACAAGGGGCGGATGGTCGCACTCTCGTTGCCGATGGATGCGGTGCGATGGATTGGCGCTCCGACGGAGGCGTCGAAGTTAGAGAAGGTGGACGCGCTCTTTGCGGGGATGATTCCGGTGATCAACTTGGTTATCGATAAGGCGAATATTGACCGGTTGGCGCGGGACCCTCGGACCTACGTTGAGGCCTCGATTGAGGAGGCGGACGGTAAGACGTCGAAGCACGTTGCGGTGAAGCTGAAGGGGTCGGCGGGTAGTTTTCGTGGGATTAATGAGAAGGCGGGATTTTCGATTAACACGGGGAAGTTCAAGGGCGGCGAGGCGTTTCACGGGATGAAGCGGTTTCAGCTGAACAACGGGGCGCAGGATGGATCCTATTTGCAGGAACTGATTGCAGGGGAGATGTCGCGCAAGGTGGGGATTCCGGCGTCGAGGTGCACGCACGCGATTGTTTCGTTGAACGGCAAAATGCTTGGGCCTTACGTGTTGAAAGAGGGGTTTTCGGAGGAGTTTTTGCGTCCGTTTTTCACTCGAACGGATGGCTCGTTGTTTGACGGCGGTTTTTGTGCGGAGGTTCGGCCGGACATGGAGTTGGACAAGGGCGAATCGCGAGAGGGGTTGCAGGAGTTGTTGAAGGCGATGAATGCGCCGGGGGGCGATGTGCCGAGGGCGGAGGCGGTTGCGGCCAAGGTGGATGTGCGGGCGTACATGCGTTACTTGGTGATGGAGAATGTGTTTTGTCACTGGGACGGCTACTCATTCAACCGAAACAACTACCGGATGTATGAGGATCCGGCTTCGGGGAAGTTTCACTTCTTGTTGCACGGGATGGATCAGGTTTTTGGGGATACGGGTTGGTCGATGCGGCGTGAACCTGGTGCGGCGGTGGGGATTGCGTTGTGGAAGAAGCCTGAGTTTCGGGCGTTGTATGATGAGGAGTTGGAGTCTGTGCATCGGACGATTTTGAAGGATGAGGATTGGGGCGAGCGGACGAGGGCGGTGGGCAACCGGTTGATGAGTGCGTTGGAAGCGAAGTTGCCGAACGAGGCCAAGGGGTATGCGGGCCAGTTGAACGGTGCCGTGGATCGTATTCGGAATCGTGTGAACAATATCCGGCAGCAGTTGGGTGCGGTGGAGGTGAGTCGGATGGTTTTGAAGCCGGAGGGGGCGCCGTTGGCGGAGTTGCCGTGGAGTCCGGTGACGGATGGAAACTCGGAAGCGTCGGTGGTGGACTACGACGGCCGGAAGTGTTTGCGGATGTTGGCGCGTGGAGGCGAGGCGAATGTGTCGTGGCGGAGTCCGATGCGGGTTCCGCAGGGGGTGCAGGGCCGCTTGCGGGTGGAGTGTCAGGTTGCGTGCAGGGAGGTGGTGGCGGCTCAGGTGGCTTCGGGTCCGGGCGGGGGCGTGAGGATTTCTGGGGGAACGCGAACGCCTGGGATGTCGGTGAGTGGGACGACGAGGTGGAAGAAAGTGTGGTTTGATTTTGATGCGGGAGCTGGGGAAGTGGTTTTGGTTTTGGAGTTGCGCGCTAGTGCGGGCGAGATGTGGGTGGATCGGGGTTCGATTCGGTTAATGCGGGCACCGTGATGTGAAGCAGGGATGGACACGGCTGATCGATTTGAGGTGAAGATGTTGTTGAATCCGGCGCAGCGCGCGGGGTTGGGCGAGGCGTTTGGCGATCGGTTAAAGCCGGACACGGAGGCGTCTCCGAACGGGGAGTATCCCATTGTGACGTTGTATTTTGACACGCCGGATCACCGGTCGTTTTGGGATTCGTGGCGTGGAGTGGGGAGTCGTCGAAAGTTGCGGGTGCGGGTTTACGGATCGAGCGATGGGAGGATTTCTCCGGCGGTGTTCATTGAGGTGAAGCACAAGGTGGACGGGCGTGGGGTGAAGCGGAGGTTGCGGATGGGATTTGAGACAGCGGGCGCGTTGGTGGCGGGGGATGACGCGCCGTTTCGTCGGGAGTTTGGGGAGCATCGGGTGGGGCAGGAGATTCTTGGGATGCTGCACGAGGAGCGGTACAGCCCGTTTTGCGTGATGCGTTATTTTCGGAAGGCGTATTTTTTGGAGGGTTCGGAGGCTTTTTCTGGGGGCGAGCCGGTGCGCATGACGTTTGATGAGGGGTTGGCGGTGCGGTTCTCGTTGTTGGAGTTGTGTCCTGACGATGTTCGGTTTGAGCGAAGTTTGCTGGAGGAAGGGATGCAGATTCTTGAGGTGAAGGGGTTTGGTGCGGTGCCGTATCCGGTGACGCAGGTTTTTTCGGGACTGGGGCTTTCGCCGGGGCGGTTCAGTAAGTTTCGGAGCGCTTTTGAGGATTTTCGTGAGAACGGCGGCTCGGGTATTTGACGATTTATGAATGAAGCAAACGGATTGGTGCAGTTATTGGAAAAGGCGTTGTCAGGTTTGGCGGCGGGGAGCGAACCGGGCGTTTTGGAGGTGGTGTTGGCGCTTTGCTACAGCTTCGTCCTGAACTGCGGTATTGCAGGGGTTTACAAGTGGACGTATCGCGGGGCTCGGTATTCGCAGGACTACGTGCACACTCTGATTATTTTGGGGACGGTGGTGACGGCGGTGATCATGGTGGTGAGTCGGAATGGAGCGACGGCGTTTGGGATGTTTGCGGCGTTTTCGATCATCAACTTTCGGCGTGCGGTGAATCAGTCACGGGATATTGGTTTCATTTTTTTGGCGATGGCGACGGGGTTAGCCGTTGGGGCGCGGGCGTATACGCTGGCGGGGGTTGCGACGGTTTTGAGCGCGTTGATGATTAGTGTGATTTCGAAGAGCGATGCATTTGCGCCTCGTCGACTTTCTCATCATTTGCGGATTCGGATTCAGAATGATTTGGACTA
>JBEEPE010000008.1:0-9622 GCA_041191265.1 Verrucomicrobiota bacterium | reverse complement strand
AGTTCCTGAAGGAACCGCGCTGAAGGTCACCATATCTCCGTCTTCAAACTGGAAAGTGGACCCCGAAGCGCTCGTCGAACTTCCAGCTTTCGTCAAGGCGCTGGCATTAATGCTGACCGAGGGCGACTCCGCAACAATCGCCGCCGACTGACCTAACTCCGCTGAGCCTTCCCCAAGTTGGCCGTACCGATTGGAGCCCCAAACGTATAGTTCCCCGCCGACCAAAGCAACAGAGGAGGATCCTCCAATCGCCACAGCCCCCACGTTTGTCAAGCCAATCGAAACAGGAGTCTTTTTCGAAGATGTGCCGCCATCCCCGAGTTGGCCAGATTGGTTGGCTCCGGTCGCCCACACCGTGCCGTCCGTCCGACGGGCAAGAACAGAGTTCACACTCAACGCCACCGACGAAAAATCGTAACTTGCCAAAAAAGCTTTCGGCGAATTCGAGGGCAGAGTGCCCCCATCACCCAGCTGTCCCTTTTCGTTCGAACCCCAGACAAACAGCTTCCCGAGCGGCGAGATTGCGGCCGAAGTCGAGCCAGCGGCGTAAATCGAAGCCCAAGCTAATGACCCGATTTTGATTGGAGAGTTCGCATCGGTATTGCTCCCATTCCCGAGCTGCCCAAGCACATTCTGACCCCAAGCGTAAAGCGTGCTTCCCTGCAATCCGAGCGAGTGATTGTCTCCCGCTGCGACCTTTGTCCACAGGCTAGAAGACCCCACCTTTTTCGGAATCAGCTGCGTTGACTGAGTCTGAGAAGGCTTAGCAAAGCCAAGCTGAGAGTTCATGTTATTCCCCCACGCCCAAAGTTCACCATTCGACTTCACCGCCACCACATGCCCCTGACCGACCGCGACATCCGACCATGTGCCAGCAATCTGCTTCATCGTGAGAGAAGCCGTTGTGGACCCATCACCGAACTGGCCGTAGTAGTTTGAACCCCAAACCCATAGTTCCCCACTTGATTTGATTGCGGCGCTGTTGTTCGGACCTACAGCCACTTTAATCCACACGCTGGCTTGGCCGTCCGGCGAAATTGGCACGGCTGAGTCAGCGTTCGTGCCGTCACCCAATTGCGCGGCTGAGTTGTCACCCCACGCCCACAGCCTTCCGTTAGAATCAATTGCAAGAGAATGGCGTTCCGCAACAGCAACTTGGGTCCAAGCCGACCCAGTCCACCTTTGACTCGGGCTCGAAACTGTTTGAACGGCCCCGTCACCGTGCTGTCCCTCAATCCCACGACCTCGCGTGAGGACGGAACCATTCCCATCTACGTAAGTCGATGTCTTGTACCCCGCCACAACCGCTTTGTTTCCCCCAGCTACAGACAGAGGGGTGAAGCCGGCGGTGTCTGATGGAGAGCTGTACGGAGAAACCTGACCAACATCGGATCTGCCCCAAGCAATCACACTTCCAAGTGAGTCCAAGGCAACGACGTGGTGTAAACCAGCCGACACGGAGGAAACATTTTGCCGCAAGAGGGTAATTCCAAAGTTCGTAACTGACCCTCCTGGTTTTGTTTGGCCGAACGAGTCGGATCCCCAAGCGTAGAGGTCGCCAACATCGTTAAGCGTCAAGCTGAAGTCTGCCCCAGCCGCAACGGTCCCCCCAGAAGTCGTGCCGGTCCAAAGCGGAGTGTTTGAAGTGCTAACTGCAACAGACACGTTCCAGTCCGACGAACCGACCGTGACCCGCGAGAGCTGATTCGCAGTGTTAGCCCCCCAAGAATAAATCGGATAGGTGTACGGGAAGCCTCCGTGCCAATATGCGGCGTTGTTCACAGCCAGTGAATGATACTCGCCAGCGGCAACTGCCGTCCATGCCCCTGAGATTTGAGTCGGCGTGTTTTTGGAAGCTCCGCTCGGAGCAGCCGCTGCTGGGTCTGGATCGATTCCAAGCTGCCCCGCACCATTCGCCCCCCAAGTCCAAAGGGATCCGTCCGTGCGTAACGCGAGCGTATGCATCCTCCCCGCCGCAACCGCCCTCCAAGTTGCGCCAGTCCCAACCCGCGTGGGAATGGTGCTGTCTGAATACGATCCATTCCCCAAGACGCCGTTCTCGTTGGTTCCCCATGACCATAGGGTTCCATTTGCTTTAACAGCGACGGAGAAGTTGAATCCTGCCGCGACTGCGACCCAATCCGAGTCTTCACCTATTTGGATTGGCGCGTTTCGGTTTTCCGTCGTTCCGTCGCCGAGCTGGCCCTTGTCATTCCGGCCCCAAGCCCAAAGGGTGCCGTCATCTTTAATCGCGAGTGTGTGCCCGCCCCCTGACGCAATCATGGCCTTCCGCGGCCCAGAAATGCTGTCATTGACGCTGCTCAGGCTCTTGGAATCTCCAAAGGTTCCGCCGTGCTGCAACATGTCAAAGTCTGCGGCGGCGGCAGGGCTAAGTGCTGCTAGCACGCAGGCGGCGAGGAGTGTGAATGACTTCACAATCCTGTTCAGGAGCTTCGTAGTGGGCTTTTTCATGCGAATAGCCCCCCAAAGAGCCATCCGTGTCGGGGGTTTGCAAGTTTTTTTGACACTCCACAGAGTAGTTTTTCTTCAAATTCTTTTGAGAACCCTGTCTTTTGAGAACCCTAAGCCGCATGTGGCTGTGGCTGTGGTTCGGCCCCGACACTATCGTCACGCCTCCACTCACAGAAGGAAATCCACACTCAGTGACAAAGAGTAAAAGTGGCGCATCCCTGCGGCAGAGCATTCTAACTCATCCGCCCCTCTTCCACGTCCATCAAATCGAAAAACACCACAATATCCGCGCGATCCCCCAAGCCAGCCTCCGCCTTCTGTCGCTCCAACCCCGCCGACGCCGCATCGCGCCAACCCCGCTTCAGCATAAACGTGTTCCAAACCTCCACCTGCTCCGCATCAGGACGCCGCCCATTCGCAAAACACCACTCCAGAACCTCCTCGTCCGTTCCACCCTCCAACGTCCGCGCCCGCAAAGCCTCGTAGTCCACCCCAAGAAACCGGCACACCCGGTCGTCAAACGTCCGCATCCCCTCAATCGGGCCCAAGTGGTAGCCCTCTGGCAAACTGCCCTCTCGAGCAAAGTGCCGAATCTTGTCCAAAATCCGCCCAAACACCACAATGCCGCCAACCAATTCCCGAGGAGAACGAAATGGAAATGCCATCCGCCAAACCTAATCCCGGCCCAGCGTAACGGTCAAAATCTCCAGAAAGCGCGCACCCTCCTCATCAAATCTATCTCCGGCAACTCTACCCCCTCCCACTCACGCAAAACTCAGAACCGCACACGCACCCCCACAACGACCATGAAATACCCCACCACCTTCCGCCGCATCCTGTTGCCCCTCCTAACCGCAGCCCTAACTCTCCCCGCCCTCCCCGCGCCCGAGCCTAAGCCGCTCTTCCTCAGCCCCGTCCTCACTTCCACCTCCAAAGATCGCATCCTGACCGTGGATGTGGCGCTCAACGGAGCAAAAGACCTTTTCCTCGTCGCCGACTCCGCAGGCCCCATCACCTGCGATTGGGCCGTCTGGCTTAACCCTCGACTCATCCTCGCAGACGGTTCCACCCGCGACCTCACCAACCTCGAATGGGTCTCCGCGAAAGCCGGTTCCGGCTCGGTGAAAAAGAACAAAGCCGTGGACGGAAGCCCGCTCAAAGTCGCTGGAAAAATCTTCGAAAAGGGCATCGCAGCCCACGCCGCCAGTACCATTCATTTCGCCCTTCCAAAAGACGCTGTCCGGTTTCAAGCCGAAGTCGCCATCGACGACGGCGGCATGGTCCGCAACAACCGCCCCAGCGACGCCGCACTCCGTTTCGCCGTTCTCGACCACGCTCCCAGCGCTCTCCCTCCCATTGAACCGATTGCCGATGGGCCTACAACGGTTCCAACCGATTTGTTCACCGTCCCCGAAGGCCTCGAAATCACACTCTGGGCAACTTCCCCGCTCCTCCTCAACCCCACCAATATCGACTTCGATGAAAAGGGCCGCCTCTGGGTCGCAGAAGGAGTCAACTACCGTGGAAAAGGCGGACGTCGCCCCGAAGGCGATCGAATCGTGGTGATTGAAGACTCCAATGGCGACGGAAAGGCCGATCGCTCCTCGGTATTTGTTCAAGAACCGCATCTCGCTTCTCCGCTGGGTGTTGCCGTCTTGGATAACCGAGTCGTGGTCTCGCAACCGCCCGACATGATCGTGTACACGGACGTCAATCGAGACGGGAAGTTCGACCCCGCCGTGGACACCCGCGAGGTCTTGTTGACCGGATTCAGCGGACGCCAACATGACCACAGCCTGCACAGCGTGACCGCAGGACCCGATGGGTTGTGGTACTGGAACCAAGGCAACTGTGGCGCTTTATTCACTGACCGCTCCGGCAAAACCTTCCGCATGGGAAGCAGTTACATGACCCAACAAGTGGCAGGACTCGCCAGTGACGACGGAAATATCTGGGTAGGCGGCTTCACCGCGCGGATGAATCCTGACGGGTCAAACGTCACCATCCTTGGTCACAACTACCGCAACAGTTACGAACAAACCGTCACCTCACTCGGCGACCTCTTCCAAAGCGATAACGACGACCCACCAGCCTGCCGCGTAAGCGCAATCATGGAGGGCGGAAACGCAGGGTTCTCCTCCGCCGACGGCAAACGCGCATGGGCCGCTGACAAGCGCCCCGGACAAGATACTCCCACCGCAGAGTGGCGTCAGGACGACCCCGGCACCATGCCTGCCGGTGACGTGTACGGCGGCGGCTCACCCACCGGAGTTGGCTTCTATGAAAACGGCGCGCTCGATGCAAAATGGAACGGACTGCTCCTCGCCTGCGAAGCGGGGAAAAACGTGGTATTCGGCTATCTCCCGAAGCCGGACGGCGCCGGATGGAAACTGGAGCGCTTCGATTTCATCACCTCCAACAAGGAACGCGAATGGGCGGGGTCCGACTTCCTCGGGGGCAAGGCGAACAGCGAGTTGAAGACGAAGTTCCGTCCCAGCGATGTGTGCGTAGGACCGGACGGCGCAATCTACGTAGCCGACTGGTTCGACGCGCGCGTCGGCGGACACGGCACACTCGATAACGCCTACACCGGCGCCATTTACCGCATCGCTCCAAAGGGCTTTAAGTCAACGGTCCCAAAAATCGATTTGTCGACCATCGACGGTCAGATTGCTGCGCTCCGAAACCCCTCACCCAACGTCCGAAACCTCGGGTTCAACGCCCTGAAACGTTCCGGACAAGCCGCCATCCCAGCGCTTACCACGCTCACAAAAGATGCGAACCCGTACCTCGCAGCCCGAGCCATCTGGGTACTCGCTCAGATCGGTGAGGAAGGAGTGGCCAAAGTCACCGCGCTTCTGAGTTCGCCTGACAGCACACAGCGCCTTGTCGCCTACCGCGCCCTTCGTCGCGCCCTTCCAGCCTCTTCAAGCTCACCAAATCCGTCCGCAACCCTCTCCATCCCTGCGCTCGCAGCCCAGATGGCAACCGACGCCGATGCAGCAGTGCGCCGTGAAGTTGCTCTCTCGCTCCGCGGATTTCCAGCAGAAGTGAACGTGCCAATCCTCACAAAACTTGCCGCCAAATATGACGGCAAAGACAGGGCCTACCTCGAAGCAATCGGCCTCGGCGCAACAGGATGCGAATCCGAACTGTTTCACGCACTGGCCACCTCGAGTCCCAACTCATCAAACCCCATAGCATGGCCCGCAGCGCTCGCCCGCCTCGCATGGCGGCTCCACCCCGATGCCGCAATCCCCGCCCTCAAGGCGCGCGCATCCGCCCAAAGCCTCGACGCCTCAGAACGCAACCTCGCCCTCACCGCAATCGCCTTCAACGCGTCCAAAGCCGCAGCAGAAGCCACCTTGGACCTGGCGTCAGAAAAGGATTCATCGGTCAAGGCCATGGCCACGTGGTGGTTGTTCAATCGCAAAGGCAATCTGTGGAGTGGACTCAGTCTGGACGTCGCGATGAAGGAACGCGGGCTATACGACCCTGCTAATGTGAAGTTGCAATCCGTCGAAATGCCTCCGGTTCCGAAGGATTCCCCGATTCTCCCACCTGCGGCAGACATTGCTCGAATCGAGGGTGATAGCAAAAGGGGCGAAGCCGCGGCGGCGGTGTGCCTTTCATGCCACAGCATCAAGGGTAAAGGGATTGAGTTCGGCCCCGATCTGACCACCTTCGGCCGCCAGCAAACGCGCGAGGTGGTGATCCAAGGAATCGCGCATCCGTCCTCCGAAATTTCCCACGGCTACGAGGGCAGCGTCATCACCACAAAAGAGGGCGCTAAAATCACCGGCATCATCCTCTCTAACGCTGACCCCGTCATCATCAAGAGCATGGGGGCACTCGTGCAAAACGTCCCCAAATCGAGGATTGCCGAAATCAAACCCCTTGGCCGCTCCCTCATGTACGACCCCGCCACCCTCGGCCTAACCCCCCAATCCATCTCCGACATCGCAACTTACCTGAAATCCCAGTAACCGCAGCGAAGACGGAGGACATCGCAAGCTGCGGAAGGATATTCCGCTAGATTCCCCATCGCGTCCCAACATCCCGTCATCAGGGATTAACGGTCCGTTTGCCCGCCCTTCGCCTGCCCCCCAAACCGCTTTTCCAACATGCGGTCGATGTACTTTGCGATGACTTCAAACTCGAGGTTGACCCGACTACCAACCCGACACGCAGCCAGATTCGTCACCGCCCGCGTGTGCGGAATAATGCACGCCTCAAGCCAACCGCTCCCCTCCGCCGCAACCGTCAAACTAATCCCGTCCACCGCAATCGAGCCTTTGTGAACGACCCAGCGGCTGAACTCCGAATCAAATCCGATGCGGAGCCTCCAATCCGTCCCCTCCGCCTCAAACCGCTCCACCGTCCCGACCCCATCCACGTGCCCCTGCACAAGGTGCCCCCCAAAACGCGCATGACCCGCCATCGCTCGCTCAAGGTTCACCATCCCGCCCAACTCTAACCCGCCCAGCGACGTGCATCGCAACGTCTCCTCCAACACGTCGAATCCCAACAACCCCGCAGCATCCCACTCGACGACCGTCAGGCACACCCCGTTGATGGCGACGCTCTCGCCCAACTCAATGCCCGCCGCCTCGACGTAGGGAGTCTCCACCTCCAACCGCGCCGTGCCGTGCCCCGTCCGCAATGCGCGCACCCGTCCGCAGTGCTCAATCAATCCAGTGAACATTCGCTCATCTCACCGCAACACCATCCATCCGACCAGCCCAAGCACCGGCAAAAGAATCGGTACCGTGTACCGAAACACATAACCTCCAAACGATGGCGTCGAAATGCCCTGCTGCTCGCAAATCGCTCGCACCATCAGGTTTGGACCGTTGCCAATGTAAGTCGCCGCACCAAAGAAAACGGCCCCCATCGAAATCCCCCTCAGTAAGTCGGGATGCTGAGCGATGAACGCCGCCATCCCAGTCTCAACGTCCAATCCCGCGGTAGCCATCGCACTCACCAAAAACGCCATGTACGTCGGCGCATTATCGAGCGTTCCCGACAAGACGCCCGTCGACCAAAACAACCCCAGCGCCGTGGGCATACCTCCACCCGCTCCCACTCGCTCCCGCAGAATGTCGAGCGCCGGAACCATCGTCACAAAAATCCCCGCAAATAACCACGCCACCTCCCGTAACGGCCCCCACGAAAACTGGTTTCCCTCGTACAAACTCCGCGGCGTCCTCCACCACGACAACCCCGCCGCCAGTAACATCACTCCCTCCCGAAATCCCGCTGGCAAGAACACCGCCCCCAAAATCAGCGCAATCGCAACAACCGACCAAACCCCCGAAAAATGCCAGTGCTCCGCCTCCGCATGCTGTCGCCGAACCCCCTCCGGAATCCGACGCATATTCCTAACATCCAGACCGTAAAACACCGCCAAAAGCAGCACTAACATCAAGAGCCACCCGTTGAAGCAACCCTTCGCAACCCACCAAAAAGGCACCCCCTTGAGGTAACCCAAAAACAACGGCGGATCCCCAATCGGCGTCAAACATCCCCCGATGTTGCTCACCAACAGGATGAAAAACACCACGTGAAACCCGGTCATCCGATACCGATTCGTGCGGATCCAAGGACGAATCAACACCATCGACGCGCCCGTGGTTCCAATCACATTCGCCAGTACCGCACCCACTGCCAAAAAAAGGACGTTCGCCAGCGGCGTCGACTCGCCACGAACCCGAATCAAGATGCCGCCCGACGCGACAAACAGTGAACCAACCAAAATGACGAACCCCGCATACTCCTCCACCGCATGGAGAAGCGGGCCCGCCGACCGACCGGGCAGGTACAATCCCACCGTCAAAATCGCCAGCAACGCACTCACCCTCGGATACATCCGCTCCCACCAGCCGTGGAAAAAGGCGGGCCCAACGGCAATCCCAGCCAACAACGCCGCAAACGGCAACGCCATCCAGACCGGAACACCAACTTCAGAACCCGCACTCATACGCGCAACGTTGCCCTCCTAGAATCCCACCGCCAAGCCCAACCGAAAGCACGTTGCCCTTGAGCCCATGCAAAGAATCGGGAACCGTTATCGGATGCACGTGCCGCTTCTCGATTTGCCGCTCCAATACAAACCGCTCCGCGAACAAATCCTCGCCGAAATCGCCGAAGTCTGTGACTCCCAGCAACTCGTGCTCGGCAAAAAAACGGAAGATTTCGAAAAAGCCGTCTGCACCGCGACAGGCGCCCGCCACTGCATCGGCGTCTCCTCCGGCACCGACGCCCAACTCATTCTCCTCATGGCGCTCGGCATCCAACCCGGCGACACCGTCATCACCACCCCCTACACCTTCTTCGCAACCGCAGGCTGTATCGCTCGCATCGGTGCGCGCCCCGTATTCGTCGACATCCAGCCCGACACCTTCAACATCGACCCAGCCCAGCTGGAATACGCCCTCAAACAAAACCCCAACACCAAAGCCGTCTGCCCAGTCCATCTCTTCGGCTGCTGCGCGGACATGGAAGCCATCACCCGCATCTGCGCAGCCCACGGCGTTCCCGTTCTCGAAGATGCCGCCCAGGCGCTCGGCGCAGCGCACCCCCTCGGAGCCGCAGGCACCATCGGTGAAGCCGGTTGGTACTCCTTCTATCCCACAAAAAATCTCGGCGCCTTCGGCGATGCCGGAATGGTCACCTGTCAGGACGACGCACTCGCGGCAAAAATGCGTCGCCTTCGCAACCACGGCATGGAACCGCGCTACTTCCACTCCGACATCGGGGGCAACTTCCGCATCGACGCCATCCAATCCGCCGTCCTCAACATCAAGCTCCCACACCTCGACTTCTGGAGCGCCGAACGCCGAGCCAAAGCCCGTTGGTACCGCGAAGCATTCGCAAACACGCCAGAACTCGCCGCACTCCCCCTCCCCGCCGAGCCTTGGCTCAACTCCGGCCTGTCGAACCACCACATCTACAACCAGTTCATTATTCGGGTCCCGCATCGGGACAAAGTCCGCGCCCTCCTCGCAAAAAACGGCGTCGGCTCCGAAATATATTACCCGCTCCCGCTTCACCTGCAGGAATGCTTCCGCTACCTCGGATACAAAGAAGGCGACTTCCCCAACGCCGAATCCGCCGCAAACGAGAGCCTCGCCATCCCCATCTTCCCCGA
>JBEEPE010000007.1:0-10782 GCA_041191265.1 Verrucomicrobiota bacterium | reverse complement strand
CCTCCCCCCGACCCCCCCCCCCCCCCCCGCGCTCCCAAAGCCCGTAACGCCCCCCATCCCACCCGTCACCCGGCAATCCCCCCAGTACACCCAACCCATGAACCACCCGCTCCCCACGCGCTACCACCTGAACCCCCACCCGCGAAGCCCCGTCCCCCCCCACGTATTCCCCCTGCAACTTCAACTCAACCCCAACACTCGCTGGGTCAAACAACCGTTTCGCCGCCTCCATTCCCGCTGCATCCAAAACATCCGCCACAACGACACTCGACCCCAACGCCCACACCAACCCCGCCAAACCAGCCAATCGAATCAAAGAAATATTCATGGGAGAAAAACCGCCCTTCATCAGCGGCATCACCACAACACGAGCAGATCATACCCTTGTCAAATCGCCGATTCGCCAAAACCAACGGCAACCCTCCCCCTCAATCAATCCGCTGCTAAGCACTGCAATCGCTTCCCGTTATCCCTCTTAAACCCCATGAACTCCACCCGCCGCCGATTCCTCCGCAACGCAGGCTCTCTCATCGCCCTCCCCTTCATGGAATCCCTACGCGGCTCCATCCCAACCACCCCGTCCACCACCGCACGCAACCTCGTCTGCATCGGTGCCTACCTCGGACTCCATACCCCAGCCCTCTACCCCGCCACCCACGGCGCCTCCTACGAAACCACCCCCACCCTCGAACCCCTCACCCCCCTCCGCGACACATTTACCCTCATCTCCGGACTAGACCACCGCGCCGGAGGCGGTCACGGCAACTGGCCAAACTATCTCTGCGGAAAAAAAATCGGTGACATCTCCCTCGACCAACGCGTCGCAGGATCCCTCGGCGACTCCACCCGCTTCCCCTCCCTCGTCCTCAGCGCCGGCTCCGGCTCCCCCAACATGTCCTACATGCGCGGGAATATTCCCATCCCCGCCATTGAACGCCCCAGCGTTCTCTACCGGAAACTCTTCGCATCCGAAGCCGATCGACGCCGCACCGAATACCTCCTCAAATCCGGAAAAAGCGCACTCGACTTCGTGCTCTCCGACGCAAAATCCCTCTCCTCAACCGTCAACTCCAACGACCGCGCCAAACTGGACGAGTACTTCACCTCCCTCCGCGAAGTAGAAACCCGCATCAGCAAACAACTCGCCCGCACCAACGACCCCGTCCCCGAAGTCTCCTACAAACTCCCCGCCGCCGATCCCATCGCCCCAAACCTCATGATCGAGTGCGAATCCGTCATGCTCGACCTCATGGCACTCGCCCTCCAAAGCAACTCCACCCGCGTGCTCTCCCTCGTTCTCCCAGGCGGTGGCCAAGTCTTCACTCTCGACGGGAAAATGCTCAAAAACGGGTACCACGCCCTCTCCCACCACGGAAACGATCCAGAAAAAATCGCGGAACTTATCCAAATCGACCGCGAAAACATGCAATGCCTCGCGCGCTTCATCCAAAAGCTCCAGTCATTCCCCGACCAAAACGGGAAGTCGCTCCTCGACAACACCATTGTCATGTTCGGCACCGGCATGGGCGACGCCAGCCGCCATTCCAACGACGACCTCCCCACCCTCGTCGCAGGCGGCGGTTTCAAACACGGACGCCACCTCGCCCTGTCCAGCAACCCGTCCGCCAACGACCAACGCCTCCTCGGAGACCTGTTTATCTCCATCGAACGCCGGCTCGGCATCGAATCCACGACATTCTCCAACGCCACCAAAGGTCTCGACGATCTCCTCGCCTAAAGATCGGCACCTTACCTCAGCCCCATGCACGCCCCCACCCCGCGTCGCTCCCTCGCAGTACGCACGCTCGTCACCGCTCTGCTGCTCGGAGCCTCCGCCGCCTCACCATCGCTCGCCAAACCCGCCCACGAAGCCGTCCACGAGGCCATCCCCTCCGCCGTCCGCGAAGCCTTCTCAGCCCATTGCACAACGTGCCATGACGCCGATGAATCCAAAGGCGGAGTCAACCTCGACCTCACCGCCCTCGACCTCGCCTCTCCTAACGCAACCCGCCTTTTGGAAGACATTCACCGCGTGCTGTCCGCAGATGAAATGCCGCCAAAACGCAAGCCGCGCCCTTCCATCAACGAATCCACCGCCATTCTCCAGTGGATCGACGAAACCCTCACCCAACGCGCCCCCCGCCATCACACCACCCTGCGCCGCCTCAACCGAACCGAATACGCACGCACCATCAGCCAAGTCTTCGGCATCCCGTTCCGCCTCCCAGCCGGCTTCCCAGATGACGCCCTCGAGCACGGGTTCGACAACGTCGCCGGCGCCCTCCACCTCTCACCCCCGCTCCTCGAAGCCTACACCGAGGTCGCAACCTCCATCGCCGACCAAATCTTCCCCGAACCCCAAGAACCCCTTCCACCCTCCGAAACATTCGTTATTCCACCCGCTGACCTCTCCAGCGCAGATGGTTACGGCCCATCCAGCCTCCTCGTCGACGGCAAAATGCGGCTCATTTTTCGAAACTACCAAAGCTCCACCAGTAAGTTCGTCGCCAAAGCCTCCGGAAAATACCGCGTTCGCTTCAAAGCCTCCGCGTTCAAACCCGTCGACAACACCCCCCTCACCGTCACCGTTAACAACAAGGATTTCACCATCCCCACCACCGGCGACTCCGAACAAGAACTCACCCTCGTACTCCATCCCGGCGAATCCGTCGGCTTCCAGTTCAAGAACGCTGCCTTTGCGCGCATCGACGCAAACTTTCCCTACAAAGGCATCGAACAAGATCTCCTCAAACACCTCTCCCACTCCCCTCGCCACGTCGCCGCTTGGCTCAGTCTCCACGAACCGGTTCCCAACTCCGACACCAACGCCATCCGCCTCCAACCCTTTGTTTCCAAAAGTTACGAAATCCGGAAAAAGACCATCCAGCGCGCCTTCGAAGACGCAGTGGAAAAGACCGCTCCCTCGCAGCCAAATCCCTCCTCAGCCGACTTAAAACATCTCGTCGACGCCATGCTCGTTGACAAAAATCCGAGCGGCGTCGGCGGCACCGAAATGCACTTCTACGTCATTCCGATGGTCTGGAAACTCTACTCAGACGGCCCCGCGCTCGACATCCACGGACTCGAAATTGAGGGACCCCTCGAAGGCGTCGAACACTACCGCTACGGACGCGCCCGCGGACTCCAAACCGCCCTCACCGGCACCTCCCTCGCACGCATCACCAGCGCTGAACAAACAAACGCCGCCCTCCAGCGCATGCTCCAAAAACTGTTCCGCCGAAACCCGAGCGCCACCGAGACAGAGCGCTACGCCGCCCTCGTCCGCCAACACACCGCAAGCGGGGCCGACCTCGCAGACGCCTTCCACCTTGCCCTTCGAACGGCGATGATTTCACCCCAGTTTCTGTACCGAAACGGAACCGGCGAACAACTCGCGCCCCACGAACTCGCGAGCCGCTTGAGCTACTTCCTCACGCTCTCACCCCCTGACACCTCCCTCCTCGAAGCCGCAAACACCGGAAAACTCGGCATCACGGAGACCCTCGCCGCACACACCGACCGACTCCTCGAATCAAAACTCCGCGCAGACTTTATCGAAAACTTCGTCGCCCAATGGCTGGGAACACGACAAATCCCGCTCATCATGCCCGACCCGTCGCTCGGCCGCTTCAGCGCCGATCATCAGCGCTCCGTCATGAAGGAACCCGAGTTGGTCTTCAACGAAATCCTCGAGAAAAACCTCCCAGTCACCGATTTGATTGATCCAGGCTTCACCCACACCCATCCAACCGTCGGGCGCCAGATGTATGGCCTCGACTTGCCGCCGCACAACGCAAAACAGGCATTTGCACTCACCCGACTCGACCTGCCGCGCGGATCCCGTTCAGGCGGCATTCTCTCCATGGCCGGAGTCATGATGGCCACTGCCAATGGCGTGGACACACAGCCCGTGCTGCGCGGCAAATGGTTTCTCGAAAACGTCCTCGGCGACCCTCCTCCACCACCCCCCGAATCTGTTCCCGCCCTAACCCCAGACACCCGCGGCGCAGCCACTATCCGCGATCTCATGAACGCCCACACCAGCGATGAACGCTGCGCGCGCTGCCACACCAAAATTGATCCGTACGGCTTCCTGTTCGAAAACTTTGACGCCATCGGCCAATGGCGCGAAGCCTACCCCGTCGCCAACGCAAAAAAGGATAAGTGGCCGCGCATCGACTCCGCATCCACTCTCCCCAACGGCACTCCGCTCGAAGACGTCGCCGCCCTCAAACGCCACCTTCTCGCCGATCCGCGCCCCTTCGTTCGCTGCCTGACCCGCAAACTCTTCACCTACGCAGTGGGACGCGCACCCGACTACGCAGAAGCAAAAACCCTCAACGCCCTTGCCGATCAACATCTCACCGAGCAAAAAGGTCTCAAAGACCTCATTCGCGACCTCGTCCTCCACGAGTCTTTCCTTGCCCGCTGACCCACCATTTCCCCTAATCGCCACCACCCCGCACGAGTCGTATCACTTAAGACCATGTTGCCCTCCCGCCGACACTTTCTCGCCACGTCAGGTTCACTCCTCGCCCTCCCATTTTTGGAATCCGTCGGCCTAAGCGCCACCAACGCGAAACCCGCATCCGAACACCCCAACGCAAAGGCGAAACGCCTCGTCTGCATCGGTGCCTACCTCGGACTCCACACTCCAGTCCTGTACCCCACCAAAACCGGACCCGATTTCGAAACCACCCGAACCCTCGAACCGCTCGAAAGCCTCCGCGGACAGTTCACCCTCTTCTCTGGCCTCGACCACCGCGTCGCAGGCGGCCACGGAAACTGGCCAAACTACCTGTGCGGAAAAACCATCGGTGACGTTTCTCTCGACCAACGCGTCGCCGCAAAAATCGGTGCCGCGAGCCGACACCCCTACCTCACCCTCAACGCCGGCGCAGACGACGGTCCGCCAATGACCTTCGCTCAAAAAGGCGTCGGCCTACCGGCCATCGACCGCCCAAGCGTCGTTTACCGAAAGCTGTTCGTGGCTGAGACCCCCATCGAGCGCCAGCGCTCTGAGTACCTCTTGAAAAGCGGACGCAGCATTCTCGACCTCGCCCTTTCAGAGGCCAGCGCGCTTCGGACTGCAGCCAATGCTTCGGATCGTGACAAGCTGGACGAATACCTCACATCCGTTCGCGAAGTTGAACAGCGAATCCACCGGCAAATCTCGCGAGTTCACGAGCCCATTCCTGAAACCGATTACAAAATCCCCGATTCCGACCCCATCGCGACCCATCTCATGCTGGAATGCGAATCCATCATGTTTGACCTGATGGCGCTCGCGCTCCAAACCGACTCAACGCGCGTCATCACCCTTCGCCTCGCCGGTCTCGGACAACTTTTCACCATCAACGGCAAGCCCTTAAAACTCAACTACCACTCGCTCTCTCACCACGGAAAAGCGCCTGAGAAAATTGAGGAACTCGTCCAAATCGACGTGGAGCACATGCGCCTGCTCGCTCGATTCCTCGAACAACTTCGCACGAAAACCGATGCGGCAGGACGCCCCTTACTCGACGAAACCATCGTCATGTGGGGCACCGGGATGGGCGACGCCAGCCGTCACTCCAACGACGACCTCCCAACCATCGTCGCCGGTGGCGGATTTAAACACAAAGGCCACCTCGCCTTTAACCCCAAGGATCCCACCCAAAAGGAAACACTCCTCGGCGACCTCTTCATCACCCTGCAACGCCAACTCGGCATTCCTTGCGACCAGTTCTCCAACGCAAAAAACGGCATCGATTCCCTGCTCTGCTGAGCCATGCCCCACACCCCCTCCGCACTCGGCGGCACCCTAGCGCTCATCGTCGCTCTCGCCGCCTCACTCAGCGCAGGAACGAGTCGCGCCGACATCATCCCCTCTGAACTGCGCGAACTGCTGTCGTCGCATTGCACCGATTGCCACGATTCGTCGACCCGCAAAGGCGGCGTTCAACTGGATTTCCAAGAGGTCAACTGGTCCAGTCCAACTCAAACCGCCCTGTTGGAACGCGTCCACGACGCACTCGCAAAAGGCACCATGCCCCCACCAAAGGAGGACCGCGCACCCGTCGCCCTCTCCGCCCCAGCCATCCGCTGGATCGACCACGGACTCACCATCAAAAAACCCAAACACGCCACTCCTTACCGACGCCTGAACCGCATCGAGTACCTCCACACCGTTCAACGCCTCTTCGACGGATCCTTTCAACTCCCTCCCGGATTTCCTGAGGACACCCGCTCACACGGGTTTGACAACGTTGCCGAATCGCTGGCGTTCTCGCCACCCCTCCTCGAAGCCTACACCGAAAGCGCGACCCGCATCGCCAACCGCATTTTTCGTCTGCCGCGCAACGTCGCGTCCGAAACCCGCGCTGTCTCTGTGAAAGACTTCTCAATCCGAGAACGCGACCTCGGCGGCGTCACAACGCTGCTCACCCCCTCCTCCATGCGCCTCGCCCTGCTCGGCGAAGTCACCTCACCCAACAACCTCCCCATTCACGCCTCCGGCACCTACCGCCTCCACCTCAAAGCCGTCTCCCAGAACGCGCCACCGGACAATCCCCCGATACTGAAGATTCGTACCGGAGCCGCAGAAGTAGAGATTCTCGTACCGACAGGCAACGTATCCACATTCACCACGGACCTCGTCATTCATGAAGGCGCCAAACTTCAGTTCGAACACTCCAACGCACCGCACCCACACTTCGTCCGTGGGAACTTCAAAAAGCAACTCGACACCGTTAAACATCGCCTCAAATCAAATCCCACCCTCCTCGCGTGCTGGCTGTCTTTCCATGAAGAGAAAATCGCTCAGGACAAGAAAATACAGTTCGTCAGAAAGGCGGAGTATGCCGGAATCGACGATGTAGCGTTCAGCAACATCGTCACGGCGGCATTCGAGAAACTTCCCGATTTGGCCGCCCCCGCGCCAGAACCCATTCCCGACGCAACCGTGGATCTCCTAACGGAATGCATGGCCAGATCGTCCGAGTACTACGTTCAACCCTGGAACTGGCTCTCCTTCCACCGAGGCCCTGCTATTGATCTCCTCGGCCTCGCCGTTGAAGGCCCCATCAACCGAGTCGAAGATCCCGACGATCGCGCCGCCCAACGACTCCAACAAAACCTCCTTGGCACGCCTCCAGACCGTCCCGGATCCCCCGAGTGGCTTCAACACTGCAGCCAGAAAATCCTCGAACGCGCTTTCCGGCGCCCACCCTCTGCTCAAGAAATTACGGCCTACGCAAACCTCGCCTCAGACCACCTCTCGGACGGTCACTCGCCCACCGAAAGCCTCCACCACCTCCTGCGCGCCGCGTTACTTTCCCCCCACTTCCTCTACCGCGAAGCCCGAAGCGGCGATCTCCCGCTTTCACCCAACCAACTAGCGAACCGTCTCTCCTACCTGCTAACCCTCGGTCCTCCAGACGCACCTCTCCTTGCCGCAGCACAGGATGATTCTCTCAAAAATCGCGATTTTCTCCTCAAACATGCACGCCGTCTCCTCGACGCAACCACCCCCGAATCATTCGCAAAAAACTTTGTCGAACAATGGCTCGGGACGCGCGCTATCCCCCAAATCACCCCCTCTCCACAACTCGGACTATTCGACGGTCGCCACTATGACGCCTTCGCCAAAGAGCCGTATCTTCTCTTCCAAACGGTCCTCAAAGAAAATCGCCCAGTCGCGGACCTCATCGACCCCGACTTCACCTTCACCAACTTCATCGTCGCCAAACAAATCTATCAACTCGATCCGCCCGCATCCGAAAAAGGCGACGCTGATCCCTCCCTCGTCCGCATCCCCCTACCCAGAGGCGGTCGCCGTGGTGGGTTCCTCGCAATGCCAGGCACCATGATGGCAACCGCCAACGGTGTCGATACCCAGCCCGTCTTCCGAGGCAAATGGGTCCTCGAAAATATTCTGAACGACCCGCCCCCTCCGCCGCCGCCCTCCGTCCCTGCCATCACTCCAGACACCCGAGGAACAAAAACCGTCCGCGATCTCATGCAAGCCCACACCCGCGAAGAGAGTTGCGCAGGATGCCACCGCAAACTCGACCCTCCCGGATTCGTCCTCGAAAACTTCGATGCCATCGGAAACTGGCGCGACCACTACCCCGTCCATACCACCAACGCAAAAGGCAAACCCGAGACCAAACCAGGCCCCCCAGTCGATGCAACCGGCACTCTGCCCGACGGAACATCGCTCCACGATGTCACCGACCTCAAACGCCATGTGCTCACCCATCTCGAGGACTTCGTAACCTGCGTCGCATCCAAACTCTTCATCCACGGCACCGGACGCATCCCCGACCATGCCGAGCGAAAAATGTTGCGCTCCATCGCCGCCAAAAATCTCGAGCAAAAAGGAACCCTCAGAGACCTCATCCTTGCGGTCATCGAATCGGACGAGTTCCGCACTCGCTAAGGACCCGCCCCTTAACATCCATCTCACGCCTTTCTGCTTCTGCCGCATTACCGAAATCGCCAGAGTCAGGAGATGGACCTCTACACCGGCGGCTATTTTCAAACCAACGCATTCCTGCTCCCTGAGGGAATCCTCATCGACGCCCCCGAAGGCGTCGCCGCTTGGCTCAAAAAGAAGGGTGTCAGGGTCAAGACCCTTCTCCTCACCCATGGCCACATTGATCACATCTGGGATGCAGCCGAAATCGAAGCCGAACACCAGTGCCGAGTGCTATTTCACGAGGAAACCCTGCCGATGGCTCGAGACGGTGATTTCTTCAAACGCTTCGGAATGCCTTGGTCGCACAAAGCACTGGCCGCTGGAGAGGTAATCCCCGGCGACGCAACCTCCCTCGTCGAAGGAGTCTCTTTCGATTGCGCCTACGTCCCCGGCCACTGCCCAGGATCTCTCTGCTTTATCCGACACGAAACCCGAGAAATCTTTGGCGGCGATGTCCTCTTCGCCGGAGGGGTGGGCCGTTGGGACCTCCCAGGCGGCGACCGGGACCTTCTCCTCAACGGAATCCGCACCAAACTCTACCCGCTCCCCGATGATTACCGCGTTCATCCCGGACACGGCCCCTCAACGAGTATCGGAGTCGAACGGCAATCCAATCCCTACACCTAACCCACGCTCTCGCCGACACACCACGGCAACAGCCCCAATCTCTCCAATCACTCTCGAAGCGCCTTCACCGTGTAAGTCGTCGGTCCGTGCGACAACACCATCCCGCGACTCGCGAAACCCACCGGATTAAATCGGTACTGCTTGCGCGCCTCTAATCCCGGCACCGTTATCCGAACCCGAGTGCGGTCCGCATTCCATTCCACCTCGGAAATCTTGACCGGAGCCAAACCAACCTCCGGACCGCCATAGTTTGAGTCATACTTGTACGCATAACTTTCCATCCCAAAAGCGTTTGGAACCGGCCCAACGACCGGATCCACGGGTTGGGTAAACTCCACCTCAAATCCCCCGCGCACCAACCGCATCGCGGACACCGCAAACACAGGTCTCCCATCGTAAACAATCCGCTGCAACCCTTCCATCGCTCCCGCCCACTCCCGCATGGTTTGTCCCACATACAACACATTGCCCTCCGGCGATAAAGCCATCCGGTTCGAACCATTCCGCAGCCCGTGGTTGGAATAAAAATCCGTACACGCCCCCTGCACCACCCCCCCAACACGCTCTACCATCACCCGAATAATCCGCGGCGCCGCAGCGTCCGCCACCAGCAACTGCCCGCCAAACGGCCCAAAACGCCCGTCCTTCGGCAATGCCATCGGCTCCGCCGGCGACCGAGAAAACCCATACGGAAACTCAATCGCCGCCGTCTCACGCATCGCATCCAACGCCGCCATCGGCTCCTTCAAGGGATCGCGCTTCGCATCCTTCGCCACAAAAGCCGGATCCCAAACCAGAGACGAGGGATGCCCGTAAAACTTGCCCTTCTCCACAAAGTATAACGGATTCGTCGACCGAAAATCCCCCTGATTATCCGTCACCCACAAACTCCCATCCGGCTCCACCCCAATGCCATTCGGCGAACGAAATCCCTTCGCATACGGCTCCATCACACCCTCCTTCGAAATCCGCACCACCCACCCACGATACGGCACCGACGCAAAGTTCCGCCCGCGCCGGCTCACCTCCGAAAACAAACCCCGCGTATGCTCAAACGTAAATCCCGAGTGAGACGCCGTGTTCAACGCCACAAACCAGCCCCCCTTGCCGTCCGGCACCGGACCCGCAGTCACCTCATGGTAAGCCCCGCTCAAACTAAAAGGCGCAACCGTTTCGTAAACATCCGCCACGCCGTCCCCATCCGTGTCCTTCAACCGCGTCAGCTCAGGCATTTGACTCACCAAAACCTCGTTCTCTCCCGTCACAAATAACCCGTTCGCATTATGTAACGATTGATCGGAAAACACCTTCCACTGAAACCCATCCGGCTTTCCCTCCGGCTTCGTCATCAAAACCCCAGAGCGCCGAGTCAAGATCACCAATCGTCCAGAAGGGGTAAACCCCAATCCCCCAATCTCCGGCGCAATCCCTTTCGGCATCGGGATTTCTTCGACCTTGTACGGACGATCCTGCGCCGCCGCAAAGACCGAGACGGAAAGAGCGAACACTCCACAGAAAAACTTTTTAACCTTCATAACACATTGAATAAAAGAAGACTGCACGGGCCCATCCTTCACTTCGCGGACGCGTCGTCCGCCACCAACACCTTGAGGAGGCCGCCGTCCACCACGGTCTCAATCCCGTTTCCGGATCCTCGCCAACTCGGTGCAGGCCCTCCGGATTCACTCGTAATC
>JBEEPE010000006.1:0-21020 GCA_041191265.1 Verrucomicrobiota bacterium | reverse complement strand
AGCGTTGCTTGATGAGGCGAAGTCGTTCTTCCTCTGAAGGGATGTTGAGCTTGAGCGCGAGGAAGAAGCGGAGTTCTGGGTCGGTGACTTCGCTCCGGAGGCTGACCAAGTGATCACGCTCGCGGATGCCCGCAAGCGTCGGGGGAATCAGATCGGCCTTTGGACCGTGCTTTTTCCGGAAAGCCTTAAAGATGCGGGTCCACGCGCCTTGGAGGAGAAGCGTCTCGGCGCAGTTTTGGAGGATGAAGAAGCCCCGTTCAAAATCCAAATCCGCAAGACACGCGCTGACGGCATCGCAATATCCCGGGTCTTCAAGGGCTTCCAAGGTGTCCAGAATCTGTTTTCGCCGGAGCGTCAGCGTGTCCGAAAGGAACGGATCCACTGCAAGATGCGGTGCAAGGTAGGTGAACTGTGGGCCCGCGCCGGGGCTGGTGTGCGTGCGGAGCACGACGGTAAGGGAGGGTGAGTCTAAGTGGAAGAGGGCGTGGATGAAACCGGTGCCTGAGGTGATGGGTACGGTTTGCCCGGTTTCAAGAAGCTCGGTGGAAGTCATCCGGAGATTCCCTGTGCGGAGGTGTGCGGAAATGTCGTTCGCCTCTTCGAACACAAAGCGAGAGTGAATGCTGGAGCCGTGCATGACATGAAAGGCGCCATCGAACAGGTGCTGATGAATGTCGGTTGAGCCGTCCATCCAGACCAGCACTTGGATGTAGAAACGGCTGTGCTCGAACACAATGAGCTCGGGCTGTCCAAATCCTGAGGTGCTTTGAGCTGGGAGTTGGTCCGTAACGAGGAACTCGTGGAAGAGGTCGCCCGGACTGAGATGCTTCGAAGGGGGGAGCGCGTTGAGCGTGGCTTGAGCGATGGAGGGAAACGCTGAGGGGTTGAAGTCCACGGCTTTCCACGCGTTGAGTGCGCGGTTGCCGAGGGTGGAAAAGAAGGTGGACGGAGGCGTTGGGGGCATGGTGAAGCGAGGAACCTCACTCACCATGCCGTGTCTTGCGGTCCGGTGCAAATGGACGGGTGACGCTCATCGCCGGGCCTGTGCATTTTTCAACAAGTCGAGGGGTGCCTGTTGAAAAACGGCCACGCGCGTGCCTGTTGAAATCGTGTTTTACTCTGTAAAAACGAGGTGGCAAGGCCTCTGCTAAAGGGTGCGGTGTGACTATCGCGGATTACCAACCAAACAATGTGTTCGATGAAATGGTGGATCCGGAGGGGCGGATTCGGCCGTATTATCGGGCGGTGGCGGACCAAATCGTTGGAATGAGTTCCGGTGATTTGGAGCAGAAAGTGAAAAGTCTGGAGCTGCTGTTTTTGAAGCAGGGCGTGACGTTCACGGTTTATGGCGACCAGCAAGGAACGGAGCGTGTGTTTCCGTTCGACCCCTTCCCTCGCGTGATTCCAGCCTCCGAATGGGAGACCATCGAGTCAGGCTTGGTGCAACGGATTACGGCACTGAACCTCTTTTTGTACGACGTCTACCACGAACAGAAGATCATGAAGGACGGTGTGGTGCCGGAAGAGTTGGTTCGCGGGGCCGCGCACTTTCGTCCGGAGTTCATTGGTGCGAAGGTGCCGCAGGACGTTTACATCCACGTGTGTGGGACGGACTTAATCCGTGATCGGGATGGGCGGTACCTTGTTTTGGAGGACAACGGGCGGTGTCCGTCTGGGGTGTCGTATGTGTTGGAGAATCGGGCGGCTATGAAGCGGGTTTTTCCGCAGATGTTTGGTTCGGCGGGGGTTCGGTCGGTGGACACGTATCCGACGGATTTGTTATCGTGCCTTCGGTACATTGCGCCTCGGGAAAACCCTCATCCGACGGTGGTTTTGCTGACGCCGGGGGTTTACAACAGCGCGTATTTTGAGCACTCATTTTTGGCGAGGCAGATGGGGATTGAGATTGTGGAGGGGCGTGATTTGGCGGTGATTGATGGGTTTGTGTACATGCGGACGACTCGGGGTTTGCAGCAGGTGGATGTGATTTATCGGCGGGTGGATGATGACTTTTTGGATCCTGAGGTTTTCCGGAAGGATTCCATGTTGGGAGTGCCTGGGTTAGTGGATGCGGTGCGTCGGGGCAACGTGGCGTTGGCGAATGCGATTGGGACTGGGGTGGCGGACGACAAAGTGATTTACGCGTTTGTGCCGGAGATGATTCGTTACTATCTCGGGCAGGATCCGATTTTGGATCAGGTGCCGACGTATTTACCGTGGCGGGAGGATGATATGCGCTACGTTTTGGATCATCTTCCGGAGTTGGTGGTGAAGGCGGCGAACGAGAGTGGCGGGTATGGGATGTTGATTGGGCCGAAGGCGAGTGCAGCGGAGATTGCGGAGTTTCGCGGGCGGATTGTGGCTAATCCACGGAACTACATTGCGCAGCCGGTGGTGTATTTCTCGCAGCATCCGACGTTGGTGGATGGCGGGATGGAGGGGCGTCACGTGGATTTGCGTCCGTTTATTTTGTGGGGCCAACAGATTAAGGTGTTGCCGGGTGGATTGACGCGGGTGGCGTTGAAGCGGGGTTCGCTGGTGGTGAACTCGTCGCAAGGTGGGGGAAGCAAGGACACGTGGGTGTTGTCGGACGACGGCGGGAGCCTGAGTTGAGTGGGCCAGCGGCGATAAACGTTCAACGGAGATACAGACATGCTTTCACGGGTTGCGGATAATCTTTACTGGATGTCGAGGTACATGGAGCGGGCGGAGACTCTCGCTCGGTTGATGTTGGTTTCGACAGAGATGCTGTTGGATTCGAGTGCGTTGGGGCGGCGCGCGCGGGGGGAGTACTGGATGCCGGTGCTTGTTGCTACGGCGATGGAGGGTGCTTTTGCGGAGTTGTATCCGAGACCTGGGGCGTCGGATGTTGCGCGGTTTTTCGCGTTGGATGCGCGAAATCCGGATTCGATTCTCTCGTGTGTGCGGCAGGCTCGGGAGAATGCGCGCACGGTCCGGGATCAGATTTCGGATGAGATGTGGACGGAGTTGAACGCGCTGCACTTGTTCATTGGATCGGGCGAGGGGCGGGAGATGCATGAGCGTTCGCCACAGGCCTTTTATGAGAAGGTGATTCAGAGTTCGTTGTTGTTTGATGGGATTACTATGGCGACGTTGTCGCGCACGGAGGGGTGGCAGTTTTTACAGCTGGGCAGGTACTTAGAGCGTGCGGACAAGACGAGTCGGTTCCTGGATATTCGAACGCAGACCGTGGAAGAACTGGATGCGTTGCAGCAGATTCAGGGCAGCACCATTTTGCGTGCGTGCAGTGCTGCGGCGGCTTTTCGGAGGATTTACGGAACCGACTTTGGGGATGCGAACATTTTGGAGTTCCTGCTGTTGTCGATAGAGTTTCCGCGGTCGGTCCGGTTTTGTGTGCGGGCGGTGGACGACGTGTTGCACCAGATTTCGGGGACACCGACGGGCCAATACTCTAATGGGGCGGAGAAGGTTACGGGAGCGTTGTTGGCGAAGTTGAATTTTGCGGGCGTGCAGGAGGTTTTGGATCGGGGCGTTCACTCGTACATTGACGATTTGCAAACGGCGCTGAATGCGGCGGGACAGGAGATTTTTGAGAAGTATGTGTTGATGCCACGGGAGGCGAACCGGTTGGCGCGTGTGCCTGGATTTGATGCGAGTGGGTATCAGGCATTGGTGGAGCGTCAGCAACAACAGCAGCAACAGCAGCAGCGTCGCTCGAAGGGGATGCGCGGGCGTTGAGGGGATACGAAGGGAGTTGGCCCGTTCGAAAGGTCTGCTTCACTGTGTCCGGTTTTTTCCGATGAGACTGAAAATCACGCATCACACGAAGTATCGCTACGCTGGCTCTGTCACAAACAATGCCAACGAGTTACGGGTGGTGCCGGTTCGGTCGCCGTGGCAAAGGGTGGTTCAGAACCTGATTCGGATTATGCCGGTGGCGCGGTTGCGGACGTTCGTGGATTTTCATCGGAACACGGTGTCGTATTTTGAGGTGGAGGAGCCTCACAGCACCTTGTTGATAGATGTTCAGAGCGTGGTGGAAACGGGGGATCGGTACGGCGAGGGTGAGCCGTTGGATGTTTCGTTGGAGGAGCTCAAGGCGGAGGCGCGTGAGGAGGCGTTGGAGCCTTTTTTGAAGCCGCATGGAATGGTGCAGATCCCACCGGAGTTGTGGCGTGAGGCGGTGGATCTTCGGGCGGATGCGGGGGGAGTATTTGAGTTGGCTCGGGCGGTGATGTTTCACCTGCACGCGACGTGCGAATACGTTTCGGGGGTGACGACCGTGAACACGGATAGCGCGGATTTTCAACGGGGCCGACGAGGGGTGTGTCAGGACTTTGCGCATTTGATGTTGGCGCTGTGTCGGGCGGTGCAGTTGCCGGCGCGGTATGTCAGCGGGTATTTGTACGATGCGAAGCGGGGGGAGGTCAGAGGGGCGCACGCAACGCACGCGTGGTGTGAGGTTTGGGTGCCGGGGCGCGGGTGGTTTGGGATGGATCCGACGAATAACTGTTTGGTGGATGAACGCTATGTGGTTGTGGCGGTGGGGCGGGATTATCAGGACGTCGCGCCGGTTCATGGAACGTTCCGAGGTGGGGGTGAACGGACGATGGAGGTGATGGTGCATCTTGAGCGCGCGTAGGGTGGTTTTCGGCATGCTGGGTGGGGGCGGTGGTGGTGGCTGGCGGGCATGAGTCATTGGTTCAGAGGGCCGTGTTGGGGCGGGAAACCTGATGTGTCGCCCCTGTGGGGCTTGGGATTCTTATCTACCTTGCCCTGAGGCGTTGCCTCAGGCTGACGTGAGTCGCCCCGTTGGGGCGGGGGAAGCTTGCCGGGCGGGGGAGCTTGCTTGGCGGGGGAAGCTTGCGGGGAGGGGGAGCTTGCTGGGCGGGGGAAGCTTGCTGGGCGGGGGAGCTTGCGGGGAGGGGGAGCTTGCGGGGAGGGGGAGCTTGCGGGGAGGGGGACGGTTGGGGGGGAGGTTAATGAGCGGGGGGGAGGCGGAGGCAGGCGGACTCGATCCAGAAGAAGGTGCTGCAGTGCAGTTGGGCGTAGGGGAGGGTGGCTGCGATGCGCCGAATCGTTGGGGCGTGCTTGGCCACCCGCGCGGGGTCGGGGTCGAGGGTGACAATCCACGCTGCGGAGGTGCCTTCGCGGATGAAGGCCGTTTCGCGGTTTCGTCCGGGCGACGTTTTGGCGAACTCTTTCAGCTGGAGCAGGGCAAGATCCACGGCCTCCTGCTCGGTGGATTGGGTGTGCCACAGGGGCAGCATTGACGCGCGCCAATCGACGTTGAAGCGCGAAGGGATGGCGGGGTCGAAACGGTCGCAGAGTTCGAGCGATTCAGCAGCGAGGTCCGCACTCTTTCGGAGGCCCTCTGCGAAGGCGTCGCGAAGCTCGGTGTCTTTCTCGATCTCCCAGAGGGCCCGCAGAGCGGCCACAGAACCACAGGACGTCCACGTGTGGGTTTTCGCGTAGAAGAACGACATGCCATTTTTGCAAATGGCGAGCTTCGTGAGGGATTGTGGGCCGACGGTGCGTTGGAGTTCGGCGCGATAGTTGTTTTCCCAGTTAGGATTTTTAGAGAGCGTCGCCAAGATTTTAAGGGAGAGCAGCATGCGGGTGACGTCGTCGAAGTGGTGACCGGCAAAACTTCCGCGCGATCCGAACGGTTCTTCGGCCGGCATTCTCCAGAGGTTGGTGATGATGGCCTCGATGGTGTCGGTGAGGCGTCCGGCGATTTCGTCTCGTTCGTCAGCGGAGGCGACGTCGGAGTTGAGGTATTGCCAGAGACCGAGAATCCACGGGAGGGTTTGATCGTTGGAACCCATTGGGAAATGGGAGTGTCCGTCGGAACTGACGCCTCGGGCAACGAAGCCTTTCACTTTGCTTACGGAGTTGAGTCGGATCAGCCCGCGCATGAGTTTACGGGCTTTGTCGGCATCGTCTGGGGATTGGGTGATTTGCCACCGGTTGAGGGCTGCGTCGAGGTAGAGGCCGGTGAACATTGCGCCGTTTTCTGCGGGTTGGAACCAGCCGAGAGCGTTGGGTTTCCCTGCACGACACTCCGCAGGGGAGGGGAGAGGGACTTTTCCGTCGAGTCCGGTGAAGTCCAAGAGAATGCCGTTTCGATCGACGAATCGGGTCCAGATTTCGACATGAGCCGGCTCCGACTCAGCGGGTGCGGGGCGGGCGTCGGAGGGAACGCTGAGGAGCGCCATCAGCAGCGCCATGAGCGGGAGGAAGGTTTTTGTCGAGTGATGCATCCTATTCGTTAGAAATCGGTTGCGGCGTGAACGATGAATTCCGCGCGGCAGGATCCGGCGAGGCCTGATTGCACGCAGGCGCGGATGGGGGCGTGTCCTGAGGGAACCCAGTTGTCCCAGAGGGCGTTGAGGATTTCCACATCCTCTAATGCAGCGAGGTGAATGATGACTTCGAGAAGGGCGGTTCGGGGTGCGCGAAGGGTGGCTAGAGTTTCGTCGATTTGGGTGAGGATTTGGGTGATTTGTGAGCGGGAATCCGCGGAGAGGTCGGACGCGACCTCGACCCAGCGAGCGGTGTGTTGATGAATCACAACGTCGGACCAGCGCGGATGGTTTCCGATGCGGCGGATGGTGGTCATGCGGTGGAGGCGTTTGGAGTGTTTAGGGAATCGGTTCGGGGGCCGGTTGGGTTGCGACACGATCGAGAAAGTAGTCGACGAGGGCGTGTGTGCGTGCCGCTGCGGACACATGGAGTGTTTTGGTATCCTCCACGAGCCGAGTGACATCGACGCCGTGCGCCGCGAGTTTGATATCGTCCCCATTACGAAGCCAGACATCGAGGGTTTCCGGATCGATTTCGGGGTGAAACTGGACGGCGAGTGTTCGGTGAATCGTGAAGGCTTGCGAAGCCAAGTTGGTGGAAGCGAGTTCGCGGGCGTTGGGCGGGAGTTGCCAGCGGTCGTTGTGGCTTTCGAACCAAGGGCCCGGTGGGAAATGGTCGGTCGTGAGGGTTTCGACGTGGGTCCAGCCGAGTTCTGGACGTGGGCCGGGGGCGACGGTTCCGCCGAGGACGCGGGCCATGAGTTGGCCGCCGAAACAGATGCCGAAGATGGGAATCCCGGCGTGGTGGGCGGCGTAGAGGAGATCGATTTCGGGGAGGATCCAGTTTCCGATGACGTGATCTTCCCAAACGCCCCAAGGAGCGCCCATGGGAACGATGGCATCGAATGCGGAGAGGTCGGGAAACTCGACGACCACGTTTGGAGCATGGAAGTTTTCTGGCGGAACAATATTGAAGCGAACGATTTCGTAGCCCCGCTGTTGGAAGCGAAGCCAGACCTGACCACCGGGACTGACCGGATCGTGCTCGATGAAGAGGGCGCGTTTGGGACGGTGCATGCGGTGAAGGAATGTGGGTGGTGACGACCAACCGTCCGCGGGTGGCGGGCTCAGTTCTTTTTTCGCAGCGCGTTGATGAGGAGTCCGACGCCGGTGCCAGCGGCGAGTCCGAAGGGACCGAAGAAGACGGCGAGCACGGCGAGTCGGGTGAGCAGGGCGTCGAGGGGAATGCTGGGATCCTTCATGCGCGGGCCGGCGACGGTGAAGATCATGTAGATTTCGGCGAGGATGAGTCCGCCGATGGCGCAGTTTCGAACGAGGTGATTGGTGGCGGGGGCGGTCACGGTGTGGGCGGGAGAGAGGTTTGATCGAGTGCTTCGGCGAGGGGATGAAGTGGGGGAATACGGCGCAGGATTTTGACGAGGCGTGGGAGGGCGGCGGGGAAGTGCGCGAGAAAATCGGGGCGATTGCGTTCGTAACCGAGGAATCCGTAAGCGCCGAGGGCCTGCATGAGGCGTTGCATGGCGGCGAGGGTGAAGACGTCATCGAAATCATCCGAGACGGAACCGCCCGCAGCGAGTGCGGAGTATTTATAAAACTGAATACCGGCTTCGATTTCGGAGTCAGGAAGTTCGGTGTAAGGGTCTAATAGAAGCGACGCTACGTCATACTGCGGGAGGCCCATTCGCATTCCTTGGAAGTCGATGAATGCCGGGCCTCCGTTTTCGATGAGAACGTTCTGGCTTTGAAAGTCTCTGTGCACCAGCGCTCTGGGGATGGCGGCCAGTTGGTGTGCGAGGCTCTCGCCGAGGGGACGAGGGAACGCGGACTCGATGTGATGGGGCGACCAGCCGAGGTGACGTCCGAGGCAGTGGGTGCGGAAGTAGTCTTGTTCCCAGAGGTAGAGCGCGTGATCGAATGGCGCTTGGAGCGTGGGGCGGAGGTGTTCGGGGAGGGCGTGGAAGGCTTTGGTTGCGCCGACGTGGAGTTTGGCGGCGGCCGCGAGGGTTTCTTGGTAGAGCGAGTGGCGCAGATCTGGGCGTGCGTTGCGGTAGTGCCAGAGGTCGAGGGTGCCGAGATCTTCCAGCCAGAGAAGGCGGCGATCTGGCAGATGCGCAACGACTTTTGGAACTCGGATACCGCAGTTGGAGAGGAAGATTGCGAGATCTGCGTACACGGCATTCTCGGTGCGCGTGGTTCCGTAAACGCACAGAACCATGCGAACCTGTGGTGTGGAGATGCGGAAGTACGTGCGGTCAGATCCGCCTTTCAAAAGCGGTTCTACCGAAGCGGATTCGAGAGGGAGAGTTGGAAGATGTTCGCGGGTAAGGCGCAGCGCTTCCTCGGCGGTGCAAAGCGGGGTCATGGGGCTTCAGTGAGATCTGAGTCGAGGTGGTGTCCGGCGACGTGGGCACCATCCGTTACGACACAGCGGTGGAGTTGAGCTTCGGGCAGGATGCGCGCATTCTCCCAGACGATAGAGTCATGAATGAGACAGTCCGCGCCGATGGAGGCATGTGCGCCGATGGCGGAGGCGCCGGTGATGCGCGCGGATGGTGCGACGGATGCTGTGGGATGAATCCACGGGCTGGAGCAGTTCTGCGACGCGAGGAGTTGATGCGCTTCGAGATAGGTGTCGCGATTGCCGAGGTCGTGCCAAGAGCCTTCATTGATGACGCATCCGCCGACAGGAAGTCCTTGTTTGATGAGATCGATGTAGATGGGGATGACGCTGATTTTTTGGTTGGCTGGGATGTGGTTGAGTAGACTGGGGTTGATGAGTGAGATGCCGGTGAAGAGGTAGTCTTTCGGGGAGTCCGGGGTGATTCGGTTTCCGATGTCGGTGATGAGTGTGGTTTCGGGGTTGAACGCGATTTGACGCGGTTCGGCGTTGGATCGGAGGACGAGGGTGACGAGGTGGTTGTGTTGTTGGTGCGTTTCGATGGCTCGTTGGAGGGGGATGTCCGAGAGGATGTCCCCGTTGTAGACCCAGAACGAATCTGAGGACGGGAGGAGTGGGGCGGCGTGTTTCAGACCGCCTGCGGTTTCGAGGACTTCGGGATGTTCGTGGCTCCAGGCGAGGGGTTGGCTTTTCCAGGACGATTCGGGAAAGGCGGCGGTGTAGGCTTCGGCGCGCCAGTGGGTGTTGATGACAAACCGGTGAACGCCGTGGTGAGTGAGGTGTTCGAACGCGTGCGCGATGAGCGGTTGGTTGGCGACGGGGATGAGGGGTTTGGGGCGTCGAGCGGTGAGCGATTTGAGGCGGGTGCCGAGGCCTGCTCCGAGGACGAAAGCGGTGTCGGGAACGTTCATGGATCAATCGATCCCGAGCTTTCGTTTGCCGTCGCCGGAAATGCGTTCGGGGTTCCACGGCGGATCCCACACCAGTTCAACGTTGGCGCGAGCGACGCCTGGCAGGTGGGCGATGCGTTGGCGCGCTTCGGCGGCGAGGACGGGGCCCATGCCGCATCCTGGTGCGGTGAGGGTCATTGCGACGTGCACTTCTTTGCCTGCGATGTCGTTTGCGTCTTTTGAGGAGACGCCGTAGACCAAGCCGAGGTCCACGATGTTGACGGGGATTTCGGGGTCATAGACGTTGCGCAACTCTTCCCACACGAGATCGTCGGAGAAGGGGAGTTGGGATCGGTCTGCGCGGACGAACTTGGGGAATCCGAGTGCATCGGCATCGTCGGGTTGAACGCGGTAGAGGCCGCCGGGGCCTGGGGTATGGATGGTGTGGGAATCGCCGAGGCTTTGGGTGACGACGATTTCCGTGCCCTCGGGAATCATCACGGGCGTTCCGGAGGGGACCTCGATGGCCTCGATGGAGCGGAGCAGGTGGGGTGAAGGTTGCGGCATGTTTAGGGTTTGCGAAGGGCTGCGGCGACGGCTTCGGCAATGAGTTTTGCGCCGGCGGCGTTGGGGTGGATTTTGTCGGGGAACAGGGCGGGTTTGTTTGCGAGTGCGGTGTGGAGGTCGATGACGGGTGTGTTCAGTTCTTTGGCGACCTGTTGGAGGGCGGGGATGACTTCGGATTGCACGACGGGTTCGTTGATTCCCCAGCGTGTTTCGTACACGGGGACTGGGAGGCAGACGTGAACGGCGGGCTTGGAGGGGAGGTTGCGGAAGTGGAGGACAAGGGCTTTCGCGTCCGAGACGAACTGGTCTTTGTGTTGCCAGTTTTGGGGTTTGGAATCGTTGGTGCCGAGTTTGATGACGACGATGTCTGGGTTGCTGGCGGAGGCGTTTTCAAACTCTTTGGTTTTCCAATAGGGGAGGTCGCCCTGTTTGAGGAGGGTTGCACCGCTACGTCCGAAGTTTTTTGTTTCGAAGGATTTTCCGAGGAGTTCGCCGAGCACTTTTGGGTAGTTGTTTTCGTCCCGTTTTTCGACACCGGCGCCGAAGGTGATGCTGTCACCGACGCATGCGATGACGGTGGTTTTTGGGGTATCGGCGGCGAATGTGACGCACGCGAGGGACAGCGTGAGCGCGGCGGCTATGAGGGCGCGGAGGGGGAGGGTTGGTTGGGCTGGGGTTTTCATTATTCGGAGGGTTTCGGGGTGGGTTCTGGGTTTTGGGCGGGGGCGGCGACGGTTCGGAATCCGACGGTTTCCCATGCCCAGGTTGCGGCTTCGAGTTTGAAGGCTTGGTCGGAGGTGAGGCCTGCGGAGGCGTAGTTTGCGCCTTTGATGAGGGCTTTTCCGTCTTTGGTGACGGAGCCGACCCATTCGCTGACGTTACCGGCGAGGCCGATGACGCCGAAGGGTGAGATGTCGCGTTGTTTTTTCACGGCGCCCCAGTAGTTGAATCCGTCGATTTTTCCGGAAGCGTCGGGGCGGGTGGGGGTGTGATCGGCGTTGGTGTTGGCGATGGCGGGGTCCCAGTCGTTGCCCCAGGGGTAGGCGAACCCTTCTTTGCCTCGGGCTGCGATTTCCCATTGTTCGACGGAGGGGAGTGCGCGGCCGCGCCATCCGGCATAGGCGTAGGCTTGGTACCAGTTAACTTCGACGACGGGTGAGTCGTAGGAGGTTGGCACGCCGCGCACGGGCATTCCGCGTTCGGCGCGGGGTTGGTAGATTTTCCAGTTCTCGGGGATGTTGGAAGTGCCTCGGGGAGTGGAGGGATGGTTGAATTTGAACTCGTCCTGCGGGTTTTCGAGGATCCATTTCACGAACTGATGGTATTCGCCGATGGAGACTTCGTGACGGTCGATGCTGAAGGCGGGGAGTTCGACGGTTTTTCCGTTGGCGAGGGTGTAGGAGCCGGCGGGGATTTGGACTTCGTCGGCGACGGGTTTTCTTCCGAGGAGAACGTCGAGTTGGAAGCCGGTTCGGTTGTAGAGGTAAAGGGCGCCGACTGCGAGGCCAGCGAGGAGCATGGCTTTGACGAAGGTGCCGAAGGGGGATCGTTTTTTTGCGATGTCGTCGAGGGAATGGAAGTTTGCGAGGGGAGTGCCGGCAGCGACGTTTTGGAAGATGGCTTGGGTTTGGAATTTGCCGCAGCCGTCGATGAATTCCTCGATGGATTGGAGGGGAGCTTTGTGACCGGGTTGGGTGCGGCTGAGAAGGGCGACGAACTCGGTTGGGGCGGCGGGGGAGAGGATGGGGAGGAGGGCGGCGCCGATGGTGGCGAGGTTGATTTTGTTGAGGGCGTGTTGGTCTCCTCCGGGGACGGTGCGATTTGAGATGCGGGGGAGGTTATCGGAGCCGATGGTGATTTCGTTGATACGGAGGCCGGCGTGGGGTGTGCCGAGGTGGTTGAGGTGTGCGAGACCTGCGGCGATGTGTTTACCGATTTCTGCGGCTTGCGGGGCGCTCAGTTTGACGCCGGCGAGTGCGAGCATGTTCATTGGGCGGCCTTCGACGCGTTCGGAGGCGAAGAAGTACCAGCCGCTTTGTTCACCGGTTTCGTAGACGGTGAGAACCGCGGGATGATGGCTTTGCGCGCGATTGCGTGCTTCATCGAGGAACGCGTCCCGGCGTGCGGGAGAGGCGGCGACGGCGGGGTCGAGAATGGTGAGGAAGACGGGGCGTTGGAGAGCGACTTGCGTGGCGTGGTAGGTGGGTCCCCATTCGGTGTCGGGGATGCGATGGTGGATGTTGTATCCGCCGATGCTGGACCCCTCGAGGGCGGGCATGGCGATTTGTGCGGTGGGTTGGGCTTGTGGGGTGCCTTGATTCGCGTTGCCCGTTGGAGTGGAAACCACTCTCGCCATCGGAATGGTGTTTGCCGCGACCTGCGGGGTGGCGGTGATGTGCGGGGTGGCGGTGACGTGCGGGGTGGCGGTGACCTGTGGGGTGGCGGTGACGTGCGGGGTCGCGGTGACGTGTGGGGTCGCGGTGACGTGTGGGGTGGCGGTGACGTGCGGGGTAGCGGTGACGTGCGGGGTAGCGGTAACGTGCGGGGTCGCGGTCAGGCTGATGTGAGGAAGGGCGGCGCTTGGCGCGGAGGGAGTGGGTTCGTTGACGGCGATGGCTTGGAGCCACTCGGCGATTTTTGGAATGGTGAAGGGTTTTTGAAAGAAGGGGCTTTTGCCGATTTGTGTGGAGTATCCGCTCATGTCGAAGGCGGAGGAGAACGCGATTTTTGCGTTGGGGAAGCGTTTGAGGAGTTCGTCGCGGAGCGTGAATCCGTCGACGGGTTTCATGACGACGTCAAGGACTGCGCCGTCGAGGGTTCCGAGCGATTCGGCGAGGGAGAGGGCTGAGGCTGCGTCACTGGCGAAGCGGGTGGTGGCGCTGGCGAGTTGGCCGAAGGTGGCTTCGAGAGTTGCGAGGAAATCGCGATCGTCGTCTACGAAGAGGATTTTCATTGGAAGAGGTCTTTTGGGAGTGCGCGGAGCGGGGGAAACTGGGTGCCGAGTTTTGGGGGTTCGGCGCGGAAGTCTTGGAGGCGCTCTCTGTAATAGAGGGCGATGACGTATCCGTGGAGGCGTTTTTCGTCGCGTTTTGAGTTGTTGATGTAGTTGACCTCGAGGGATTCCGAGCCCTTTTTCCAGTCGACAGGAGTGTCTGCCCAGCGGTAGGCGCTTTCGGAATCGGTGCGTTGGACGGTGCCGTCTTTGAGTTGGTCGTAGAAATGGACTTGGATGGTGACGTCTTTCACGTCGAGGTCATCGGGCTGCGCTTTTTGGATGGGGATGGTGAGGAGCAGATTTTTGCCAGGCGCCTTGCTTGATGTGTCTTTGAGTGTGGGCTTTGCCAAGGTGATGGCAGGGCGTTTGGGGGAGCGTGGTTTTGCGGTGGAGCCTGCGTTGGCGAGTTTGGCTTCTGCGGCGGTGTAGTAGATGCCTGCGGCGTCGCCGAACTGAGCGATTTTTTCCCAGAGTTCGAGGGCGTGGTCGTTGGCGTCGAGATTTTCGAAGGCGTTCGCGATTTCTGCGAGGGCGGCGGGATTGGAGGGAACGAGGGGTTCGGCGTCGTGCAGCGCTTTGAGGGCTTGGAGTCGGTCGTTCTTTTTGGCGAGGGAGCGCGACTTTTCGATGAGTTCGACCCAGGGTGGGCGGACGGAGAGGGCGCCGAGGCGGGGGGCGATGAAGAGGGAGCTGGGGGTGATTGAATCGTCGGAGGTTTCCTTGGTTTCGTTGCGGAATCCGAGCCAGATGCCGATGGCGGCGAGGGTTTGGATGGTGAGGACGGCGAGGGTGACGCGGAGAAACCGGGATCCGCGAGAGGCGGGCTCTGGCTGGATGGAGGGTGCTGCGTCCATGGGGATGAGGGTGGTCAGAGGCGGCGTTGGCCGTTGATGAAGGCGAGTTGGACTTCGAGATTTTCGTCGAGGACGAGGAGATCTGCTTTGAGGTTGGTGGCGATGGAGCCGGTGGTGTGGTCGATTCCGATGGCTTTTGCGGGGGTGAGTGACGCCATGCGAACGGCTTCGTGGAGGGGTGCGCCGACGAGGCGAACCATGTTGCGCACGAGCTCGTTCATTCGGGCGGTGCTGCTGCAGAGCGCGCTTCCGTCCTCAAGCCAGGATGCCGTTTTTCCGACGACGCCGCGGATTTCGCCGATTTGGAATTTTGTTCCCTCAGGCAGGCCTGCACCGCCTGCGGCATCGGTCACGAGGGCGATATGATCGGGGCCTTTGGCGCGGTAGAGCGCGCGCATCAGGGTGGGGCTGACGTGGGCACCGTCGGCGATGAGTTCGCAGATGAAATCGGGTTCACCCATTGCGTATTCCACGAGGCCTGCCACACGTTCGGGACCGCGCTTGCGGGCGGACGACATGCAGTTGAAGGTATGGGTGGTTTGGCGGAGTCCGCGAGCGGCGGCTGCCGCGACTTCTTCGTCCCACGCGTCGCTGTGACCGGCGCTGGGTTTGACGCCGGCCTCGAGGAGGGCGTCGATGAGGTCGAGTGCGCCGGGGAGTTCGGGCGCGAAGGTCATTTGGGTGATGAGGTGACGAAACTCGAGCCACTCGCGGTATTCGGTGGGGTTGGGGTGGCGAATGAGATCAAGGACGTGTGCGCCCGGTTTTTGGAGGGAGAAATAAGGACCTTCGATGTGCACTCCGAGGATGCGCGAACCGGGAAACGACTCCGGATCGATTTGGTCGACGGCTCTTAGCACCTTGAGGATGTCCTCGTGGCTTGCGGTGACGGTGGTGAGGGCGAGCGAGGTGGTGCCTCCGGTGAGGTGAAACGCGGTGATTTCGGCGAAAGCTTCTGGGGAGGCTTCCATGGTGTCGCGGAGTTTTGCGCCGTGAATGTGAAGGTCGATGAAGCCTGGGGCGAGGAACGCGCCGTTCAAATCGAGTACGGCCTCGGAACTGCCGGGTTGAAGGGTTTGCCCGATTTCGACGATGCGTTCGTCGCGAATGCGCACGCTGGTGTGGGGAGCGATGCGGTCGGGCAGGATGGCGCGTGCGTTCTGAAGGATCATGGCTGGGTTGATGAGCGGAGGGTGTGCTGGGGCGGCTCAGCCTCGAGGGCGGCTGTGCGGGCGGCGTCCTGAATGGTCCGCAGCGGGGTGTTGAGGCGAAGGGCGGCGGCTTTGCACGATTCGTATTCGGGGGAGGCTTGAACGAGTCGTTCGCCGAGGAAGCCGAGTTTTACGGCGATGGGGCCGAAGGGGGTGTCCGCTTGGATGATTTGGCGGCGGAGCGTTTTTCTTCGGACGGTTTCGATGCGGAGTCCGAACGCGGTGGTTTCGGAGAGAATGATTTGCGCGATGGCGGTTTCTTGCGTGGGGGCGCACAGGACGGTGAGGATGGTTCCCGGACGATGCTTTTTCATCTGGATAGGGGTATGCCACACGTCGAGTGCGCCTGCGGCGAATAGGCGTTCGCTGACGAAGCCGATGACCTCTGGGGAGACGTCATCGAGGTTGGTTTCGATGCGCAGGACTGCGTCGGATTCCGCGAGGTTGGATTCCGTGGAGTCCATGTTGGCCTAGTGGTTGGTGAGGGAACCGAGGACGGCACGGAGCACGTTCGGACGGGACGCGAGGTCGCGTTTGCCGAGTCCGTACCCGACTTTTTCGGTGATCATTTCCGGCATGGGTCCGAAGCCTTCGGCGATTTCCGCGAGGATGGCTGCACCAGTGGGGGTGATGAGTTCGTGGGGTTCGTCGGTTTGCTGGATGGGGATGCCGTGAAGCAACTCGAGGACGGCAGGGGCGGGGACGGGAAACCGGCCGTGAGCGCAGTCGATCCAGCCGTGTCCGTCTTGCAGTTTGGAGGCGAACACCCGTTGGATACCGAGGGCCTCGAGACCGACGCAAACGCCGACGATATCGGCGATGGAATCGAGGGCACCGACTTCGTGGAAGTGGATGTCCTCGGGGCTTGTGCCGTGGATTTTCGCTTCGGCGAGTGCGATGCGGTGGAAGATGGCGAGTGCGCGGCGTTTGACGCCGTCTGAGAGATCGCTCGATTCAATCATCGCGCGGATGTCGCGGTAGGCCCGGTGCGGATGCTCGTGCTTGTGCGGGTGAGCGTGGTCGTGACCGCAGGTGTGGTCGTGCTTGTGTTCGTGGGCGTGGTCGTGATCGCAAGTGTGGTCGTGCTTGTGTTCGTGGGCGTGGTCGTGACCGCAGGTGTGGTCGTGCTTGTGCTCGTGGGCGTGGTCGTGACCGCAGGTGTGGTCGTGCTTGTGGTCGTGGGCGTGGTCGTGACCGCAGGTGTGGTCATGCTTGTGCTCGTGGTCGTGGTCGCACGAGTCGCTGTGGGTCGAGCCTTCGTGGATGGAGAAGCGGATGCCGGCGATGTCTTTGCGTTTGTCCTGCTCGAAGTGCATGTGGAAGTCGCCGAGGTCGAGCTTCGAGAGTTCCCATTCGAGAACGGAAGGTTTGAGGCCGAGTGCGACGAGTGCGCCGAGTGTCATGTCTCCGCTGATGCCGGAGAAACAATCGAGGAAGAGCGTTTTCATGGGAGAGGGCGGTTTGGATTAGCCAACGATGGTTGCGGCGTCTTTCAGCGAGATTGCGTTCTCGTAGAGGGCTTTTCCGATGATGCAGCCGTGAATGCCGGGGAGGGTGTTCAGTTGTTTGACATCCTCGATGCGGGAGACGCCGCCGCTGGCGATGATGTCGAGGGGAACTGCTTCGCGGAGGCGCTGAAGCTCGGTGAAGTTGGGCCCGTGCATCATTCCGTCCGTGGCGATGTCCGTGTAGATCACGGTTTTCACGCCGCGGGCGTGCACGTCTTTCGCGAGGGTGATTGCGGGCAGGGTGGATGTTTCGGTCCATCCTTTCACCGCTACGAGACCGTTTTTCGCATCGATCCCAACGGCGATGCGGTCAGGTCCGAAGCGGTGAACGAGCGAGGCGACGAAGTCGATGGATTCTGCTGCGCGCGTGCCGATGACGACGCGGCTGACGCCAGCGTTGAGGGCGTTTTCGACGGCCTGTTCGGAGCGCATACCGCCGCCCATTTGAACGGGGATGGAGAGTGCGCTCGTGATTTTCCGAATGGATTCGAGGTTTTGGTGCGTTCCCGAAAACGCGGCGTCGAGATCGACGACGTGGAGCCAGTGGCCGCCTTCAGATTCCCAACGTTTGGCGAACGTGGCGGGGTCGTTGGAATACACGGTTTTTTGAGAAGCGAGTCCTTGCTTGAGGCGGACGACATGGCCGTCCATGAGATCGATGGCGGGGTAGAGGAGCATGATGGGGTCAGCGTTGAGAATGGTATTCGCGCGTCATTTGGAGGAAGTTGCGAAGCATTTGGAGTCCGGTTTCCTGGCTTTTTTCAGGATGGTATTGCATTCCGTGAACGTTGCCTCGTCCGGCGGCTGCGGCGAAGGTTTCTCCGTAGCAGGCGGAGGCGGTGATTTCCTCGGGATGGAGGGGTTCGGGGAAGTAGGAGTGAACGAAGTAGACGAACGGGTCTGGCGGGAGTTGGCGCCAGAGCGGGTGTTCGCGGTTGGAGAGGGCGAGTTTGTTCCAACCGATTTGGGGAACTTTGATGCCGGGCGTCTTGAACTTGCGAACGCGGCCTTTGAGGAAACCGATGCCGTGTTCGCTGGGGGATTCCTCGCTGGATTCGAACAGGAGTTGGAAGCCGACGCAGATGCCGAGGAAGGGCTTGTCGGCATCGGTCCACGCTTTGAGGGTTGGCATAAGCCCCCGCAAAGCGAGGGCTTGGGCGCAGTCGCCGAACGCACCGACGCCTGGGAGCACGATGGCGTCCGAGGCGGTGATGACGGTGGGTTGGTCGGTGAGGGTGACGTTGGCTCCGGAATGGATGAGGGCGTTGTGAACGCTTCGGATGTTTCCGGCGCCGTAGTCGACGAGGGCGATGTTGAGGGGGCGATCGCTCACGGGTTAGGCGGTGAGGGTTCCTTTGGTGCTTGGCACGCCTGAGACGCGAGGGTCGACTCGACAGGCCATGTCGATTGCGCGCGCGAGCGACTTGAAGGCGGCCTCCATCATGTGATGGGAGTCGCGGCCGTAGAGCACTTCGAGGTGAAGGTTGGCGGCGGCGTTATTGGAGAAGGCGCGCAGGAACTCTTCGAGCAGGGAGTACGGGAAGTGGTTTTGTGCGACGGGTGCTGGGGAGCGGAAGTCGATGAAGGGGCGACCGCTGAAATCGATGACGGCGCGGGCGAGTGTTTCGTCCATGGGGACGTAAGCGTGTCCGTATCGAGCGATGCCTTTTCGGTCGCCGAGGGCTTTAGCGAAGGCTTGTCCGAGGGCGATTCCGGTGTCTTCGACGGTGTGATGAAAGTCGACTTCGATATCGCCGTGCGTTTCGACGGTGAGGTTGGTGAGGCTGTGTTTTGCGAACAGGTTGAGCATGTGGTCCAGAAACGGGATTCTGGTGGCGATTTGGGCGTGGCCCGAGCCATCGATCTCGAGGGAGAGTGCGATGCGGGTTTCTGCGGTGTGACGTTGGATTTCAGCGGAGCGGGCCATTGCGCATAGCGTGACTGGGAAAGGGGAACCGGGCAAGAGGGGGGTGGCGGGGGTCCTGTTTGCAGGTGCGTCGAAATAGCCTGACGTCGGGCTTCCCATCTTCGGCCAATACAGGTAATCCAAACCCATGGCACGCAAAAGGAAGCCGCGTCAGCTCAGCGTGAATGAGCCTTCGATTATGTCCAGGCCACCTGTGGAGAGGATGTTCCGTCTGCACGAGTACATCCGGCAGGGCGGTTTTCACAACTGCCGTTCGTTGGGCAGCGAGTTGGGAGTGAGTGCGAAGACGATTCAGCGGGATTTGGATTTTATGCGGGACCGGTTGTTGATGCCGATTTCGTACGACGAGTCGCGGCATGGTTACTACTACTCGCAGTCGGTGGAGAACCTGCCGGGGTTTGAGGTGGGCGAGGGCGAGATGGTGTCTTTGTTGGTGATTCAGAAGGCGATGGAGCAGTACCGAGGCACGGCGTTTGAACGTCCGCTCCGGAACGCGTGCGCGAAGATTGCGGAGGTGTTGAAGGATAAGGTGAGTATTTCGTGGGCGGAGATTGATGAGGCGGTTTCGTTTCGGAAGACGGGGGTGAGCCCGGTGGATATGGCGGTGTTTGATGCGGTGGGGATGGCGGTGTTGCAGTCGGCGCAGCTGGAGTTCGGTTATCGAAAACCCGGGGCAACGGAAGCGGAGTTGCGGCGGGTGCAGCCGTATCATTTGGGTTGTTTGGAGAGTAGTTGGTACTTGATTGGACACGATTTAGGGCGAGGGGCGATGCGGACGTTTGCGCTTTCTCGGATGGTGGATGTGCGGGTGACTTCGGAGCGATTTGATCGTGCGCCGGGCTTTTCGATTAAGGAGTATTTGGGCGCGAGTTTTGGTGTGTTTCGTCAGGCGCCGGACGAGGTGGTGGAGACGGTGCGCGTGCGGTTTGATTCGTTTGCAGCGCCGCATGTCAAGGAGCGTCAATGGCATGCTTCGCAGCGCTTTGTGGAGTTGCAAGGGGGTGGGGTGGAGATGCAGATGGAGCTTGGGAACATGGTGGAAGTGCAGCGTTGGATTTTGGGTTGGGGTGCGCATGCGGTGGTGGTTGCGCCGGAGCGGTTGGTGTTGCAGGTTCGCGCCTCGGTGGAGTCGATGAGCGCGGTGTATCGGGCGAAGTGACCAATGTGCGGGTGGTGGGGTGGATGGGGTGGACGGGAATCTGCTCTCGGGTGGTGGTATGCATTCCGAGACCGATTTTTTGCAGGGTGTTGAGGTGACTGGACCTGTTGCGGCGTTTGTGACGTTTGGGGCGGGTTCGGGTGGGTTACCTGCGGTGCGGGTGAAGGGGCCGTTGTGTGAGGGGGAGGTTCTTTTGCATGGGGCGCACGTGACTCACTTCGCGCCAGCTGGGAAGGCGCCGCTTTTGTTTGTCAGTGAGCGGGCGGTGTTTCGGGATGGTGCGGCCGTGCGGGGCGGGGTGCCGGTGATTTTTCCGTGGTTTGGTCCGAGGGCGGGGCATCCCGAGTCGCCGATGCACGGATTGGTTCGTACGAGGGCGTGGCGATTGGTGCGGGTGGCGGCCACGGCGGATGGGGTGGTGGAGGTGGTGCTTGGGATCGAGGATTCGGAGGAGACGCGGGCGCATTGGGGGCATGCGTTTCGGCTGGAGTTGGCGGTGCGGTTTGCGGCGGATCTGGGGTTGCGGCTCACGGTTTCGAACCGTGGTTCAGAGGCGTTTCGGTGTGAGACCGCGTTTCATCCTTACTTTGTGGTGGGAGACATTCGGGAGGTTGGCGTGCGCGGGTTGAGCGGGGTCACGTATGTGAGCAAGACGGAGGGGATGGCGCGGCGGGTGGACGAAGAGCCCGTGGTTCGGTTTTCGGCGGAGACCGACCGCGTGTATTGCGGGACGGAGGGGACGTGCGTGATTGAGGAGGCGGGTAGAGAGTCGGTGGTTTTGGAGAAGCGCGGTTCTTGCACGACGGTGGTGTGGAACCCGTGGATTGCGAAAGCGGCGGCGATGGCGGATTTCGGGGATGGGGAATGGCCTGGAATGGTTTGTGTGGAGCAGGCGAATGCGGGCGATGATGCCTTGGAGATTGCTGCGGGCGAGAGTGTTGAGATGAGCGCGGTTTATCGGTTGGCGGCGACCTCGCGTTGACGGCCTCAGAAACTTCACGAATGTTGAACGGTGAAGGCCAAAGCAGTGTCAAAACAGTCAGCAGTCACTTACCTATGATAAACTCGGTATCTTTCATGAAGCGGATCGGGGTTTGTGCCTCGGTGTTGACGATGGGTGCGATGGTCTATGCGGCGGAGGGGGACGCGCCGAAGCCGGCGGAACCACAGGCGGCGAAGGAGTCTGAGAAGGCGGGCAAGGGG
>JBEEPE010000005.1:0-4090 GCA_041191265.1 Verrucomicrobiota bacterium | reverse complement strand
TGCGGGGGGTGAGCGGGGCGAAGGCGCGTGACTGAAACTGCGGCATGGCGTCATCTCGTTTTCAGGTGGGGATTGTGGGTGGTGGGCCGGGGGGACTGATGTTGGCTTACCGGTTGGGGCTGATGGGGCAGGGGCTCTTTGAGGTGATGATCTTTGAGGCGTCACAGCGGGTGGGTGGGAAGGTGCGGACGTTGCCGATTGGTCCGAATGGCGAGGGTACGTACGAAGCGGGGGCTGCGGAGTTTTATGATTACAGTCCGTTGGGGCCTGATCCGCTGCGTGAGTTGATTGGGGAGTTGGGATTGGAGACGGCGCCGATGGGTGCGGGGGGCGGTGTTTTCAGGGGGCATCCGGTTTCGGAGGCGGAGGATTTGGTGCGTGTGTTTGGGCGGGAGGTGGCGGACCAGTTGGAGTTGTTCCGCTTGAGGGCGCGTTCGGAGATTACGACGGCGGATTATTATGAGTCGGATTGGAAAGAGGATCGGCGGGATCCATTGGCGCGTCAGACATTTGAAGATTTTTTGCGAACCTTACCGAGTGCCGATGCGCGGCATTATGTGCGGGTGATGACGCACAGTGATTTGGCGTGTGAGACGCATCAGACCAGCGCCAGTTACGGGTTGCAGAACTATTTGATGGATGAGCCGGACTACCTGCGGTTGTACGGGATTGAGGGAGGGAACGAGCGGTTGGTTGAGGCGTTGGCGGCCCGGGTGGGTGGTTTGGTGCGGTTGGGAGAGCGGGTGGTGAGTGTGGGGCTGCGCGAGGGGCGGTACGCGGTGGTGAGTCGTCGAAAGGGTTGGGAGGAGGAGGTGACGCTTTTTGACGCGGTGGTGTTGGCGTTGCCGAACGATTGTTTGCTGGGAATCCAGTGGGAGGGGGACGTGTTGGAGGCAGCGATGCGGAAGCATCACCGGTTTTACGATCATCCGGCGCATTATCTTCGGGTGACGGTGATGTTTGATTATCCGTTTTGGAGGGAGGTGATGAGCGGACATTTCTTTATGTTGGAGGCGTTTGGTGGGGTTTGTGCGTATGACGAGACGGCGCGATTCGATGCCGGGGGGCGGGGTGTTTTAGGTTTTTTGATTGGGGGCGATCCGGCGTTGCGTTTGGGGAACGGGAGTGATTCGGAAATTTTGGAGGCGGTTTTGAAGGAGATTCCGGAGAGTTTGGGGCGGCGAGGTGCAGCGGTATTGGATTTTCGGATTCATCGGTGGGCGAAGTGTGTGAATGGATTGCCGTCGGGGTTTCCGGCGAAGGAGCCGGATTCGAGGCATCAACCTGAGCCGAAGGAGCATTCGCGGTTGTTTGTGGTGGGAGATTACCTCTTTGATTCGACGTTGAATGGGGTTCTGGATTCGGCGGACACGGTTGCGGAGTGGTTGGTGGAGGAGGCGAGCGGGATTGGTGACGAGCGTTCTTTGGTGCAAGAATCAACGTCATGAAGGGAACGACGACTGGGGAGTTGATTTATCGGGTGGAGGAGACTGATGCACCTGCGGGAGAACGTGATATAGCGGTTGTGCTTGGAAGCGGGGTGGGGCGTCGGTTTGTGGCGCGGTGTTTGGAAGGAGGGGGGGCAGAGGTGGCAGAGGTGGGCAGCGTGCTTTTGGTGCGAGTGTTTCCGTTGGCGGGGCGTGACCTGCCGGTTTGGAAGGATGTGATTCGAGGTTGGGGTGAGCGCGGTGGGCCGGTGGTGTTGGCTCGGGTGGGGGAGTGTTCAGTGGCTTGGACGCGCGGGTGTGCGTTGATTGCGGCGAGTGGCGACGGGGTACCGTCCGTTTTGGCGGAGGTGGTGGAGTTTGCGGTGGGTGAGGAGGTCTTGCTCGCGTTGGAGGCGGCGATGGATGGCGGGTGGACGGAGTTGGAGAGCGACGCGGCGCTGGCTTATCGGGTGGAGGGGTTGGATCGCGTGCGGGATGAAGTCTTGAAAGAGCGTGCGTTGGAGACGATGCGGAGGCGGTTGCTTTTTATGCGATGGGAACCGCTCTGGCTGGGGACGGGATTACGTTCCGGAGCGCGGATGCGCCGTTTGGGGGAGGCGCTGTTGGAGGAGGCGGAGCGCGAGGATCGGTGCGCGACGTTGGACGGGAGGATTGAGGCGGCCGAGTATGTTTACGAGCTTGTGGGTCAGCGTGCAGGCGAGTTTCGGCACGCGCGCGAGGGGTACTGGATTGAGTGGGTGATTGTGGTTCTTTTGGCGGCCGAGTTAGTGGTGATGCTGCTTGAGTACTTCAGCTAGAGCGCCCGCCGAAGCGGTGTTCAGAGCGTGATGGATTCTCCGAGTTCTGGGCGTTGGGCGGTGAGTCCCGTTCGTTCTTGGATTGCGGTACTGAGCGCTTCCCGCGCTTTTTCTTCCCCGTGGGTGAGGAAAACGGAGGGCCGCGATGCTGCTGCGACGTCGAGCCATTTCAATAAATCGCTGCGTCCGGCGTGGGCGCTGAAACCGCCGAGGGTGTGAATCTTTGCTTTCACGCAGACGGTTTCGCCAAGAATGCGGACTTCTTTTTCTCCGTCGACGAGGCGGCGTCCGAGTGACCCGTTGCTCTGGAAGCCAACGATGACGACGTTGGTGGAGGGTTGCCAGAGGTGGTGTTTGAGGTGGTGCAAGATGCGTCCGGCGTTGCACATTCCGGCACCGGCCATGACGAGGCAGGGTCCGTCGATTTCGTTGATGCTGCGGGATTGTTCGGCGGTTGCGGTGGTTTTGAGGGTGCGGAGGTCGTCTTGAAGGTTTCCTTCGGAGAGGAAGGCTCGCAGTTCGTCATCGAACAGTTCGGGGTGGCTCGACAGGATGCGTGCGGCTTCGATGGCCATGGGGCTATCGAGGAAGACGGGGAAAGGTGGCACCTCGCGGTTGCGGAACATGGAGGCGAGGAGGAGGGTGAGCATTTGGGCGCGCCCCACGGCGAAGGTTGGGATGAGGATGTGTCCACGATCGGCGGCGGCGGCGCGGATGATGGCGCGGAACTCGTCGATGGTTTCTGAGAGTGGGCGGTGGTCCCGGTTGCCGTAGGTGCTTTCGAGAATGAGGGCGTCGGCTTGGGCGAAGGGTTCGAACTCTTGGAGGATGGGGGCGTGGATGGGGCCGAGGTCTCCGGAGAAGACGACGCGTTTAGTGGTGGTGCCTTCGTGAATGAGGAGTTGAAGACTGGCGGAGCCGAGCATGTGTCCGGCTTCGGACCAGATGACTTCGATGCCGGGAGCGACGGGAACGGGTTGGCGGTAGGGGACGGGTTTGAAGTGGGCGAGGACGGTTTCGACGTCGTCGGGGGTGTAGAGTGGGGATTCGTCGGGATGGCCGCGGCGTCGGTTGCGTTTGTTTTGGCGTTCGGTGTCGGAGGCTTGGACTCTGGCGGCGTCGCGGAGGATGAGTCCGGCGAGTTCGATGGTGGCTGGGGTGGCCCAGATGGGGCCGCTGAAGTTGGTTTGAGCGAGGAGAGGGAGTCGTCCGACGTGATCGAGGTGGGCGTGGGTGATGAGGATGGCGTCGGGCGGTCCGTGGCGCAGCCAGGCGAGATTGCGATTCAGTTCATCGGCACGGCTGCCGCCTTGGAAAAGGCCACAGTCGATGAGGAGGCGGGTGGCGTTGTGTTGGAGGAGGTAGCAGGAGCCGGTGACTTCGCCTCCGGCGGCGCCGAATGGTGTGATGGAGAGCATGGTGTGGGATGGGGGGGCTGTGGGGATGGGGTTACGGATTGGCCATCTTGTACTTGCCGCGAATGGAGCCGACGATGAAGTCGGTTTCGAGGGCTTCGGGATGTTTGTCTTTGGACGGAAGATATTTGACGAGAAGGTCGGTTGAGGCGCGGTAGATGTCGTGAACGGTCCACGGGGGGCCGAACAGGCCTCCGGTGTAGAATCCGTGGCGACCGACGGTGCGATAGGTGCCGAACCCGAATCCCACGCCGTAGTTTGGGGTGGTGAAGCGGTCGTGTTCGATGTGGTTTCCTCCGTTGAGGATGATCATGTATTTGAAGCCGCGCTGAGTTCCGAGTTCTGCGGCGCGGAGCATGGCGAAGTCGTGCGTGCGTTCGGGCTCGGTTTGTCCGTTTCCGCGGAAGAAGACGCGGACGGTGTCTTTGGC
>JBEEPE010000004.1:0-5283 GCA_041191265.1 Verrucomicrobiota bacterium | reverse complement strand
ACACCCGAGCCCCCGCACGCCAAGCCATCGCAAGACCGTCCCCCGTAGCAACATCCGGATTCGTTGTGTAAAGATAAACCTTCCCGCAACCGCCCGTCGCCAACACCACACGATCACTCCGTAACGTGTGCACAATGCCCGTCGCCTCATCCAAAACGTAAACCCCCACCACCCGGTTCTCACTCGCATACCCCAACTTCCCCAACGTGACCAAATCAACCGCCATGTGGTTCTCCAACAACGTAATCGCCGGATGACTCCGCACCGCCTCCAACAACGCACGCTCAATCTCCCGTCCCGTCACATCCCGCGCATGCAAAATCCGCCGCTTCGAGTGCCCGCCCTCCCGCCCTAAATCCAACTCCGTCGACCCATCCTCACCAACCTCCCGCTGGTCAAACTGAACCCCCAACGCAATCAACTCCCGCACCCTCGCCGGCCCCTCCATCACAATCTGACGCGACACCGCCTCATCGCAAAGACCCGCCCCAGCCACCAACGTGTCTTTCAAGTGCAAATCAAAGCTGTCTTCCTCACTCGTCACACACGCAATCCCACCTTGGGCATACGCCGTATTACACTCCGCCGCAGTACTCTTCGTGATTACGGTAACACTTCCCTCAGCCGCTGCTTTCAACGCAAACGACAAGCCCGCAATCCCGCTCCCAATCACCAAATGGTCTGACCGAATCATATTTCGTCTCCTCCCGCGTTCATTCAAACAACACATTATCGATTAACCGCGTCCCGCCAAACACAGCAGCCACCAAGAGCACACACCCACGCTCAGCCACGGTCCTCGGCGCCAAACTCTCACCGTCCACCAACTCCACGTAATCAATCCGTTCCGCTCCCGCGCGCTCCAAACCCCTCCGCACACGCCCTTTCAATACCGAGGCCCGACTCTCGCCGCCACGCCAGTCCGCCAGCGCGGAAAACAAACCACGGCTAATCGACAACGCACGCTCACGAGCCGCTCCATCCAAATACGTGTTTCGTGAAGACATCGCCAAACCGTCCACCTCACGCACCGTATCCTCAAACCGCAACCGCACAGGCAGATTCAAGTCACGTACCATCCGCGCAATCACCGCGCACTGCTGATAATCCTTCCGACCAAACACCGCCTCGTCCGGCGCACAAATCATGAACAACTTCAAAACCACCGTGCACACACCACGGAAATGGCCAGGTCGCGCCGCCCCGCACAACCCCAACGACAACACACGTTCATCCACCCATACCGTGTTGCCTTCCCCGTACATCTCCTCCGCCGACGGATGAAAAATCGCATCCGCACCGCACGCCTCACACAACCGCTTATCCGCCGCAAACGGACGCGGATACCGCGATAAATCTTCCTTCGGACCAAACTGCGTCGGATTCACAAACACCGAAACCACCACCGTCCCGCTGTTCCCAGCAAGCCGCCGCGCCCGACGAATCAATGCCGCGTGTCCCGCATGAAGCGCACCCATCGTCGGAACCAATACAACCGGCCCATCCCAATCAGAACGCGAATCCAGCCACCTCCGATACGCACCAACCGTCCGCAACACACGCAGTTTCTGCTCGCTCATAAACACATCTCCTTCAACACACTCACCGCATAAACAACCGCCGTCTCCATTCGCAAAACGAGCGACCCAAACCCCACCGGTTGCACCCCCGCACCACGCAGTTCCACACCCTCCTCAACCGTAAAATCGCCCTCCGGCCCGATAAACGCCGCCACCCCTCCCACCCCGCCACCGCTGCCAACCACCTCCCGAATCCGACGCGAACGATCGTCCAACGCCCCAAAGACCCGCAAACCGCAGCCCGCGGTCATTTGCAACGCTTCACCTAAACCCCGCACCACGCGCAGTTCCGGCAATCGGTTCCGCCCACACTGCTTACACGCTTCCACCAAATCGCGACGCCACCGAACCTCCTTCTCCAAACAACCCGCCGCATCAAGTCGCACCACCGTTCGCTCCGTCACCACCGCAACAATCCGCGAAACCGACAACTCCGTCGCCTTCTCCAGAATCCAGTCCATCGTCCGCCCCTTCGCAATAGCCGTGACCAACACCACCTCCGCCCCGGAAACGGGATCAACCCGCACCCGTCCATCGTGCTCAATCCGCAGACCAGTCCCCTGCTTTTCCCCAACGCACCCAGTGACACTCCGCCCCTCACCATCAAACACCTCACACCGCTCACCCTGGCGTAACCGCAAAACCCGTATGGCATGCCGCGCCTCCTCCTCGCGCAAAAGGACTCCGTTCGAAACCCAGTCCTCGGGAGGTGCGAAAAATCGCGGCATACCCGCTCAAAAAGGGATTAGAGAAGCTCCGCGATTTGAATCGCGTTCAACGCAGCGCCTTTCAACAACTGGTCTCCACTCACCCAGAACGACAACCCATTCTCCAACGCGCAATCCAGCCGCAAACGCCCCACCCGGCAATCATCCTCGCCGGCGCAATCCAACGGCATCGGATAAACCTTGGCCGCTGGATCATCCGTCACCCGCAAGCCCGGCGCCGCCGACAACACCCGCCGCGCAGCCTCCAACGAAACTGGACGCTCAAACTCCGCACTCACCGCAATCGAATGCGCCCGGTAAACCGGAACACGCACACACGTCACCGACGCACGAAACCCGTCGTGATGCATAATCCGACGCCCCTCGTTCTGCATCTTCATCTCCTCCTTCGTGTAACCCGTCTCCAAAAATGAATCCACCTGCGGCAGAACATTGAACGCAATCTGATGCGGATAAACCTCCCTCACCAAAGGCTCCCCTTTCACCGTCGCCTCCACCTGCTTCCGCAACTCCTCAATCGCCTGCGCGCCCGTCCCCGACACCGCCTGATAGCTGGAAGCAAAAATCCGCGTCACCCCAAACTCCCGATGCAACGGCCACAACGCCATCAACGTAATCGCCGTCGTACAGTTCGGATTCGCAATAATCCCGCGATGCCCCGCCACATCCGCGCCATTCACCTCCGGCACCACGAGCGGAACCTGAGGGTCCATCCGGAACGCACTCGAGTTATCCACCACAACCGCCCCAGCCGAAACCGCGTGCGGAGCAAACGTCTTCGAAATACCCCCACCCGCACTAAACAACGCAACATCCACCCCCGCAAACGAGTCCTCCCGCAGTTCTCGCACCTCATGCATCTCCCCGCGGAACTCCAACTTCTTGCCCGCCGAGCGCGCCGACGCGAGCAACGTCAACTTCGACACAGGGAAACTCCTGCGCTCCATCACGCGTAACAACTCAATCCCAACCGCTCCCGTGGCGCCAACAATGGCAATGTGCAGATTTCGGCTCATAAAAAGGGCCTCGAAGTGTAGTGTCGCAACCCCGTGATGCAAATACAGGTTCAGATCAACACGCAAACGCTCCGCCTCCTCGCCCCAGACGGAACAACCCTCCTCACCCTCCCCGTATCCACCTCAAAGTTCGGACTCGGTGAACGCCCCGGCAGCAACTGCACCCCCACCGGACGCTTCATCATCAGCGAGAAACACGGCGACCACGCGCCCGCCGGCGAAATTTTCGTCAGTCGCAAATCCACCGGACGAATCGGATCCCCCGAAGACCCCGCGGATCACGTTCAAACACGCATCCTCTGGCTGCACGGCGTCGATCCCGAAAACGCCAACACGAAATCCCGCTACATCTACCTGCACGGCACCAACCAAGAACACCTCCTCGGAACACCCGCCAGCCACGGATGCGTCCGCCTGTCCAATCAGGATGTCATCCGCCTCTACGACCTCGTTCCTACCGGCACCGAAGTCGTAATCTCCTGAGCCGCTGCGTTAGGAACCGAACAGCATCTTGGCCAATACCAACGTCCAAAGGATGTTGATGGCCTGACCCCCAAGGAAGGCAAACGCCGGACGCCCCCCGCCAAGCGTCGCGATATCACGCAATCGCGTCTCCAAGCCAATCGACACAAACGCCGCGGCAAACCACACCTCGCGCAAGTTCTTCAAGGTGTCCTTCGTCGCCTTCACGTGATCTGGGGTGAGCACGAACGAGAACACCAACGAGGCCGCGATGAACCCCAAAACAAACTTCGGGAACCGCTCCCAAATCACCCCAAAGTCAACCCGCGCCGCAGACCCTGCCCTCCGATCTCGAACTGTCCACCAAACAGAAATCACAAACGCCGCCACTCCAATCAACACGTTCTGCGAGAGCTTCACCACCGTGCCCGTCTTCGTGGCAAGCTCGCCCACCATCTCCGTCGCAGCCACCACGGATCCGCTCGTATCCAGTGTCCCCCCGAGCCACGCCCCTCCCACTGCCTCGCTCAACCCCAACCACTTCACACACCACGGCATCAACACCATCATCGGAACCGCGCACAACAAAACAATCGACGTCACGTACGACAGCTTCTTTTTGTCCCCCTGAATCGCGCCACAGGCCGCAATCGCCGCAGACACCCCGCAAATCGACACCGCCGTCGAGAGCATCACCCCAAACTCCTCGTCCACCCGCAGCTTCTTCGCCAGCCAGAACGTCGCGTACCACACCACCGGAATCACCAGCAACGCCTGAATCATCCCCGGCGCACCAGCCTTCACCAAATCTCCGAACAGCATCCCAGCCCCCAAAATCACAATCCCCGTTTTGATGAAGAACTCCGTTCGAGCCGCACTCAACAACCACTGAGGCGTCGGCAACGTGTGACTCCACAGCAACCCTAGCCCTAACGAGAAAAGAACGTACTCCAACCCCAACGCCTTCACCCCCGCATTCGCCGCCATCGCCTGCGCAAGCCAGCTCAACGAAAAGACCACAGCCGCCCCCCCCGCAAACCGCAACACCGTCCGCCCCAACGACGCGCGCAACGCCATCGCCGCCACCGCAATCAAGGCGCTCGACGTCGACAAAACCGCAAACAGATTCGCTTTGGAAAAAACCGAAATCAAATCTCCCTGATTCTTCCAAGCCAGTTTGGGGAACGGAGGCCGCCACCCGAATAGCACCGCCGCAATCAACGGCGCAGCAACGACCAATGCCAGCCAATCCTCATTGTGAAACCACTGAACGCGCGGTGCGCTTTGCTTTTCGCTTTCCATAATCAACCCTCCCCCAAAGGGGAAACCGTGCCGCACCGCCCCCTCAACTCACTTCTCAAACCGATCCGCCATCCGTTGCTGCTCCGCCGCCAACTTCGCCAACTCCAAAGCCGCGCGCTCCGTGTCGTTCGCACCCTGGGTCGTGCCCTCCGCCGCCTCAGCAACATGCACGATGTTGCGCGCAATTTCGTTACT
>JBEEPE010000003.1:0-17560 GCA_041191265.1 Verrucomicrobiota bacterium | reverse complement strand
TGAGCCTTTGGTGGGGGAGTTGAGGCGCGTTGCCAAGTCTCTGAGTTCAGGATGAGGCGGTGCATTGCTTTTACCGACCAACCGCCACGGACAAACTCCGAGGCGAGAAAATCGAGCAACTCCGCGTTCGCCGGAGGCAATCCTTGTTTGCCAAAGTCGTTGGGAGTTGCGACGAGGCCACGTCCGAAATGGTGTTGCCAGATTCGGTTGACCATCACTCGGGCAGTCAGCGGGTTTGCTGAGTCGGTGAGCCAGTTAGCAAGCGTCGCGCGTCCGCTGCCGGATGTGTTTTCGGGAAGGGTCATGCCGCCAAGGACTGCTGGAAACCCGCGACGAACGGTGTCGCCGAGGTTCTTTGGCTCACCGCGATTCTGAACGCGCGCATCACCGACTTCTTTCGCTTCGGCGACCGCGTAAGCGTCGCGAATCAGGGGTGCATTGGCCGTGAGTTCAGCGAGTTGTTTTTTCGCATCTGCGATGCGTTTTTTCAGTTCTTCGGTGACTGGCTTTTCCTCGGAAGAATCTGGGGAGGGTCGATCTTTTAGCTGCTGTTCAAGGTTCTTAATGGTTTTTTCCATTTCTGTAACAGCCGCTCGATGAGGGGCGATAAGTTCCTCAACTTCAGATGACTCCATTAGGGGGACGAAGTCGCTCTGTTTGGTGTCCCCCTCCGCTCCAGGGTAGGGGTAGCGGGTGCTGCTGAAGAACCCGTACAGCGCGTAGTAGTCCTTCATGGTGAACGGATCGAACTTGTGATCATGGCATCTGGCGCAGGATAAGGTAACCCCGAGCATGGCTTTCGAGACGTTGTCGATGGTGTCCTCGATGGTGAGGTGCGGAGCGCCGGCCTTGCCTGCGAAACGTCGAGCGAGCGCGAGGTATCCGGTGGCGATGATGCCGGAAGCGCGATCGGCGACCGATCCGTTCCCGAGCAAATCCCCTGCGATTTGGTCGCGCAGGAAGCGGTCGTAGGGGGTGTCAGCATTGAATGCGGACACGACCCAGTCGCGGTAAAGGCGGAGTTGAGGAACGGGATAGTCGGAGGCATTTCCGCAGGTATCGGCGTAGCGCACGACATCCAGCCAATGCCGGCCCCAGCGTTCTCCATACGCGGGGTTTGCAAGAAGGCGTTCGACGAGATCGCTAAATGCGGATGGCGATTCGTCGGCGAGGAAGGCGTCGACTTCTTCGGGGGACGGAGGCAGACCGATGAGAGTGTACGAGGCGCGTCGGATGAGGGTACGCCGGTCGGCACGCTTTGCAGGGACGAGAGACACAGAGTTGAGCTTCGCGAGCACGAGGTGATCAACGGGATTTAGGGAAGGGGATTTTGGTAACGGTGGGCGCGTGACGGGTTTGAAGGACCAGAAGGTGCGCCCTTCTGCGAGCGACATTCCTGCATGGCTGCGAGGCTTTGCGGTTTCTTCGCGAGGGTCGGGCGCGCCGCGACGAACCCATTCTGCGAGCAACTCCGCTTTTTCGGAATCGAGACTCTTTTTTGGTGGCATGCGCAGGTCGGCGTCGTGTCCGCGCACGGCGACGACGATTCGGCTCTCATCCGGTTTTCCAGGGACGATTGCTGGCCCAGAGTCTCCGCCTTGAGCGATGGCGATGCGCGAGTCGAGAAGGAGGCCGCCTTTTCGTTTGCCTGCTTGAGTGGAGTGGCATTCGAGGCAGTGTTCGGTCAGGAGAGGGCGAATGCTTTTTTCGAAGAATGCGATGTCTGATTCGGCTGGCGCGGCGGAAAGGTGAGCGGGGCCTATTCGGAGGAGAAGAAGCAACGCGAGGTACGTTGAGCGGATTTGGGGCATGATGCGTTGAATCACGAGGGTGGGGCGTTTTAGTGACGGAAGAAGCCGGTTTACATCTCGGGGGTCGTGACTGGATGAATCGACAATGCGTCGGAGGGCTACGTCCAGAAACGCGTTCACAGAGACAAAAAGGCCAGTCGGTTGCGGATGCGCTTTCCGCACCAGTTGAGGGTTCTTTTTTTGGTTGAATGGGGCTGGGCTGTGCTTGTTTTGCTGATTTGTAACTGCTTTCGGGCGTTGTGAGGGTTTTCATCTGGCCGAGCCCAAGGATTGCGCGTTTGGGAGGTGCTTCGTGTTGAGCGTTCAATCCTCCCGTACAGACATGTTGAAAATCCTCGATCCTTTGGTTTCCGGTTCGCAGATGTGCGACGGGATTTCGCGGCGCAATTTTTTGCGAGTTGGAGGCTTGGGCCTCGGGGGACTTTCCTTGCCGGGATTACTTGCGGCTGAGAACCAGTCAGGGATTCGTGGGTCGCACAAGTCGGTCATCATGATTTACTTGGTGGGGGGTCCTCCGCATCAGGACATGTTTGATTTGAAGCCCGACGCACCAGGGGAGATTGCGGGGCCGCATCGGCCGATTGGGACGAATGTTCCTGGGATTCAGATTTGTGAGTTGTTCCCGCAGATGGCGAAGCGGATGGATAAGTTTACGATTATCCGGTCTTTGGTGGGGGCGCAGGCGGATCACGATGCGGCGCAGTGCTATACGGGGAGACCGCCAAAGGGTGGAACAGTGCCTCCGGGTGGGTGGCCGCAGTTTGGGAGCGTCGTCGACAAGATGTTAGGTGGCGTCAACGCTGCGGTGCCGCCGTTTGTGAGTCTGTGTTACGAGTGCACTCACAAGCCGTACAACGAGCCAGGACCTGGTACGTTAGGACCTGCTTACGGGGGCTTTAGGCATTTTGGACCAAACAAGACGGATTTAACATTGCAGGGCATCACGACGGATCGGTTACAAGACCGAGCGGGATTATTGACGAGTATCGATCGGATGCGCAGGGAGATGGATGCTTCTGGCAAGATGGATGCGATGGACAAGTTTACGCAGCAGGCGATGGGGATTTTGACATCGGCGAAACTTGCGGAGGCGCTTGATTTGTCGAAGGAAGATCCTCGGGTGGTGGAGCGGTATGGGACGGGAGATCCGACGAAGTACATTGATGGAAATGGGGCGCCCCGTGTTCCTCAGAGTTTTTTGGCGGCGCGGCGTCTGGTGGAGGCTGGGGCGCGGGTGGTGACGGTGAACTACAGCAAGTGGGATTGGCACGGGGGAGCTGGGAACGACATTTTCACTCGGGAGCGGGAGGATTTTCCGGTTCTGGACAAAGCGATTACGGCACTAGTGGACGACCTGCACCAGAGGGGTTTGGACAAGGACGTGAGCGTGTTGGTGTGGGGAGAGTTTGGGCGGACACCCATCATCAACAAGCAAGTTGGCCGCGATCACTGGCCACGGGTTGCGATGGCGTTGCTGGCGTGTGGCGGGATGCGTCACGGGCAGGTGATTGGGGCGACAGATCGTTTGGGGGGTGAGGCGGTGGCTCGTCCGGTGACGTTCCCAGAGGTGTTCGCAACATTGTACCATCAACTGGGTTTGGATGTTGTGAATCAGACATTTACGGACGCGAAGGGACGCCCGCATTATTTGGTGGACGACGGAGCGACACCGATTCGGGAGTTGGTGGGGTAGTGGGGTTTTGGGGGATTTTGTCGGGGAGAGAAACTTCCTGACGGCACGGGTGTTCTTTACTGGGAGGGCGGTCTTCGATTTTTGATGACTGCCTTTTGTATCAACCATCTGCATAACACCATGAAAAGTCTGATGAGCATCCTGTTGGCGCTCGGATTCGGTATGTCCGGATTCGCTGCGGACGAAAAGAAGGACGAGAAAAAGGACGAGGCGAAGCCAGCTGAGGCGGCGCCTGAGAAGCCGGAGAAAAAGGGGAGGGCGGTTGATTCTGCGGAGGCCTTCAAGAAAATGGACTCGAACGGGGACGGGAAACTGTCTCTGGATGAGTACAAAGCGGTGGTGGGTAAGAAGGATCCCTCGCGTGCGGAGGAGCGGTTCAAGAAATTGGACAAGAACAGTGACGGCGCTTTGACGCAGGAAGAGTTTGCGGTACCCGCTCCGAAGAAGAAGGACAAGTAGGGGCGTTTTTTCGCTGAGTTTTGCAGCCGTCTCGGTTTTTGCTGGGACGGCTGTTCGCTTTTGGGTGGGAGTTAGCGGGGCGATGGTTTAGCAGTCGTAGGTTCTATGAAGACCGCAAGGATACTTTCCGGCATCAAGCCCACGGGCCGTCCGCATTTCGGGAACTATTTTGGGATGATGCAGCCTGCGATTGCGTTGCAGGAGAAGGGGGAAGCGTACTATTTCGTGGCGGATTACCATGCGTTGACGACGGTCCATGAACCGGGGGCGATGCGGGAGTATTCGCGTGGCGTGGTGCTAGATTTTTTGGCGTGTGGATTGGATCCGGCGCGCGCGGTTTTGTTTTTGCAGAGTGATGTGCCAGAGGTGACGGAATTGGCGTGGATTCTCAGTTGCGTGACGCCGATGCCGATGTTGGAGAACTGTCACGCTTACAAGGATCATGTGGCGAAGGAGAAGGTTCCGTCGCATGGATTGTTTGCCTATCCGGTTCTGATGGCGGCCGACATTTTGATTTACGACAGCGACATTGTGCCGGTCGGGCGCGATCAGAAGCAGCATGTCGAGGTGACGCGGGATTTGGCTGAAAAGGTGAATCGGATGTTCGGGAATGTGTTCACCGTTCCCGCGCCGAGTATTCGGGATGAGGTGGCGGTGGTGACGGGGTTGGATGGGCGGAAAATGAGCAAGAGTTACGGGAACACGATTGCTCTTTTCGAAGAGGAGAAAGCACTGAAGAAGAAGGTGATGGGTATCACGACCGATTCCACTCCGGTTGAGGCTCCGAAGGATCCCGAGGGTTCGTCGATCGTGGCTCTTTACAAGTTGTTTGCTTCGCCGTCGGACGTGGCTGCAATGGAAGCGGATTTCCGTGCTGGGGGCGTAGGGTACGGCGAGTTTAAGAAGCGGTTGTTTGGGGCGATATTGGAGTACACAGCGGAGTTTCGGACGCGGAGGGTTGCGTTGGAGGCGGAGCCTGGTGTCGCGGAACGGGTGCTAAGAGAGGGGGCTGAGCGTGCGCGAGTGGTTGCCCGGCGCACGATGGAGCGGGTTCGATCCGCGGTTGGGTTGCGTTGACATGGCCCTGCACGTTTGAGGTGATGCGCGCAGGATTCGCAATGCCGGAGGGTTTTGGGCGGTTACTGTTGGTTTACCGGTTGCTAGCGCCGTTTCTGTTTCTTGCGCTCCTTCCGGGTGCTCTCTTGCGTGCGTACCGCAGGGGCGGGGGGCGGGCGCGGTTCGGTGAGCGTTTTGGGCGGTTTGAGCTGGCTTCGGGCGAGAGGCTGGAGGGGTGCGTTTGGGTTCGCTCCATTAGCGTCGGCGAGACGCTGGTGGCTGTCCGATTTGTGTCTGCGCTGCGCAAGTCAGGGTGGCAGGGACCGGTGGTACTGACGGCAACGACGGCAACGGGGGTTGCTGTGGCGGAGCCCCAGGCCAAGGCGCTTTCGATGCGGGTCTTGTTCAACCCGCTCGATTTTTCCGGAATCGTTGAGCCCTTTTTGGAGGCGATTCGGCCCCAGGCCATCTGCTTTGTTGAGGGGGATTTTTGGCCAAACTTGATGTGCGCAGCGTGGAGGCGTGGGATTCCGATGCATGTGGTGAACGCTCGGCTCTCCCCCCGTTCGGCGTCTCGTTACGTATGCGTTCGGGAGTGGCTGTCGCCTTTATTCGCGATGTTTGATTCGGTTCAGGTTGCGGACGACGCGTCTGCGGAGCTTTGGGATGGGGTGTCGTCGGGAAAGGCTCGTGTGAAGGTTTCAGGAAACTTGAAGTTTGATGGAGATGGCACTCCGGGTGCGGGGTTGGATGAGAGGGATATCAAGGAGTCTGGTGTTGAGGCTTGGACAAAAGGAGTGGTCTTGGTTGCTGGAAGTACGCACCACGGTGAGGAGGTGTGGATTGCACGGATTTGGAGCGCGGTTTGTGCGTTGGTGCCGGGGGTGCGGTTGGTGATTGTTCCGCGTCATGTGGAGCGGAGTGGGGAGGTGGTTCGTGATCTCGCCGCTGAAGGATTTCGGGTGCGGCGGTTCTCGGAGTTGGGAGTTGGGGTGGGGGATGACTCGACGGTTTTGCTTGTGGACCGCACAGGGGTATTGCGGGCCTGGTACGGAGTCGCAACGGTTGCTTTTGTCGGCCGCAGCGTGTTGGCGCGAGGTGGACAAAACCCTGCGGAGCCGGTTGTTGCAGGGGCTGCTACCGTGGTGGGGCCGTTCATGGAAAACTTCGATGGAATCACGCGGGAAATGGTGAGGGCTGGGGGTGTGGTTCAGTTGCGGGTGGGGGATGATTCTGCTGCGTTATTTAGCGGCTTATTGTGTGATCCTGAGAGGCGCTCTCGGATGGTTGAGGCGGGGCGCGCGGTGTTGTCGCGGCACGATGGGGCTTCATTGCGGGCGGCGCGTTGGGTGTTGGATGGGTTATCGTAAGAGGGGCGGAGGTGGTCCGGATTTCCCTTGGGGATGTTTGCGGTTAAACCATCCGCATGAACGCGCGTGAGACAGACCAGTTCCGGTTGTATTACATCTTGAGGTGGGTTCTTTGGGGGCTGATGCGAATTTTCTATCGCGTTCGCGTGGATGGTCTTCCGGCAACTCCTGAGGGCGGGGTGTTATTGGTGCCAAACCATCTTTCGTGGATTGATGCCCTGTTGTTGCAGGGGGTGTTTGACCGACCGATTCGGTTTTTGATTTATGAGGACATCTACCATCGGCGTCCGTTTCGGAGTTTGTTCCGCGCGATTGGGGCGTTACCGGTTTCGCCTGTCCGTGCGAAGGATGCGATTCGAACGGCGGTGGCCGCGCTGCGGCGTGGGGAGGCGGTTTGCATTTTTCCTGAAGGCGAGATTTCGCGCGCGGGTTTGTTGATGCGGATTCAACGAGGTTACCAACTGATTGCGAGGGAGTCGGGCTGTCCGGTCCTACCGGTTTGGTTGGACGGTGTTTGGGGATCGATTTTTTCGTACAAGGGGCAGCGGTTCTTTTTTAAGATACCCGCGCGGCTGCGCTTTCCGGTGAGCGTTTCGTTTGGAGACGCGCTGAACGGGGATGCCTGCGATCCAGCGGAGTTGCGTCGACGAATGCTTCGGTTGTCGGCGGAGGCGTTTCAGTTGCGTCCGGAATGGGCGGAACCTTTTGCTGGGCGGGTGGTCCGCGGGTTGATGCGTGGTGCGGGGGAAACCTTTCTGACGGATGGGTTGGATGGTTCGTCCATTTCGCGTGGGATGGCGTTGGCGGCGGGGTGGGCACTGGCGGGAGCGTTGCGTCGAGAGACGTCGTCGGGTCGTGTGGCGATTGTGTTGCCGCCGGGCAAGGGAGCTTTGATTGCGAACTTAGCGGTGGTTTTGGCGGGGAAGGTTCCGGTGAATCTCAACTTTACAGCGGGGCGGGCTTCCAATGAGGAGGCGTTGCGGATTGCGGAGGTTGACACCGTTGTGACGGCGTCAGCGTTCCGGCAACGGATTGCCGAGTTCCCGTGGGACCGCGATGGGGTGCGGCGCGTCGAACTGGATCGAGTGATGCCCTCTTTAAAGGGAGGGATTGTGTTGAGGCGACTGTTGTTGATGGCGCTTCCGGCGGCATGGGTCGCGCGCTGGCTCGGGGGCAGCGCGCGAGCGTCCGAGGCGGAGACGGTGTTGTTGTTCACCTCGGGAAGCTCTGGGGCGCCGAAGGGCGTTATTTTGACTCAGGCCAATCTGTTAGGAAATGTGCGCCAGTTTTCCGATATGCTGTGTCTTGGACGGGGGGAGGGCATTTTGGGGTGTCTCCCCATTTTTCATTCCTTTGGGTCGACGGTCACCTTGTGGTATCCGGTTTTGGAGGGGTTACAGGTGGTGTCGTATCCCAGTCCGATGGAGCACGCTAAGCTTGCGGAGTTGGTTCGCCGGCATCGCCTGTCGTTGATGTGTTCCACACCGACGTTTTTACGCGGGTTTTTGCGGAAGGCTGAAGCGGCTGATTTCGCTTCCTTGAAGCTGGTGGTGACGGGTGCGGAGAAACTGCCGATGGATTTGGCGGAGGCGTTCGAACGTCGGTTTGGGGTGGAGGTGTTGCAGGGGTATGGTTTGACGGAGACGTCGCCGGTGGTGAGTGTGAACTTGCCGAAAATGTATGGCATTCAGGGGGAAGTGATTGCGCAGGCGGTGAGTCGGAAGGGGTCGGTAGGCAAGGCGGCACCAGGGGTGGCAGTGGAGGTGAGAGATCCTGAGTCAGGCGAGTTGTTGCCTCATACGCAGACTGGGATGTTGTGGTTTCGTGGGGTGAACATTTTCCCCGGATATTTGAAGAATCCTGAGCAGACGTCGGCGATGTTGAGTGGGGGGTGGTTGCGGACGGGGGATTTAGGGCGAATGGACGAGGATGGGTTTCTTTACATTGAGGGTCGGCTGACGCGGTTCTCAAAGATTGGCGGGGAGATGGTGCCGCATGAGACGTTGGAGGCACGGTTGGTGGAAGTGTTGGGTTTGCCGACGGATGAGCGGGTGATGGTGGTGACGGGTGTTTCTGATCCGAGCAAGGGGGAGTCCTTGGTGTTGTTAAGTACGCGAGAGGTTGATTTACCGGAGGTGCAACGTCTTTTGGCGGGGGTTGGGATTCCGAATCTCTGGATGCCGCGCCGGTGGGCGAGGATTGAGACGGTTCCCCTGCTCGCGAGTGGCAAACTAGATTTGAAAGCCTGCCGCGAGATTGCGCAGTCAGCGGGCGGTTAGGGGAAGATTTGCGTCAGTGTTAAACTGCAACTCGCTCCGCGTTATTCGAATCGACGCTCTTTTTTACCGGCAACTTTTTCGACCGACAGCGACTTGTCTCGGCCGATTGTCACTTTGACTCCCCCCTGAGTGGTGTGACTCCAAGATTGCCGATCGTCCGCCACTGCCATTCCTTGAATACGATAAGATTTTGCGAACTCCTCAACAAATGCGGACGCATCCATATCCGCCGTGTTGAATAGTTCGTCGACGACGGTGGGTGTGAACCAAAACGACGTGACCTTGCCGTCGGGCCCAGCCACTGCCCCTCCGAATCCTCCTGCGATGGATGCGATGGACCCAACCAGATTTGCGATGCCTGAAAAGAGGGTTTTCACTTCACTGTCACCTTTTCCGACCTCGGACTGCCAATCAACTTGAACGCGGCTTTGATCGACCTCTTTTTGGAGGCTCACCTTCCACGTTCCTTGAGGCAGCTTGGAACTGAGTAACGGTTGGACTTCGAGAATATCCATCCCGATGTAAAGCCCGTGAATCTTTAAGCCCGAGCCCAACGATCTGGTCTTTTGCTGGGGTGCTGAGGGGGCCTCGGTCTTGGTTTCGGCCTGGCTGGGAGTGTTCTCGTCGCATCCCGTTAGTCCTGCAAGAACGAGGGATGATAAAGCGCCACAGCGGCACAGCGTTTTGATTCTTAGCGCATTCAACACTCGCTGTTTATGGGTGTAAAAAAGGGAGGTTGCAATCCTCCTTGCAGAGCTCCCGCGGAAGGATTGCTGGGCATGGGGAGGTTGCGAAGGGATCAGTGCAGTCCCTTCCGTGCTTGGACTCAGTCTCGCTCGACGATTGCTCGACCACGCATTAGAATCGGAATCCCAAGGCTGTTTTTCAGAAAACGACTGAACTCGTTGCGAAAAGTTTCCCGTCCAAGCAGTAGGTTTCTGGCTGTAAGTCTTTTGAATGGAGTGTAAAATATGATAGTAAAGCTAAATGCGGTTCTTTCTGTTGCGAATGAAAGTTTATCAAAACTGGATGGACTCTCTGCGGAGTTGTGGGATGGCGATTCTGTTTCAGACGATCTTCTTGGGACTGCCACGCTAAGGTCGGGAAGAGCTGAGTTCATCTTCGACCTCGGCGATGCATCAAGTGCCGACTCGCCGCTGGAGACCGAACCTGATTTGTTCCTGCGGGTGCGTGATGGATCTGGACGGATTGTTTTTGACTCCGAAACTCATGCTAACGTGAGATTTCAGGATATCGATGAAGTTTCCGGAGATGTGCGGAGCACTCGAGAGCTAGTTTTTGTTCCGAAACGGTAAGTGGGTGAACTCGAGGCCAGCAGAGCAGGGCTGCGATGGGTTTTACGCTGCTGTGACATTTGGCGTGAGTTTGAAGAGAGCGCGAAACTGTTGGAATATCAGCGCGTAATCGTTGATTATTCTATCCCTAGTTGTTTTAACCGGATTTCAGCCCATGAATCGAGTTCCAGTGAAGTCTACGAACATTAAATCAATCGGCTACAATCCGGTCACCCTCACGCTGGAAGTGGAGTTCTCAGGGAACCGAGTTTATCGGTACTTCGACATCCCCGCCCGATTACACGAGGGCTTGATGGGGGCAAGATCCCACGGCGAGTTTTTGTGGGAGAACATCAGTTCGTGTTATCTTTCCCCAGCGTTTCGGTACGAAAAGGTGGAAGGTTGATTGGAGCCTTTCGGGTGGCGGAGCGCGGAGTTTAACGGGCGCAGTTCATGGAGTTCCGAGTTGCCGTTTCCGGAGCAATCGCGAATGTGTCGGCGTTTGGGGATACCGACATTTTCCCGCTGCCACTTGAGAATCGTTTGTTTCAAGATTCTCCGGAACGGATGTCCAGAGCGGTTTGGGACTTGCATCTCCGTTTTGAGGAGATGTCGGTGAGGGAGTCACCGGATGTGTTGCGGAGTTTGGTGCCGGTTGGTCCGCACGGATTTCGGTTGGCATCGCAGTTGGATCCGGTTTGGAACGCCTATTATCTCGCGTTGGCGTTGTGTGTTGCGCCGGCGGTGGAAAGGGTGCGTCCTCCGGTGAGTGCGGAGTGTGTTTTTTCCTATCGGCACGGGCTCGATTTGGAGACTGGGAGAGTTTTTGACACGAGCGTCTCGTGGGTCGCCTTTGTGGAGCGGACGCGTCGACTGTGCGAGACGCATGCGTTTTGCGTGATCGCGGACATAACTGAGTTTTACCACCGCGTTACGGTTCAGAGGGTTGCGGATGCGTTGTCCTCGTTGGAAGTTGACGGAGCGATTCGCGAGCGGTTGGTTGCCGTGTTGGGTTTGTTGGGTGTGGAAGAGCACGGGTTACCGGTTGGCGGGCCGGCATCTCGGATTCTCGCTGAACTGGTTTTAGCGGAAGTGGATCGTGCATTTACGGAGGGCGGATTGCGGTATTGCCGGTTCGTGGATGATTTCAGGATTTTTGCCGATTCGGAGGAGGATGCGCGGCGGTTTTTATTGAAGGCGGCGGGGGTGCTTCATGGAGTTGGACTTTCATTTCAAAAAACCAAGACGCGGGTGGTTTCAACGGGTGAGTTGATTGAAGAGCTTCAGGTTGCGGAGATGGTGGAGTGGGCAAAGGGGGCAGAGTCGGCTGACAAGTTGGCGGCGAAACCGCAGCGATTAGTGCTGCTGCAGCATGATCCCTATTCCGAGCTGAAGGTTTCCAATGACATTCGGGTCGAGGAGTTTGCGGCGCGACCGGACGCGCTGGCGGTCATTCGGCGTGAGTTTATAAAGCGGCGGTTGAATGTGAGTTTGGCTAAGCAGGTTCTAGGGGTCCTGAATTTTCTTGCTGCTGAGGGTTTGGCGGTAGCGGTTGAGACGCTGCTGAGCGATGAGTGTTTGCGCGGAATTAGCCCTGTGTTTTCTCGAGCTTTGCAGTTGGTGACCGAAAACGTGCACCGGCTCTCCTTGGCGGCGAAGTCGGGGTTGGTGGCAAGGATTGAGGCTTTGATGACGAAGGATGCTTATGTTTTTCAGGTGGAGTTGCACTGTTTGCAGGGACTCCGGTTGGTGCGGTTAGCGTTGGAGGATAATCCAACGTTCGACATCGACCTTCTGGTTCGCCTCTTTCAAGGAGCCTCTCATGCTCTGGTGCGGAGGGAGGTGGCACTGCTGTTGGCTCGGTTGGGGCAAATCCCGAGGGTGCAGAATTTGTTCGCTGCGTGTTCCACGCTGAACCGCTGGGACGCTCGAACGGTTGATTTGGTTCGATCGGAGGCGATGGAGAGTGTGGGAGAAGCCAAGATTGGGTTAGATGTGGAGGGGTTTGGCGGCGTGTGGGGACAGTGTCTGGGGAGCGCCGGAGGCGAAAACGCAAGATGATTTCCGAGCGCCAGTTGGCTCGCGGATTCGCTGCAAAGTGGCGGGAATGGGCTCCTTTTTTGGATTCGGCGTTTCTGTCTGCCGCCGCGTCCGGCGAGGTGGGTTGGGCGCGGTGTTGCCGGAGTTGGGAAGCTCCGATGCAACTCGCAGGCAGTCACCAAATGAACGATTTGATCGCCGAAGTGGCGTTTGGGCTGTTTTGCGAGTGTGTCCTGAGTGGGCTTCCGTTGGCGGGGCTGGGGATGGACTCACGCGAGGTGGTTCTTCGACGCGCAGTTGGACGGATTGAGGTCCTTCGGAGAACAAGGTTGCCTTTGGCAGGTGTGGTGGACGAGCGATTGTTGGGGGAAGCGGAGCAGCTGGCTGCTCGGTTATTTCGATATTTTGACGGGAAAGAGGGCCGGATTGAGGTTCAGCCTCTTTTGTCAGGAGTCGGCTTCCTGAATTCGTGCCACCCGGATTTGGTTTTTGAAGACGCGATTATTGAGGTCAAAATGGGGGTGAGTCCGTTTCGTTGTTCGGATGTTCGGCAACTGATTCTTTACGGTGCGCTCCTTCGACAGAGTCTCCCGAGGCGAGAGGTTGGCCGCCTGTGTTTGGTTAACCCTCGTCGCGGAGTGGCGTGGGAATTTCCTGTCGAGGTGCTGGTTCAGGTGATTTCAGGCAACTCAGTGCAGGACTTTTTCGATGAGATTGTGACTTTCTTGAGCGGGGAAGAGAGGGCCTGATCCCCGAAAGATGGACATGTGAGAACGAGAGTTTTGCTGATAGGAGCGAAACGAAATGAGATGAAGCTGGTTTCTTTCACGTGATTCCGAGATTCCTGTGCGGCGGTGGTCCGTTTGGGAAGGACTGGGGCGCCGCCGAACAGGTTTCAGTGGAGATGGAGCGGGCGCTTCAAACGTAAGGCAGCCCAGCGAGGAGCAGGTCAGGGTTGACCAGTTCCATGTCGCGAACCTCGCCCTGAGCGGTGCCGAGCAGGAGGTGTTCGCCGGACGCCGATGCGACCATCACCGATACATCCGCAGCCGGTTGGTACAGAAGACACCGGCCTTGCTTCTCGCTCCAGTCCCAGCGGACAACCGACCCGTCCCAGTTGGCCGACCACAACTGCTTGGTATCGCGCACAAAAGCAAGTGAGTGCGTGCCGCGAAGGCTCCCTGCGCGGTTGGCGAACAGGACGCTTACCAGTTCTGCCGGCGCAGCCGTCTTCCAGATTGAGATCGCTCGGTGACGCCCCCGGCCGCTGCACGCGAGGTACTGCCCGCAGGATGAGAGGGCCAGCGCGTAGGCCCCGGTCTGCTTGGCCCCGTCGCCCTGATCGAGGCATGACTCGCTTTCTTGGTCGTGGGCCATTGAAAAGGACTGCGCCAAGCCGTCGTCTCCTCCTACAGACCACGAATAGATTTTCCCAGAGGTGTTGCCGGCTGCGAACAGGTGGTTCGTCTCGGAAAAGACGAGTGCTCGAAGGTTGTCTGGCGTAGATGCTTCCCCGCGCAATCCCAACTCGAAGGAGGAATCGCGCAGCACGGATGCAAGGTCCCAGACAAGCAGTCGGCAGTCGTTCGTTGCGGCTGCAAGGTGCTTTCCACAAGGGGATACTGCAATTGCCCAGATTTCTCGCGTGGATTCGTACCGTGCCAGGCATGCGCGACTGGTAATGTCCCAAATGGCGACGCTGCCTCCCGTCCTGCGGGCGGAACCTTGCGGGCCGTCGCCGGCGGAAATCGCGTGAATCGCCAAGGGGGTGACCGCAAGGTCCCTGACACGCCCAGCATGTGCCTGCCAGGTGTGGTCTCCCGACTCGCCCGTGCCCAGCGTCGTGTGGAGGCGCAACGACCCCTCCAAATCTCCGCTGATCGCATGGCGGCGGCCGTCACGGTCTGCGAACTCCCGTAAGGCGGTGATTTCTGAGCGGAAAGCGCACCCGGAGGATTGGGTCAACTCCCTGAGGTTCCATACTATGAGGGTACCGTCCTGTCCCGCCGTGACTGCCTTGGTTGCGTCATCGCAAATGCAGGCATGCGTCGCGCGATGGGCGTGACCGCCCACTTGGGCAATCCGCTTTTCCCCTCGCCAGAACGAAATCCCACGGCCTTCCCCGGCGCTCACAGCCACATTTCCGTCTGGAGTGATGGCGAGTGCATGCACTTTCGGGCCTGGGGCATTGATTCGCCGCGGATTGTCCTTCGTCCCTTCGGCCCATCGCCAAATTGAACCATCTGCACACGCAACCATCCAGATTCCTGCAATAGTCGCCCGCACACTTTTTTGGGGCTGCGAGAGAGACGCAACCTCAGGTGGCGGCTCAGGTTGCCCCATGCGCTCGATTTCAGGATGCTCACGCAGCGTTTCGAAATCGGTGAAGCGCCCCTCAAGTACGACGCCAGATTCCATGTGGACAAGTAGTCTGCTGCCATCGGAAGTCAGGCTGAGACCGGAAATCTTCCCAGAGGGAAGCCGAGCCTGCCCCTGCACTGCGCCGGTCCCCAGATCGAAAACACGCACCATGGAGAGTCCCGATCTTTCGACGAGGGCGCACGCAGCCAACGGAGTGGGCGCCCAGCGGACAACCAGACCGCTCAAAGTCATGAGGCTCGTCACGTTGCCGCTTTCGTCGTTGCCGCTGTTACCCAAAATGATCACGCGCTCCTTCCATTTCTCCTGTCCCGAGCGGAACTGCCGAGGCCGGTTGGTCCTCCTCATCCAGGGCCAGTTGCACCGATCTAAATCCATCCACGTTTGAGCTGCGCTTGTGAGGTGGCTGTCATCGCCATGCGCCAGAGCCAGATGCAGCAGCGCCCGGCGCGCAGGCCAAGCGGGGGAACTGCCGCGGAGTTCGTGTGCATGCCGACAAATCGCGTCCGTCCAGCAAGCCAATGGGGAATCAGACGACCCCCGGGTGGGTTGTAGGTAATCCTGCAGAAACCATTCGAGCGATTCGGGACCGCATCTCTGCATCGCGAATGCAAAGTCCGTCAGGACCGTAGCACGGCGGACTTTTTCGCCCGCATCCAACAGATGGTGCGGCAAATGGCGGATCGCGTACCGACGGGCGTCAGGTGCTAGGTCCTCGAAAAACGCTCCGGAATCAGGTTCGTGCTGCGGTGCAATCTCGGCCTGCGATTCTTCCCATAGTGCGCCAAGGGCGCGGGCCAGCTGCTTGTGACCACCTTTCGTGCTGGCCAGCCACTGGGGCCCAGCGGCCTCTGCGTCTTGCAGCCAATCAGCTAGGCTTTTGTGGAAGAACTGCACCGTGCCGTCTTCGTGGCGCAAGAGTGAGCCCAGCGCGGCCAGCACCTCGGCTTGGTCGCGCTCGTCCCAACCCATCACTCGCCCCGCTAGGCTCAGCGGCAGCGGCTCCCGAGCGGCCAGCATCATCTGCAGCAGCGGCAAGGCGGCTTGTTTGTAATGCGCCACGGTTTCAAAGCGGCGCTCAAACCAGCGGCTGTACATGCCCCCCAGCCCCTTGGGCAGGGCGGCGGGGGTGAGCAGTTCGCCGGGGGTTACCAGACCGTCTTGCATCACCGCAGCTTCAAGCTGGCGCAGGTACATAAAGCTGCCCGCCGCGGCTTGGCACACCAGCTCCACGGCCTGCATGCATTGCTCGGTGCTCAGTAGTTTCTTTTGTGCCACGCGCTGCATCCATTGCTCGGCGTAGTGCCGAATGTCCCGCCGGTTTTGCTCTTCAAACGCCGAGAGCTTGAACATGCCGAAGGCGCGAAACTTTTTGACCACCGGGGCTTCTTCGCGACTGGAAACCACTAGGGCCAGCCACTCGGGCAGCTCTTTGAAGCGCTCAGCCAGCAAATTAATCAGCTCGCTGCGGCCGTCCTTATCCACGCATTCATCAAGTGCATCAATCACGATAAGGCGGCGCTGGTGCTGGGCGCTGACTGGGTCCTCCGAGCCCTCGCCCTCCACCGCCTCGGTGCTGTTGCGGCCGCCATCAATGGTATGAGCAAGGGGCTCTTGGATGAGCTGACGAAAGAGATCGCCCGGCTTCGCGTCGATCAAGCGCTCGTGCGGGTCGCGGTTTTTGATGATCTCGAGCAAGCGGCCACGGTAGTCCTCCAACTGCGTGGCCATCTGGTAGGCGATGCTGCAAATCACCTTTTGCGGGCTGCGGGTCTCGTCTTCGTCGTGCCGGCAAAAGTGCACCGCCAGCACCCGGGCGCGCTGGGCATGGGCCAAGCGGCCCATCACCGCTGATTTGCCCCAGCCCGGCTCCGCGCACAACCAGAACACCCGCTTGTCGAGCCCTTCAATGGCCCAGCGCTCAATCTCCCCCAAGGTGTCGTCATCGTCCGAGGTGTTGGGCTGGCTGATGTGGCTGGAGGATTCTTCCGGTGTTTTGCGGCCCAGCCCCAAGCGGCCCAGCAGCCATTGGCGGCCCACAAAGCCGCGCTCGACCTCGATACGGTTAGACACTTGGCTTAGCGGCTGTAGCTTGGCGTACAGCTCTTCTATCTCACCGGCAAAGCTGCTCTTGGCGCGCAGCACCCGAACAATCTCGGCCACATGGCCGGCAAACCAGGCTTCAAACTCAGGAGTGCCGCGCTTGGCGCGCCACGCCGACATGTCCAGCCACTGGCGCTGGCTCAAGATGAGCGGTGGCGTGACCTCAGCCACCGGTTGCACCAGCACCGAATACACATGGCTTTTGAGCGGCCCCAGCGCCAGCGCCACCTCTTCGCGGCACACCCCAGGCTTGCGGGTGGAATGCTTGGACAGCAGCGCCAGCATGTGCTGGCTTTGCCGGATGCCGTTGAGGATGCGCTGGCGCCAGTCATCCCCAAAGCGAATGCCGCCGCCAGCCTCTGTGGCCTCGTCCATCCACACCTCAAACTCAGGCTGCAGACGCGCCCTGAGCTCACGCGCCAAATCCGTGCACTCCGGGTCGTGGCCGTAACTCAAAAACACGCGGCCCCCACTGCCGGGGGCGATGACTTGCGCGGGAGCATCAAAGGCCAGCTCACACTTCGTGCAGTAATACTGGCTCCACTTGGGGCTGAACTTGCTAAGCTCGTGGCACTGCGGACAGGCGAGCTGGGCTTGGGGTGTGGTCATGGGAGGGAGTGGATGAAGGGGGGGGCAATCACGATGAAACCGAAATACTAGGTATCGCTCTCTTATCGCTCTCTTATCGCTTTCTTATGGGGCCTACAAGACCTTAGCGTCTATAACTCAAACGAGAGTTCACCAAGGTTCTGTTGCGAATAGTTGATGATTTTGGTAATGGAAACGAAAAACCCAGTAAAATCGGGCAACGCTGTGAACCTATTGATTAAAATGAAGTAAAACCGAAACTTTCCCTCCTACTGCAGGCAGTAACATTTCTTCAAAATTCCACAGCAGCAGTCACAACTAAAATAATATAGCATATTTACAACGCATAACCACAATGGTCATTGCGGGTGTGTTGTAAAACACAAGAGCTTTTCACCACGTTCTCGGGTGATACCCAATTTTATGTTTGCTCGATTCGTCATCTGAAAAGTTAGCAAGAAACTGCCTTTTCCTCCGTTTCTGCCGT
>JBEEPE010000002.1:0-8400 GCA_041191265.1 Verrucomicrobiota bacterium | reverse complement strand
CTGTCACGCCGGACTCCAAAACCGAAGCGTTTCAGAAAATGGAATCTCTTTGGGCGGAACACCAAGCCGATCTCGTTGTCCTCGCCCGCTACATGCAAGTGGTTCCCTCCGACGTGTGCCTTCGCTGGCCGGGACGGATCATGAACATCCATCACAGCTTCCTACCATCGTTCATCGGCGCCAACCCCTACCAACGTGCCCACGAACGCGGCGTAAAACTCATCGGCGCAACCTGCCATTACGCCACTCCCGAGCTCGACGAAGGCCCCATCATCGAACAGGAGGTCGTCCGCGTTGAACACTTCCACTCGACCGAAGACCTCCTCCGTCTCGGCCGCGACTGCGAACGGCTCGCCCTCGCTCGTGGCCTCCGCTATCACATCACCGGTCGCGTCTTTGTTCGCGGCAATCGCACCATCGTTTTCCGGGACTAATCCCAACAACCCATCCTCGCCATGTTCAAAGGCACCCACACCGCACTCGTCACCCCCTTCAAGAATGATCACCTCGACGAAGACGCGTTCGCCGCTCTCATCGAAGGCCAAATCGCAGCCGGTATCACCGGAATCGTTCCTGTCGGAACCACCGGCGAATCCCCCACCCTCTCGCACGAAGAACATCTCCGAGTCGTTGAACAGGCAGTCCAACAAGCAAAAGGACGCTGTCTCGTCATGGCAGGAACCGGCTCTAACTCCACCAACGAAGCCATCTCCCTGACCTGTGAGGCCGAGCAACGCGGAGCGAATGCAGCACTCATCGTTGCCCCTTATTACAACCGCCCAACTCAGGAAGGTTTGTTCCAGCACTTTCACGCGATCGCCGCAAAAACCAAGCTTCCCATCATGCTCTACAGCATCCCAGGACGTTGCGGCGTGGAAATCGCAGTTGAAACGGTTGCACGCCTTGCCAACGCCTGCCCCAACATCGTCTCCATCAAGGAAGCGGGAGGCAACGTCGATCGCGTCTCGCAACTGCGCGCCGCACTCCCAGATTCCTTCGAGATTCTCTCCGGCGACGACGGCCTCACGCTCCCCTTCATCGCAACCGGTGCCGTCGGGGTCGTCAGCGTCGCTTCCAACCTCATCCCTGCAGAAGTCGTTAAACTGGTGAACCTAGCGCTATCCGACGATTTCGTTGCCGCCCGCGCGGTACACGAGCGCCTCTATCAACTCTTTAAAGACCTGTTCATCGAATCCAACCCCGCTCCAATCAAAGCCGCACTCGCCCTCCAAGGCCGACTGGCCGCCACGGTGAGGCCTCCGCTCGTCAACGCCTCGGAACCCACCGTTGCAAAACTCCGTCAAACACTATTGCAACTCGGCATCCTCTAGCCCCGCCACCCACTCATGTCCGCTCCGCTTCGCATTCTCATCAACGGTTACAAAGGCCGCATGGGCGCCGCCCTGCTCGCCGCCATTGAAGAAAATCCAGCCCTCACCCTCTCCGCCGCCGTCGATCTCGGCGATGACCTCCCCTCGGGCATCGCCTCCTCCGACGCCGTCATCGACTTCTCCCACCACACCGTCATTCAATCCGTGCTCGACGCCTGCTCAAGCAGCCAACGCACGCTCGTCATCGGGACAACCGGACACTCCAACGAAGAAATCGCCGCCATCAAAAAGGCGTCCGCTGTCATCCCCATCGTCTTCGCTCCCAACTACAGCGTCGGAGTGAACACCCTGTTTTGGCTCACCCGCAAAGCGACCGAAATTCTCGGCCCTTCCTTCGACCTCGAAGTCGTTGAAATGCATCACCGCCTCAAAAAAGATTCCCCCTCAGGGACGGCAAAGCGGCTCGCCGAAATCCTCACGGAAGTACGCAACCTTCAATACGATAATGACGTTCGCCACGGACGCTTCGGTATCGTGGGGGAACGCACCTCAGCGGAGGTCGGAATGCACGCCGTACGCGGCGGCGATGTCGTCGGCGACCACACCGTCATTTATGCTGCGGTTGGCGAACGCGTGGAACTCACCCACAAAGCCTCCAGCCGTGATACATTCGCGCGCGGCGCCCTCAGGGCTGCTGAATGGGCGCACGGCAAACCTGCCGGCCTGTACGACATGCAGGACGTCCTCGGTCTCCACTAAATCCGCGTCGCGTGACCCGAACCGGCATCGCTCTCGGCTCAAACATCGGAGACCGCGGCGCACTGCTTGCCGAAGCCCGTCAACGTATCCTCGCGCTCGACGGAATCTCCGGACCCGTCCTCTCCTCGCCTCTTTACGAAACCGATCCAGTCGATTCCGCACCGGACTCGCCACGCTTCATCAACGCTGTCCTCGAGGTGTCCACAACCCTCGCCCCGCGACAACTCCTGCACTCGCTCCAAACCATCGAATGCGATCTCGGCCGTCCCAAAGTCCGCCCAAAAAACGCCCCCAGAACCCTCGATTTGGACGTCCTTTACTACGGCTCAACGGCGTCGCAAGACCCGCTTCTGACGCTTCCGCATCCGCGCCTCCACCTCAGACGCTTTGTCCTTCACCCACTCCATGATATCCGACCGGACCTCGTCCCCCCTGGGTTCAAGGCGTCGGTTGCCGAACTGCTTCGGTCGCTGAACGACCCAGCCGGTGTCGCCATGTCTCCCGAACAATGGTAAGCCCCACACGTGCATCCATCGTGTACCGTCCCCTTCGCCATGCACCTCACCCCTGAAGCCTGCAAGGCCGCTAAAGCTGCTGGAAAACGCCTCTCCGTCCTCACGGCTTACGACTACCCCACCGCGCGCCTGATTGATGAATCTCCGGTGGATTGGATTCTCGTCGGGGATTCCCTCGGCATGGTCGTTCTCGGCATGCCCGATACAACCGGCGTCACGATGGAGCATATGCTTCATCACGTGGAAGCTGTCAGGCGCGGCACCCAACGTTGCCCCATCATTGCCGACCTCCCCGCAGGCTCATGCACCACGCCGGACCTCTCGGCACAAAACGCGCACCGGCTCATCCAAGCAGGCGCGCATGCCGTCAAAATCGAGGGTGGCTCAGAAGTGGTCCCACACGTTTCCGCGATCCGCTGCGCCGGAATCCCTGTCATCGGCCATATCGGCATGCTGCCTCAACGCGTTCGCGAAGAGGGCGGGTACCGCATAAAAGGCAAAACACCAGATGATTCCGCACGCCTCCTTAACGACGCAACACAACTCGCTGAGGCCGGCATTTCCGCAGTGGTGCTCGAACTCGTTGCAGCTGAGACCACGGCATCCATCACCCGCTCTCTTCTCATCCCCACCATCGGAATCGGCTCTGGCGCAGCGTGCGATGGACAAGTCCTCGTCTTCCACGATCTCGTCGGATCTTTTCCGTGGTTCCGCCCCAAGTTCGCCCAACCGGAAGCAGACGTCACCACTCCTATCCGACAAGCACTCACAGCCTTTTACCAGCGAACGATGCGAGGGAATGAGCCGACGAAAGGCACTCAGGCTTGACTTCCCCCCACCCCGCGCCCCGAATCGCAGGGTATGCTAAACCTCCCCTCTCGACGGACTTTCCTCAAGTCCCTCACCCTCGCCACCGCAGCAACCCTCGGCTCGATTGAGCAAATCTTTTCGGCCATCCCCAAATCGGCCCTCCAAGGCGGTTTCGCCGTCGGCCCACAGTCATGGACCTTCCGGGTATTCGATGTTCTCACGGCCATCGATAAAGCTGCTCAGGCAGGCGCAAAGGCAATCGAACTTTTCCCCGGCCAAGCACTCTCCGCATCTGATCCCAAAGCAAAGTTCGGCCACGACTCAACGGATGACCAGGTGAAGTTGGTCAAAAACCATTTGGCATCCAAAGGAATCCAACCGGTTGCCTATGGCGTCGTAGGGCTTTCAAAAGATGAAAAATCCTCCCGAAAAGTCTTCGAGTTTTGCAAGACGATGGGCATTGGCATTATCAACTCCGAGCCACCAGCGGAGGCTCTGGATACCATTGAAAAGCTTGTCCGTGAGTACGATATCAAGGTGGGTTTCCACAACCATCCAAAGAGCGAGAAAAACCCTAACTACCTGCACTGGAACCCCGAGTGGGTGCTCAGCGTCGTCAAAGATCGCGATCCGCGCATCGGAGCATGCGCAGACACCGGACACTGGCTCACCAGCGGACTCGACCCAGTCGCAGCCATTCAACGACTCGGCAAACGCGTCGTCAGCGCGCACCTGAAAGACCGCGCAAACTTTGCCCCTCCCGACGTTCCGTTCGGCACCGGCACCGGCAAAGTCAAAGAAGTGCTCGACGAACTCGTCCGCCTCGGTTTCGACGGATCGCTCTCGATCGAATACGAGACGAAGTGGGACAACAACGTCGACGACGTCAAACAATGCGTCGACTTCATCCGCGCCTACAAAGCCTAATCGGATAACCACAGGAGCGGGCGCTTTAAGATCAAGCCCGCTCCGAATCAACCTTGGTTCCTCCCCCTATGAAAACCCCACTCAAACTCATCGCACTCTCCTCCGCCGCGACCTTCCTCGCTTCCAACGCGTTCGCCCAAGTAAATGAAGTCCAGACGGTTGCTCCCAACGTCTTTTTTCATCAAGGTGAGATCACCAAGAAAGGGCACTGCAACAACGGGTGGATTATCCTCGAAGATTACGTGGTCGTCATCGACGCCAACTTTCCGTCGGGCGCAAAAGAGGTCATCCCAAAGATTAAAGCGCTAACCCAAAAACCGATTCGCTTTACGTTCGATACGCATCACCACGGCGACCATGCCTACGCCAACCAACTGTGGCACGAGGCGGGCTCAACGCCTGTCGCACACCTCGGTGCAGTCACCGAAATGCGGAAGTACGAACGCAGCCTCTTCCCCGAGGCAACCATGGATCGCTGGAATGACGCCGCAAAAAATCGAAAAGACGTTGCAGAGTCCAAACTGAAAGCACCCACGCTCCTCTTCTCAAAAGACATGGTTTTCGATGACGGCAAAATCCGCGTTGAACTCCTCCACTTCGGCGTCGCGCACACCCACGGAGACGGATTTGCGTGGCTCCCGAACGAGCGCATCCTCTTCACTGGCGATGCCTGCGTGAACGGCGCTTACAACTACACGGGCGACGGCAATATTGGGGAGTGGATTAAAACCCTCAAAGCCGCTCAAAAGCTGAACCCCAAAACCATCTGCCCTGGCCACGGCCCAAAGGGCGGACCAGAAATCCTCGAGGACCAAATCGCGTTCTTTGAAACGCTCATGTCCGAAACACACAAACTGCGCGACGCTGGAAAAACGCCCGTCCAAGCCAAGGCCGCCGCAGACGACGTTCGAGAGCGGATTCAGTCCAACGAACGCATCCGCCGTTATGTCGGACTCAGCTTCGCTTCCCAGCTTGAAAAAGCGTGGACAGAACTCGGTGGCGAACCGTTCCCGAAAGACTAACCCCCTCTGCGTTTCACGACCGAGGACCGAGAGAGAAAAACCTTTTTTCCATTGGCTTAACGCCGTTTCAAACCGTTCTCACCCGATCTGCGCGCATTGGCACACGGGATGCAGTTGTCGGCGTCCATGGATGCGAGCCCCGTTCACCCCGGCCCTCTCTCCCGTAGGTCTGCCCTGCGCGCGGGTGCCGTCGGTATTTTGGGGCTTGGCTTGGAGGATTTACTTCGCCTCCAAGCCGCGAACCCGGCTCCTGCAAAAGCGCGCTCGGTGGTTTATGTGTTCCTCTCAGGAGGCCTCGCGCAACACGAAACCTTCGACATGAAGCCGGATGCGCCGGCGGAAGTCCGAGGCGAGTTTTCCCCCATCCGCACCAACGTCACCGGAATCCACATTTCAGAGCACCTCCCGCTTCTAGCTCGTCAGGCGCATCGCTACGCCTTAGTCCGATCGCTCACCCATCCGTCAAACGACCACTCCCGTGCTCATCACATCATGCTGACGGGACGCTCCGAAATCCCGCTCGGCTTCGATCCGAACAAACCCAAGGACACTGACTTTCCCTCCCTCGCAGCCCTCGCAACTGCCACTCTGCCGCGCAGAAACAATCTTCCCCCCGCAATCGTTCTACCCGACAAAATCGTGCACCGAACGGGACGAACCATCCCCGGACAGTTCAGCGGCCAACTCGGGAGAAACCACGAACCGTGGTTTCTCGAAATGTCACCCTACCACCCGGCGGATTACGGAGCGTTCCCCGAATACCTTTTTCACCACGAAAAAGGCAGCATTGTCGACCCCTCGCTCCGCTTTCTCCCGCCCCATCTCAATCTTCCACAAGGACTAAACGCCCAGCGCGTCCTCGACCGATCTTCGTTACTCTCCTCACTAGAGGGTCAGTCGCAAGCGATCACCCAAGCGGTTACCGACACCGCTTTCGATCGCTACCGATCCGCCGCGCTTGGCCTCATCACGGACCCAGCCTCCCGTGACGCCTTCGATATTGGGCTCGAGCGAAAGGAGATACTGGAACGCTACGGACAAAACAGCTTTGGATGGTCGCTTGTCATGGCCAGACGCCTCGTGGAAGCCGGCATGCGTCTCGTTCAGGTAAATCTTGGTAACAACGAAAGTTGGGATACCCATCAAGCTGCTTTTCCAAACCTCAAGAACCATCTTCTTCCACCATTAGACCGCGCCCTCAGCGCGTTTCTCGATGACTTGGATTCCCGAGGCCTCCTGTCGGAAACGCTTGTCGTCGTCGGAAGTGAGTTCGGACGGACGCCCCGTATTTCCAAGATTCCCAGTGCAAAACTCCCGGGCCGTGACCATTGGGGCGCGAGTCAAACCGTCCTGCTTGCCGGCGGCGGCGTCCGAGGGGGCAATGTCATTGGCGCGACCGACAAAATCGGCGCGTACCCCACAGAGTCGCCACAACGGCCAGAGAATCTCGCCGCCACCATCTTTGAAGCCCTCGGGCTACCAAGGTTCACCGAATGGCAAGATTCATCAAGCCGTCCGCGAGCGCTTTACGAAGCTGAACCGATTGCCGGTCTATCGTAGCAGTTGCCAGAACCACCTCGGCCGATTCTGCATTCGAGTGCTTTCGTGATCGGCGCACGCTGGTCGATCAACTTGCAAGATGAAAGCTCCTCTCAACCTTTCGCTCCTCCGATTCCCCTCTCATGCGGCGGCCACCCACCCCATTTTCATGATCGGCTTCCTCTCAAGAAATCTCAGTGCACACTCGTTGCCATGGCGAGATCTGTCAGAGAACGAGTAATCGAAGAGTGGCGGGGCTACCCCGAATCTCCTCTGGCTCCGAAACTCGGCTCACACGTCGGAGACGCTGTGCGCAAGTTTCTCGCGAAAGTCGGAATGATTAGCCAACTCGATGAGCAGGTCATCGCTGCAGCATGGCACGAAATCGTCGGCGACTTCATCGCGAACCACTCCGCACCGGACCGAATTCAAAACGGAGTACTCCACATTCGCGTCACCCAAACCACCGTCCTCTTTGAACTCGAACGCAACTGCAAAGGACGCATTCTCCGAAACCTCCAAGAACGCTTCGGAAAAACCGTCGTCCGGGACCTCAAGTTCCGCATCCGCTAAATCACCTCAAGCAAGCAACTCCCGCAAAACAGAGCCATGCACATCCGTTAAACGGAAATCACGGCCGGAGTGACGGAACGTCAACCGCTCATGATCCAAGCCCATGAGGTGCAGCATCGTTGCGTGCAAATCATGCACGCTCACCGGTCGATCGACCGCAGCAAAACCGAACTCATCCGTCGCCCCGTAAGACTGGCCGCCGCGGACTCCTCCGCCCGCCATCCAAACACTAAACCCGTAATGATTGTGGTCGCGCCCGAGCTTGGATTTGGCTCCCGCCATCTCCACCGAGGGAGTCCGACCAAACTCACCTCCCCAAAGAATAAGCGTGTCCTCAAACATCCCGAGTCGCTTCAAATCCGTCATCAAGGCAGCAATCGGCCCGTCAATGTCGGCCGCCAAACGCCGATGGTTTGACTCAATCTGGTCATGGTTGTCCCAAGGTTGTCCCGCCCCATGCCAAAGCTGTACATACCGAACACCCCGCTCCAAAAGGCGCCGCGCCATCAGCGTCTGCCGCCCATGCACCGTGTCGCCGTACATCGCTCGTACCTCAGTGCTCTCCCTCGAAATGTCGAAAGCATCTGTCGCCTCAGTCTGCATCCGAAAGGCCAACTCAAACGACTCCATCCGCGCCGCCAATCGCGAATCGCTTCCACGCCCGATCGCAAACCGCGCATTTACGCCTCGGAGAAAATCTACCTGCCGCCGCTGATCACGCTGCGGTACCGATTCGTTGCGGATGTTCTCAAGCAAACGCTCCACATCCGATTCACGCGTATTAAGATACGTTCCTTGATACGCTCCAGGTAAAAATCCCGATTGCCAATTCTCACTCCCCTTGATTGGCAACCCTCCCGGACACATCGCAATAAACCCCGGCAGACTCCGGTTCTCCACCCCCAACCCATACATCAGCCATGC
>JBEEPE010000001.1:0-4932 GCA_041191265.1 Verrucomicrobiota bacterium | reverse complement strand
GAGGTTTGGAATGCGCTTGGCCTTCTTCGGTAATGGGGCTGCAATCGTGGCCTTATGAGACTTCCTACTCTATTTGCTGCGTTCATTCTCACGGCGTCACCAGTACTAGCGGATTTAATCGGGGTTGGGGCGAATGTGCCGGACGCTTCGGCGCGGGACCAAAATGGTAAAGATGTGGTGCTGAAGGAGGTCTTCAGCCGCGGGGTTACGCTGGTTTATTTTTATCCGAAGTCGGACACACCGGGCTGCACCAAGCAGGCGTGCAGTATGAGAGACGACTGGAAGACGTTGCAGGAAAAGGGGATTCAGGTGCTAGGGGTGAGCGGGGACCCAGTTTCTGCACAAAAAGCGTTTGAGGAGAAATATCAGCTTCCGTTCACGATTGTGTCGGACGTTGACGGCAAGGTGGCGGCGGCTTTTGGCGTTCCGATGAATAATGGGAAGGCGCAGCGATCCTCCTTCCTTGTGCGTGATGGCAAGGTGGTTTGGACGATGGTGAAGGCGTCGACGCAAGATCACTCGAAGGACGTGATTAAGGCGTTTGAGTCCTTGGCGAAGTAATGAGGGGGGAGTGAGCGTGTGATGAAGCCGGAAGCATGGTTTGCTTTCGGCTTTGTTATCTCTCGGTCGATTCAGCGGGTTGCAAAGTCGTGCGGTATGGACCGCGAAGCATTGTGTTGGGCCTGAAGCTCCAACGAGGGGACGTTAATCTGCTGTCGACCGGATTTCTCCGGATTTAAGAAGGGTGCGGAGGGCTGTGCCAGAGGGGGCGTCTTCGGGGGTTCGGATTACTTTTCCGTCGTGTCCTAGGGTAATGCTGAAGCCGCGCTCCATGGTGGAGTCGGGTGACAACACCTTAAGGAGGGCGTCTTTAGCGGACAACTGATGGCGTAAGGTTTCTAGGCGGTGCAGGGCAGCCCGTCGGAGGGTTTCGTGGTTTGATTGGATATGTTGCCGGCGGGCGGCGATTTGTTGATCTGGGCGGTGACGAGCGACGGTTTCGCGCAAGATTTCGATACGTTGGACTTTGGAGCGAACGGATTGGGTTGCGGACTGGGTGAGATGTGAAGTGATCAGGTCGAGGCGCTGTTGTTCCTCTTGGATTCGTTGGCGGGGCATGTCGAATAATCGACTGAGGCCGAGAATTTTCACGCGGTCCTTGAGTCGGTCGAGGTTGCTGGTGAGGCGTTGACGCATCCATTGGGCGGCCCCTGTGACGAAGGATTCGATTTCGGACTGATCGCGCGCAACGCGTTCAGCGGCTGCGCTGGGGGTTGGGGCTCTGAGGTCGGCGACGAAGTCGGCGATGGTGGTGTCGGTTTCATGTCCAACGGCCGAAATCACGGGGATATTGGAGGCTGCGATGGCGCGGGCGACCACTTCTTCGTTGAAAGCCCAAAGATCTTCGAGGCTTCCGCCACCTCGACCGACGATGAGGGTATCGATTACGGGTGTGGAGCGGCCTGAGACTTCGTTGGCGTGTGCGATGGCGGCGGCAATGTCTTCGGCGGCGCCGTCGCCTTGCACTTTGCAAGGGAAGAGGAGGAGGCGCACGTATGGGGCGCGGCGGGAGAGAATGTTGAGCATGTCCTGGATTACGGCGCCTGTGGCGGAGGTGATGAGGGCGACGGTGGCTGGGATGGCAGGGATGCGGCGTTTGCGTTCGCGCGCGAAGAGTCCTTCCGTTTCGAGGCGGCGTTTGAGGGCCTCAAATTTTGCGTAGAGGAGGCCTTGGCCGCCGGCGCTGACGCCATTGACGCGGAGTTGGTAGGTGCCGCGCGGTTGGTAAAGGGAGACGATGCCGTTGACTTCTACGGCCATGCCTTCCGTGAGGGGAATGTTGGGGCGAAACCAAACACAACTCACTGCGGCGTTGGCATCTTTGAGGGTGAAGTAGACGGCGCGCGGTTGGCTTTTAACGCCGCTGACCTCGCCGGTTACGAGGACTTGTCCGATTTGCTTTTCGAGGGTCTGGAGGACGCGTTCGTTGAGTTGCGAGACGGTGATGGAGTTCCCGGGGGGCATGGAAGGATCTTAAGGTTTTGCCGTTCTTCGGGCGAGTGAAGCGGGGCCTGAAAGCGGTCTTTTTTTGGGTCGCTTGGTTGAAGTCTTAGGGGAGGGTTGCGATGGAATTTGGTTTATCTCGGCATGGACGAGTTCGCACAGACGGAGTGGGAGGCCGTTGGCGAGTTGGTAAAAGACGTTCCGGCCGTCGGGGTGAGGGCAGAGCACGCCTCGGGAGACCAGCTTTGCCAAGTGCTTGGAAACATTGGCTTGGGAGGTGCCGACGAGATCGACAATTTCGGAAACGCAACGGGGTGCGTCACACAGGGTTTGCAGGATTGCGAGGCGAAGGGGGTCGGACAACGCGCTGAAGAGGGCGGCCACGGACTCAAGTTGAGCGTTTGAAAGAGGCGTTTTTTTTGTTGAACCCATAACCAAATGGTTATAGGAATCTGACCATGAATGAAGGAGTAGTGCAAACAGCAAATACGAAAAAAGACGTCTCGGCAGGGAGTTGCGTGGTCAGGCGGGTGCCGGCTCAGGAGGCAGCGTTGATGATGGGGCGTCCGGGAGTTCGAGTGATTGATGTGCGGACTTCGGTGGAGTTTGAGGGGGTGCGGGTGGCGGGTGCGGAGTCGGTGCCATTGGATCGGTTGGAACCGTCGAGGTTCATCGGAGGGGGCGGAAGCGGCGTGTTGGTGTTTTGTCAGAGCGGTGGCCGAGCGGGTCGTGCGGCGGAGCGGTTGGCGGGTGCGGGCGTCGAGGGATGCGTGGTGGTTGATGGGGGGATGGATGCGTGGGTTGCTGCGGGGCTCCCAGCGGTGAGGGGAGTGGGGGGTGGGCTTCCGTTGATGCGGCAGGTTCAGTTGGTGGTTGGCGCGTTGGGCGCGACGGGAGCGGGCTTGGCCCTTTGGGTTGATGTGCGATGGGCGTGGATGCCGCTCGTGATTGGGGCAGGGCTCTTGATGGCGGGGGCAACGGGCTTTTGTGGGCTTGCTCTGGTGTTGGCGCGGATGCCTTGGAATCGTCGCGAACGAGGGGGTACTTCTTGCGCAACAAACGTTAAGGCAACTTGTTGTGGTGAAGGAGAGGGAGGGGCGGTATGAGCGGTATGAGCGGTGCGACAAATGCCCGTCGGATTCTCATCGTGGGTGGGGGGGCTGGCGGGGCCTCTGCTGCGGCGAAGGCGCGTCGAGTGGGGGAGCAGCACGAGATTCACGTCTTTGAAAGGGGTCCTTATATCTCGTTTGCGAACTGTGGGTTACCTTATCACATCGCGGGGGATATTCCGGACCGCGGGAAGTTGGTGGTGATGACGCCCGAGAAGTTGGCGTCACGTTCGAACATCGTGACTCATCTTCGGCACGAGGTGGTTGGGATTGACCGGGATCGGAAGGTCATTCAAGTGCGCGACGGAGCGGGTAATGAGCGAGAGGAGCGGTACGACAAGTTGGTTTTGAGTCAGGGGGCGCGTCCGTTTGTTCCGGAGATTCCTGGGGTTGGGTTACCGCACGTATTCACGTTGCGGGATATCCCGGATATGGACCGGATTATTGGGTTCTTGGAGGAGCGTCGTCCGCAACGGGCTGTGGTGGTGGGGGGTGGGTTCATTGGATTGGAGATGGCGGAGGCGTTTTACCATCGGGGGATGTCCGTCACGGTGGTTGAGCGGAATGGGCATTTGTTGCCGGTGTTAGATGGCGATATGGGTGCAAGTTTGACGGAACGAACGATTCGTGAGCGATTTCGGGTTGAGACGCGCGTGGTGGTGAAGGGGTTCTCGGAGTCGGGTGTAGAGTTAGAGGATGGGCGTGTCTTGGAGGCGGATGTGATTTTGTTGAGTGTGGGTGTGCGTGCGGAGGTGGAGTTAGCGAGACGGTGTGGACTGGAGATTGGTGAGACGGGCGGGATTCGGACGAACGGCCGGATGGAGACTTCGGATCCGGATATTTACGCGGTGGGTGATGCCGCGGAGACGGTGCACTCGGTTTCTGGGGGGAGAGCTCGGATTGCATTGGCTGGGCCGGCGAATCGGCAGGGTCGTGTGGCGGGGGCGAATGCGGCGGGGGCTCGGATGGTTTTCCCTGGGGTGCAGGGAACATCGATTGTTCGGGTGTTGGACACCGTGGCTGGCTTTTCGGGGATAAACAGTCGGGAGGCGAAGCGGTTGGGCTGGACGGTGTTTACGAGTGTGACGAGGGATTTCAGTCACGCGCATTACTATCCCGGCGCAAAGCCGATGTTTGTGAAACTGATCGCGGAAGAGGGGAGCGGCCGATTGCTGGGGGCGCAGGTGGTGGGGGAAGTGGGGGTGGACAAGCGGGTGGATGTTTTGGCGACGGCGATTGCGGCGCGGATGAGTGTATTTGATTTGGAGAACCTCGATCTCGCCTATTCGCCGCCGTTTGGGTCGGCGAATGATCCGGTGAATGTGGCGGGTTTCGTTGGGGCCCACATTGCGCGTGGCGATGTCGCGACGGTGGACTCTTCGGTCTGGCGTCCGTCTGGGGAGGTTGTTCTTGATGTGCGTGATTCGGATGAGTTGGCGGAGTGGGGATGGATCCGTGGGGCGCTGAATATTCCTTTGGACTCTTTGCGGACGAGGCTGTCGGAGATTCCGGAGGGGTGTGAGGTTGTGACTTACTGTCAGAAGGGGCAGCGCGGGTATTTGGCGGCGTGCATTCTTCAAGGGATGGGGCGTTCTGTGAAAAACCTGAGGGGCGGCTTTTTGCAGGCGCGGTTGAATGGGATGCCGGTTGAGCGTGGGTGAGCCTGAGTGGGCGGAGGGTGTTCTACCGATTGTTCTTTGAGCGGGAGCGTTTAGGGTAAGGCGATGAAGCGTTTGTCTGAACTGCGTTGGAACTCTGTGCTCGGGACTGGTTGTGCGTTGGTCTGCTCAGTCGTGTTTGGGTCACTCGGGGCTGCGGA